>CAZCJW010000073.1:0-13300 GCA_964499185.1 uncultured Propionivibrio sp. | reverse complement strand
CGTCGAGGCCCTGTACGCGCCGGATGTCTTCGGCGAGGTGCCCAACGCGCGCGTCCGCGTCGAGGACTGACCGCCCGTGCGGCGCGCGCTGACGCTCCCGGCCTGCGAGTTGCTCGCCCTGCTCTGCCTGTCCGGGCTGGCCAGCCAGCCGGCGGCCGCGCAGCCGGCGTTCGCGGAGGTCCGGCGCGGCTACGCGCCTTCGGACGCCACGCTGCTCGCCCGCGACGGCCAGGTGCTGCAACGGCTGCGCATCGACAAGAACGTGCGCCGCCTCGCCTGGACCCCGCTGGCGGAGATTTCCCCGGCGCTGGTGCGCGCGGTGATCGTTTCCGAAGACAAGCGCTTCATGGAGCACGACGGCGTCGACTGGCGCGCCGCCGGCAACGCGGCCTGGAGCAACTTCTGGGGCAAGCGCACCCGCGGCGCGAGCACGCTGACCATGCAGCTCGTCGGCCTGCTCGACGAGGACGGGCAACGCCGTGGCCGGCGCTCGTTTCTCGCCAAGCTCTCGCAGACCGCCGCCGCCATCCGTCTCGAAACCGCGTGGAGCAAACGCCAGATCGTCGAGGCCTACCTCAATCTGGTGCCGTTCCGGGGCGAACTGCAGGGCGTCGGCGCGATGAGCCAGCAGCTTTTTGGCAAATGGCCGCACGGCCTCGACGAACGGGAATCCGCACTCGCCGCAGCGCTGCTGCGCTCACCGAACGCACCGTCCGAACTGGTCGCCCGACGCGCCTGCAACCTGCTGCGCGAGATGACAAGGGAAGGGGAATGCGCAAGCCTGCCCGGCTTCGCCCGCACCGCCCTGAGCGGCAGCGCGCGCATGCACGACGACGGTACGCCGCAACGCGCGCCGCATCTGGCGCGAAAACTCCTCGACACGCCCGGACAGGCGCTCCGCTCCAGCCTCGATTACAGCTTGCAAGGCTTCGCCCGCGAATCCCTGCGCCGCCACCTCGGTTCCCTGCGCCAGCAGAACGCGGAAGACGGCGCGGTCGTCGTGCTCGACAACGCCAGCGGCGAAATCCTCGCCTGGGTCGGATCGAGCGGCGACCTTTCCAGCGCGGCCGAGGTCGACGGCGTCACGGCGCTGCGCCAGGCCGGCTCGACGCTCAAGCCCTTTCTCTACGCGCTGGCCTTCGAAACGCGCACGCTGACCCCCGCCTCCCTGATCGAAGACGCGCCCCTCACGCTCGACACTGGCAACGGCCTCTACGCGCCGCAGAACTACGAGCCGCACTACCAGGGCTGGGTCTCGGTCCGCCACGCCCTCGGCGGCTCGCTCAACGTACCCGCCGTGCGCACGCTCGTCCGCCTCGGCCCCGACGCTTTCCTGCAACGCCTGCGCGCGGCCGGATTTGCCAGCCTGCGCCGGGACGGCGACTGGTACGGCTACAGCCTCGCGCTCGGCTCCGCCGACATCTCGCTGCTGATGCTGGCCAACGCCTACCGCAGCCTGGCCAACGGTGGCCGCTGGACACCGCTGCGCGCCACCCCGGGGCACAACGAGCCGCCCGTCCCCTGCCGGCGCGACGGCTGCGCCGAGGTCTTCACCGCCCGCCCGCATGCCGCGTTCCACCCCCCTGCAAGCTTCCAGATCGGCGACATCCTCAGCGACCGCAATGCGCGCGCCTCGACCTTCGGCCTCGAATCCTGGCTGGCAACGCCCTACTGGGCCGCCGCCAAGACCGGCACCAGCAAGGACATGCGCGACAACTGGTGCGCCGGTTACTCGCGCCGCTATACCGTCGCGGTATGGGTCGGCAACGCCAGCGGCAGCCCGATGCATGATGTTTCCGGGATCAGCGGCGCGGCCCCCGTCTGGCGCGAGGTGATGGACTGGCTGCACCGCGGCGACCCGGCCTCCGGACGCGCCGCCGTCGCGAGCCAGCCGCCGTCGCCGCCCGCCGGGCTGGTCCGGCAACGCATCCGCTTCGAGCCCGCGCTCGAACCGGCCAGAGAAGAGTGGTTCGCCCCCGGCACCGAACAAGCGGTGATCCGCCAGGCCAGCGGCAATGCCCTGGCGCGCATCGGCTACCCGGCCAACGGCACGGTCCTCGCCCTCGACCCCGACATCCCGCCGGCTCGCCAGCGCGTCGAATTCCGCCTGAGCGGTACCGCCGGACGCGGCTGGAAGTGGCTGCTCGACGACAAACCCTTCGCCGACGCCACCGCCACCACCGCCCGCTGGCTGCCGCAACCGGGGCGCCACCGCCTACGCCTGGTCGATGCGAGAAACACAACAATCGATGAAGTTACTTTCGAGGTCCGCGCGCTGAAGGCGCGTGCGCGCCGCTAATACACCACCCTACGACACCACTACGGCGCCGAAGCAGCCGGCGCTCTGCGGACAACACGAACGCCGATCCCCGCGCTGCGCGCCCGCAACTGCCCGCAACCGCCGTCGATGTCCTGCCCGGCCGAATCGCGCAGGCAGGCCACAATGCCGTGCTGGCGCAAGCTCTGCGTCAGGCTGACGGCCTTTTCCCACGCCGGCCGCTTGAAGCCGGCGCCCTCGACTTCATTGAACGGAATGAAGTTCATCATGGCGTACTTGCCGGCCAGCAATTGCACCAGGCGATCCATTTCCTCGTCCGAATCATTCACGCCGTCCAGCAGCGTCCATTGGTACTGGATCGGATAACCGGTTAACCGCGCGTAGCGCTCTCCCTGCGCGGCCAGCTCTTCCGGCGCGATGCGCGGCGCCTTGGGCAACAGCTGCGCGCGCAGTTCCGGATCGGTGGTGTGCAGGGACAGCGCCAGCGCCGGCTTGACCCGCCCCTGCGGCAAGCGCTCGAACACACGCGGATCGCCGACCGTGGAAAACACGAGGTTCTTGTGCCCGATGGCGCCCTCCTGGCCAAGCAGATCGATGGCTTCAAGCACATTGTCGAGGTTGTGCGCCGGTTCGCCCATGCCCATGAACACGACCTTCTTGACGGCTCGCTGCGTGCGCGCCAGCACCACCTGCGCCACGATCTCGGCGCTGCCCAACTGACGCAGCAATCCGCTCTGCCCGGTCATGCAGAACAGGCAGCCAACGGCGCACCCGACCTGCGTGGAAACGCAGACCCCGTCGCGCGGCAGCAATACGCTCTCCACCATCTGGCCATCCATCAGTTCAACCAGCAGACGCGCCGAACCGTCCCGGCCCGGATGCTCGGAACACAGTCGCGCCAAGCCGGCGAGTTCAGAGGACAGCAACGGCAAGTCTTCGCGCAGCGCCTTCGGCAGAAAGTTTTCGGCAACTTGTCGCCGTGTTCCGGCGTCCAAAGGCCGCGCCTGCAACCAGGCGCGAAGCACACGCTGTTCGTGTTCCGGCTTGGCGCCGCCATCGCGCAGGCGCTCTCTCAGATGTTCGATTCGCATGGGGGCAAATCCTAACACCTGGAATCCCCGCCGACCCGCCGAGGGGGCGCAAACGCGGGGTAAAATAGTTCATCCAGTTTCTTGACTCTCAACCTAGAGGTAACCCATGAGAATCCTTCACACCATGATCCGCGTCGGCAACCTCGACCGTTCGCTGGCTTTCTATACCGAAGTCCTCGGCATGCGCCTGCTGCGCCGCCAGGATTACCCTGAGGGCCGCTTCACCCTGGCTTTCGTCGGTTACAACGAGGAAAGCGAAGGCGCCGTGATCGAACTGACGCATAACTGGGATACTTCGGCCTACGAGATCGGCAACGGCTTCGGCCACGTTGCGCTCGCTGTTGAAGACGCTTATGCCGCTTGCGCACTGATCAAGGAGAAAGGCGGCAAGGTCACCCGAGAAGCCGGCCCGATGAAGCACGGCACTACCGTCATTGCCTTCGTCGAGGATCCGGACGGCTACAAGATCGAGTTGATCCAGAAGAAGACACTTTAGCCGCCGCACCCTTCGCCCATACGCCAGCGTTCTTCCCGACATGGGGGCATGCTTAATTCGCATATATTCGCACCCTCGCCCGTATTACATTACACCCATGGCACTCGCGGACCGCGCTGGCCTGCTTGCCATAACAATTACAAGGATTGGCCAGAACCTGTAAAGCACAAAACGATTCAATCAATACCCGGATAAAATCAGGCGCAAAAAGTCAGTTTTGGCGGAGCAGTGAAGCCGTTCTTGTAACTCATTTCTCGCTTGTCTTGTTGATGGAGCAATGCCATGGGCTTGATACTTTCTATCGATGTCGGGACTACGAACATCAAAGCGGCGCTCGTCGATGAGGACGGGCATTTGTGTGGCGACGCCACGAACATCAGCACAAAAATTGAAGGCGATGCCACCGGCCGGGCCGAGCATGATCCGCAAAAGTTGCACGCCGCGCTGCTGAATGTCTGCAAGCTCGCTGTCGGTAACAAGGGCGCCGATGTCGAACTGCTTTCCCTGACTTCCTATCAGTTTGGCCTGGTACTTCTGGACAAGCATGGCGTCCCACTGACGAAAATATCGACCTTCGTCGACACCACCGCGCAGTCACACCACCCTCATTTCCTGGAGGCCATTGGCGACGTCAACCGGATGTACTTGCGCACCGGGTGCCCTCCGATCTTCCAGTACCCGGCCAACCGACTGCACCATATCGCCGCAACGCAACCGGATATTGCCAGCCGGGTAGCGCATGTCCTCGACTCCAAAGCTTTTCTCATGCACCTGTTAACCGGCGAGTATTTCACCGATTACAGCACGGCCAACTCGCTCGGCTGCCTGGATATCGACGGTCATTGGGACGAAGCCATCATCAAGGCCTCCGGTTTCGCTGTCGCGCACTTTCCGCGCGTGCTCGACGGGTTCAAGGACAAGGTTCGACTGCTGCCGTCCATCTGCAGAGAAATCGGTGTCAAGGAGGGCACCGCCATCTCGGCCGGCCTCTACGACGGCGCCGCGCTGGCAGCGTCCATGACGGGCTTCGAGAGCGGCATCGGGGTCGGGAATTTCGGCACCTCCGGGATGTTCCGGGTCCCTACGCCTGCGCCTGTCGAAGACCTTGAAGGCGGGCTGATCCAGAGCTGCCTGCTGCGCCCGGGGCGCTTCTTCACCGGTTCGGGAATCAACAACTGCACCATCGCCACCAACATGCTGCTGAACATTCTCGGCCTGGATCTCGACTATCTCCGGGGCAAGGAGCTCTCCGATCCGGGATCGCACGGCATCATGACCTTCCCCTACTTCACCGGGGAACGGGACAAGGTCATCGGCAACATCGGCACAGGCATGGTGCTTGGCCTCGGCGTAGCCAGCACCCGCGACGACCTGGCGCGTTCATTCCTGGAAGGGGTGGCGTTTTCATACCTTTTGGTCAAGAACCGTCTGGACCCGGAAAACCAGATCAAGGAATTCCGTTTGGGCGGGGGCGGCACGGCCAATCTACCGTGGATGCAGATCATGGCCGACACACTGAACCTGCCCATCGTCCTGACCCAGAATCCGGAAATGGGCATCATCGGCGCAGCGTGCCTGGCACGGTACGGGGAAGGCGACGACCTGCTGGCGTGTTCGCGCCGGATCATGAAGGAAGCGCATGTGATCGAGCCCATCGAAAAGAATGTACACATCTACGAGGAAATAGCCGACCGCTACTTCAGCGTGCGCGACTCCCTGCGCGAACCGCTTCTGGCGCGACGCGGACTGGGGCCGACCCGGCGCGTGAAAGCAAAGCCCGGAGTCAAGCCGCTGCCGCTCGTTCGCGAAGGCTGGTAGCCGACGCGAGAAAAAGGCACCAACCTCCATCAACCAATCCTGAACCCCCGAGGCAACATCATGGCAAACAAAAAGCTGGTCATCGCAATCGTCAACTCAAGTTCGTTCGGCATTTCATACCCTGAACATCTGCGCAAGCTGGAAGAGTTCGCCGAACTCGTCCGCGTTGATATCCCCAACAACGCCCCGGCCTCCGTATTCCACGACACGCTGCGCGAGGCCGACGGGATCATCGCCAGCGTTACCCCCGTGTACACGCGCGAAGTTCTCCTCGGACTGCCAAAGCTTCAGTTGTTGGCCCGCCATGGCGTCGGCTGCGACAACGTCGACCTGAACACCTGCGCAGAACTGGGCATCGCGGTATCCAAGGTGGGGCCGGAGGTTGAGCGGGAGTCCGTGGCACAGATGGCCGTCGGCCTAATGAACGCCTCGGCACGACGAATCGTCGAAGGCGCCGCCATCGTCAAGGCGGGCGAGTGGGCCAAGCGCGCCAAAATAGCCTTGGGCGTCGATTTCAAGGGCGCCACCATCGGCCTGGTGGGCATCGGCGCCATCGGAAAGACGGTGGCCAGAATCCTGACGCTGGGCTTCCAGGCCAACGTAATCGCCTACGACCCCTATGTCAGTGCCGAGGAAATCGCGGCCCGCCATGCCACAAAAGTCGAGTTTGACGAGTTGCTGGCGAAAAGCGCGATCATTTCCCTGCACTGCCCGCTGACCAGCGAAACCTCGCGCATGTTCAGTGCCAGGCAGCTGACGGCGATGAATGACGGGGCCATTATTGTCAACACATGCAGGGGTGAAATCTTCAATCAAGGCGATCTTATCGCCGCACTCGAATCTGGTAAAATTGGCGGGTACGCCACCGACGTCGTCGAAGGCGAACCGATCGGTGCGGATCACGTCCTCCTGGGCACACGCAATGTCATCGTCACCCCCCATCTGGGTGGTTATTCGGTGGTATCGCTGCGTGGCATGGGCCAGACAATGGTGGACGACATGTGCCAAGTGTTCGTCGAGAAGGGGTTCCCTGGCGTCATAGCAAACGAGAAGATCGATCTGGCTACGTCCCGGATCGCAAGATTGAGGGCCTAACGGCTCGGATGGTCAACCAAAATCACTGATCAGGTTAATCGAATGATACGTATAAGACGAGGGATGGATCTGCCGGTCGAAGGAGCGCCGGATCAATCCATTGAAGCAGCCCGTCCGGTCCGGACTGTGGCCGTATTGGGATCTGACTACCATGGAATGAAACCGACCATGGCCGTCCAGGTCGGCGACAAGGTCAAGCTGGGACAGATCCTTTTTTCTGACAAGAAGAATCCTGGCGTGCATTTCACCTCGCCGGCCGCTGGCACGGTCGCAGCGATCAATCGTGGAGCACAGCGCGTGCTCCAGTCGGTGGTCATCCAGGTGGAAGGCAACGAGGAAGAAACCTTCCCTGCTTATACCGAAAGCCAGCTGGATGGGCTTGATCCGTCGGCGATTCGAGAGAACCTGCTGCGTTCCGGCTTATGGACAGCATTGCGGACCCGCCCATTCAGCAAAACCCCGCATGTCGATGCGGTTCCGGCCTCCATCTTCGTGACGGCTATCGATACGCACCCGCTGTCCGCGGATCCGGCCCCGATTATCGCGGCGTACAACGCGGATTTTCGCCGTGGCCTGAAGATTCTTTCCCGAATTGCTCCGGTCGTCGTCTGCGCAGCTGAAGGTTCGTCTGTTTCAGTTGATGGTCTGCCAGGCGTCCGGATCGAACGTTTTGCAGGACCGCATCCCGCAGGACTGCCGGGAACGCATATTCACCTCCTCGACCCGGTCTGCGCTACCCATAGTGTGTGGCAAATCTACAGCCAGGATGTCATCGCCATCGGAAAGCTGTTCTCGACCGGGCATCTCTGGGTCGAACGCGTGGTTGCTCTGGGCGGCCCTGTGGTCAAAAAGCCGCGCCTGCTTCGGACGCGCCTGGGCGCCAGTCTTGAGGAACTTGCGGCAGGGGAACTTGAGCCAGGGCGTAACCGGGTCGTCTCCGGTTCGCTTCTGGGGGGACGCACGGCGCAGGGGCCGTATGCGTACCTGGGGCGCTACCACTATCAGATTTCCTGCCTTAAAGAAGGGGACGATCGCGAATTCATGCATTGGGCGCGTGCCGGCGTCAACAAGCACTCAATTCTTAATGTGTTTGTGTCGAAACTGTTCAGCGGTCGCAAATTCAAGTTCACCACGACGACCAATGGAAGTCCGCGCGCAATCGTTCCGGTCGGCAGTTACGAGGAGGTGATGCCGCTCGATATCCTCCCGACACAGTTGTTGCGTTATCTGGTAGTGGGCGATACGGACATGTCTCAGAAACTAGGCTGTCTGGAACTTGACGAGGAGGATCTGGCGTTGTGCACCTATGTCTGTGCAGGAAAGTATGAGTACGGTCCCATCCTGCGGGATGTTCTGAACCGCATCGAGAAGGAGGGCTGACATGGGTTTGCGCGAATTGCTCGACCGGGTTGGCCGCCTTGTTGAAAAAGGGGGCAAGTACGAAAAGTTTCATGCCATCTACGAAGCCATCGATACCTTTCACTACCGCCCGTCAAGCGTGACCAAGACGACGGCGCATGTGCGTGACGGTATCGATCTCAAGCGCATGATGGTAGCCGTCTGGGTATGCACCTTCCCGGTGATCTTTTTCGGCATGTGGAATATCGGCTATCAAGCCAATACGTCCTTTGCCGCCAATCCGGACCTGCTGGCGGCCCAGGACAACTGGCGCATGGCTTTGATCCGGATGTTCGCCGGATTCGATCCGGCCAGTGCCTGGGACAATATCGTGCAGGGGGCGACCTGGTTCCTGCCGATCTATATCGTGACGTTTGCGGTTGGCATTGCGTGGGAAATGCTGTTCGCCTCTGTGCGCAAGCATGAGGTTAACGAAGGCTTCTTTGTGACGTCGGTGCTTTTCGCCCTGACGATGCCGCCTTCGATCCCGCTCTGGCAGGTTGCGCTGGGGATCAGTTTCGGCGTGGTGATTGCCAAGGAGGTTTTTGGCGGAACCGGAAAGAACTTCCTTAATCCGGCGTTGGCAGGTCGCGCCTTTCTCTATTTTGCCTACCCGGCGCAGAGTTCCGGCGATGCCGTGTGGACGGTGGTTGATGGCTATACGATGGCGACCCCGCTCGGCAACGCGGCGGGCGGAGGTGTCGAGGCCATTACCGGGAGCGGCGTAAGTTGGATGAACGCCTTCATCGGCATGATTCCGGGCTCGGTCGGCGAAACCAGCACCTTGATCATCCTGATCATGGGATGCATCCTGATGATCTCGAAAATCGCCTCGTGGCGGATCATCGGCGGTGTTCTCTTCGGCATGATTGCCATGAGTCTGCTGCTCAATCTGATCGGATCGAAGACCAACCCGATGTTCGCCATGCCCTGGTACTGGCATCTGGTCCTCGGTGGCTTTGCCTTCGGCACGGTATACATGGCCACTGATCCTGTATCCGCATCCATGACGAATACTGGAAAAATGATTTTTGGCACACTTATCGGAGTCATGGTGGTTCTGATCCGGGTCGTGAATCCTGCCTTCCCGGAAGGCATCATGCTGGCGATTCTGTTCGGAAATCTCTGTGCCCCGCTGATTGATTTCTTCGTGATTCAGGCCAATGTCAAGAGGAGGCTGCGGCGCAATGTCCACTAAACACGAATCGACGACACGCACATTACTCGTTGCGCTGGTCGTCAGTCTTGTCAGCTCGGTCTTTGTTGCAGGATCGGCTGTCGTACTCAAGCCGGTCCAACTGGAGAACCGCCTGATCGACAAGCAGCGCAATATCCTGACCATTGCCGGCATCGGCACTCCCGATCTTTCCTCCAGAGAGGTCAAGGAACTCTTTACTACAAGCATCAAGGCCCGCGTTGTTGATCTGCAGACCGGAGAATATGCGGACGAGTTTGATCCGCTGACCTTCGATCCGCTCAAAGCAGCCAGAGATCCAAAACTCTCGTCGGCGCTACCGCTCGCTGAGGACATTGCCCTGATAAAGCGGCGTGAACGTTACTCTACCGTGTATATGGTGGAGCGAGACGGCAAGCTGGAGTCGCTGATTCTGCCGGTACGCGGCTACGGCTTGTGGTCAACGCTGCTGGGCTTCATGGCGGTAAAGAGCGACTTGAAAACCGTAGTTGGTTTCGGCTTCTATCAGCACGCGGAAACCCCCGGACTTGGCGGCGAGGTCGACAATCCGAAATGGAAGGCTTTATGGCCGGGGAAAGTCCTTTTTGACGCGTCGGGCAAGCCGGCCATCCGTGTTGTCAAGGGAAATGTCGACCCGTCGAGTCCCAATGCAGCCTATCAGGTCGACGCTTTGGCCGGCGCAACGCTGACTAGCAACGGCGTGGATCGGCTGGTTCAATTCTGGCTTGGCGAGCAGGGCTTTGGCCCCTATCTTGCCAAGTTGCGTGCGCAGGGAGCCTGATCATGTCACATCCAACAATGAAGGAAGTTCTGTTTAATCCGGTCTTTGCCAATAACCCGATCGGGCTGCAGATTCTCGGCATTTGCTCGGCACTGGCCGTAACCTCCAATCTGAACACGGCGTTGGTGATGTCGATCGCACTGACATTGGTGACCGCCTTCTCCAACCTGTTTATTTCTCTGATCCGCCTGCAGATCCCGAGTTCGATCCGGATGATCGTGCAGATGGTCATCATTGCGTCGCTGGTGATTCTCGTCGATCAGATCTTGCGCGCTTACGCGTTCAATACCGCCAAACAATTGTCAGTGTTCGTCGGGTTGATCATCACCAACTGCATCGTGATGGGGCGCGCGGAGGGTTTTGCCATGCAGAACCCGCCACTTCTCTCCTTCCTGGACGGTATCGGCAACGGATTGGGCTACAGCGCGATGCTTCTTCTGCTCGGCGTCATCCGCGAACTGTTTGGCGCCGGGAAGCTCTTTGGGGTTGACATCATTCCGCTGACCAAGGATGGCGGTTGGTATGTACCCAACGGACTGTTGCTCCTTCCTCCCTCGGCATTCTTCCTGATCGGATTGATCATCTGGGGTTTGCGCGAGTGGAAGAGGAATCAGATCGAGCCCGCCGTGTTTACTCTGGCCCCCCAGGTCAGCGACAAGGAAGGAATCTAAGATGGAGCATTACATCAGCCTATTTGTTCGCGCGGTGTTCATCGAGAACATGGCGCTCTCTTTCTTCCTGGGCATGTGTTCGTTCATCGCCATTTCGAAGAAAGTCGAAACCGCCATAAGCCTGGGGATTGCGGTGGTTGTCGTGCAGACGATCACCGTTCCGGCCAACAACTTGATGTACACCTATTTGCTGCGCGACGGGGCGCTGGCGTGGGCCGGATTGCCGGATGTGGATCTGTCGTATCTTGGTCTGCTCTCATACATTGGCCTGATTGCCGCCATTGTCCAGATTCTGGAGATGCTTCTGGACAAGTATTTACCGAGTCTTTATCACGCCCTGGGAATCTTTTTGCCGCTGATTACGGTGAACTGCGTCATTCTCGGAGGTTCCCTCTTCATGGTTGAGCGGGACTACAACTTCTCGGAGAGCGTGGTGTATGGACTGGGGTCAGGTGTGGGATGGGCCATTGCGATCGCCCTTGTAGCCGCCATACGCGAAAAACTCAAATACAGTGACATTCCGGAGGGATTGCGAGGTCTGGGTATCACCTTCATCACGATCGGCCTGATGTCTTTGGGCTTCATGTCATTTTCCGGCGTGCAGCTCTAGGAGAAAGTTCAGATGAATATTCAGGAAATAATGCTGGCCATCGGAATGTTTACCGGCATCGTGCTGGCCTTGGCCATGTTCATCATCATGGCTCGCAAGAAGCTGGTATCGTCGGGAGACGTAACGATTGACATTAACGAAGGGCACCACAACATCACGGCATCCGCCGGTGGGAAGCTCCTCCAGACACTGGCCAATAACGAGATTTTCCTCTCTTCCGCATGCGGTGGCGGTGGAACATGTGCGCAGTGCAAATGCATCGTTGAATCAGGCGGCGGGGACATTCTTCCGACGGAAGAACCGCACTTCTCCAAGCGAGAGGTCCGTGCCGGCTGGCGGCTGGCCTGCCAGACCCCCGTCAAGAACGACATGAAGATCAAGGTTCCGGAAGAAGTCTTCGGCGTCAAAAAATGGGAGTGTACAGTCGAATCGAATCCGAACGTGGCCACATTCATCAAGGAACTGACGCTTCGCCTCCCGGAAGGCGAGAACGTTGATTTCCGTGCCGGAGGCTATGTCCAGCTGGAATGCCCGCCCCATGTCGTCAACTACAAGGATTTTGATATCCAGCCCGAGTATCGCGGCGATTGGGACAAGTTCAACGTCTGGCGTTATGTATCCAAGGTCGAAGAAACGGTGATTCGCGCCTACTCGATGGCAAACTATCCGGAAGAGCATGGGGTAGTGAAGTTCAATATCCGTGTTGCCACGCCGCCTCCGAACCGGGACGACCTGCCACCGGGCAAGATGTCCAGCTGGGTGTTCGGACTCAAACCGGGCGACAAGGTCACGGTTTACGGCCCCTTTGGCGAGTTCTTTGCCCGCGAGACCGATCACGAGATGGTCTTCATCGGCGGCGGTGCAGGAATGGCTCCTATGCGCTCGCACATCTTCGACCAGCTCAAGCGGCTTCACAGCAAGCGCAAGATTACCTTCTGGTACGGTGCGCGATCACTGCGCGAGGCCTTCTATGTCGAGGAATTCGACAAGCTGCAGGCAGAGAATCCGAACTTCAAATGGTTCCTGGCGCTCTCCGATCCTCTTCCCGAAGACAACTGGACGGGGTATAAAGGGTTCATCCATAACGTGCTGTACGAGAACTACCTGAAGGACCACCCGGCTCCCGAAGATTGTGAGTTCTACATGTGCGGGCCACCCATGATGAACGCTGCCGTGATCAAGATGTTGCTGGATCTCGGCGTCGAGCGTGAAAACATCATGCTTGATGATTTCGGAGGTTGATATGAGCACCTTCTTCGTAACGTTCTTGGTTGTTGCTTTGGCATTCCTTGCGCTGGCGTCAGGTGTCCTTCTCGGTCGCAAGCCCATTGCCGGAAGTTGCGGAGGCAAAGGAGACTCCATTTGCAGTTGCAAGGATCCTTGCGAAAAGCGCAAAAAATCCCTGCAGATCGAGGAAGAGGCCGGTTAGCCCATACTATTCCGATCTGACCAACGCAAATGCAAAAGGGGCGCGGAAATCCGCGCCCCTTTTGTTTTTTCGCCCTGATCGCGTCTATACGTTGTACGTGCTTGACGCCGTCGTTCCGCCTTTTCCGGTCCAGTTGGTGTGGAAGAACTGGCCGCGCGGCTGGTCAAGGCGCTCGTACGTATGTGCGCCGAAGTAGTCGCGCTGCGCCTGCAGCAGATTGGCTGGAAGGACGGCGCTGCGGTACTGGTCATAGAACGCCAGCGCGGTGCTGAACGCCGGCACCGGAATACCCTTCAGCGCGGCCGTGGCGACGATGTTGCGCCAGCCGGACTGGGCCTTGTCGATCTCGCCCTTGAAATAGTCGTCGAGCAGCAGGTTGGAGAGCGCGGGATTGGCGTCGAAGGCGTCCTTGATCTTGCCCAGGAAGCGCGAGCGGAT
>CAZCJW010000072.1:0-13331 GCA_964499185.1 uncultured Propionivibrio sp. | reverse complement strand
CGGCAGAACTCGGCGGCGCCTTTTGCTGGGCCACGGCGGGCAGCGCGATCCCGGCACTGGCGGCCGCGGCGGCGATGGCTTGGGTCTTGATGAATTCACGACGATCTATTTTCATGGCTGAACCTCCTGGCAGGGGGAATTCCGGGGTGTCGGGATCGGGTTTGTCGAAATGGAATCATCGGTATGTTCGTAGGCCAGCGTTGCCGCCAGCACCTGCGGCACGCGATGGATGGCGATCAGCGTGTCCGACATGGCGGCACCCGGCGCGTCCTCGACCGTGACGATGAGCTTGCCATCGTCGGTCATGTGATGGCATTCGACGCCGGGCATCGCGCGCAACTCGGCCTCGGCTTCGGCACGGGTCTCGGGACGGATACGCAGTACCAGACTGGCAATGTTCATAGCAACTCCGGGGAAAGAGAAGGTTGGGGCCGGGCCGGCGACGGGTTTTCTCGCACCACGCGCTCGATGGCACTCACCGGACAGGGCGCCAGACAGGCGCCGCACCCGTTGCAGGCGTTGGTATCGATTTCGGGGCGGGGCACGCCGCCCGCCACCAGCGGGAAGCGGATGGCACGCGTGTCACAGGCTTCGCCACATACGCGGCACTCCACACGTTGATGTGCGAGACAGCCTTCGCCGATGCGGATGGTGAATTGCCAGGGTTCCTGCCCGGTATCCGTCGCAATCGCGCCAGTCTTGCAGACTTTCGTGCACTCCCCACAGAACGTGCAGGCAGCCACGCCGAAGTCAGCCACAGGAAAGCCACCGCTACCCCGCTTGAGCAAACCTGTCGGGCACACCTTGATGCAGTCGTCGCAACGGCTGCAGGCGTCAACGAAACGTGCTTCCTGAACGCTCCAGGGCGGCCGGAAGGGCGCAACGCGCGGCAGGCGACTACCGAAAAAGCGGCGACGGGACAGATCCATGATTCACGAGAACACACGATGATCAGGCAATCTACCTGTCAGGATAGGTCGAAACCTTGATCTATGCTAAGAAAACCCGTGTTCGTCCAAGACAACACCGTTGTTGCTTACGGGAAAGCACGTGTTACATTGATTCGCTACTCGCCAACACCGAGGCTTGCAATGCAACCCGCTTCAGCCGCCTCATACCGCTCAAGGCATCCGCATGATCGAATCCATCCTTCTGACTACCGTTCGAATCTCCACCCTTCAAGGAGGACGGCGCCTGACCAACGCCAGCGGTTTTTTCTTTCAACGGGATGAACGCCTGTTCCTGGTCACGAGCCGCCATGTCGTTTTCGACAAGGAAAGCCGGCACGAGCCCGACCAGTTAGAGATCGAACTGCATGCCTGCGCCGAGGATTTCGGCAAGTCGACCGGTTTCTCCATTCCGCTCTACCGCAACGGCCTGAGCCTGTGGCGCGAAGCACACGACTCGGCGGGCCCCGTGGATGTCGCAATCATCGAAATCGAGCGCCGAGCACTTCCCCCGAGCGCGGTTTATTGCGCATTCACCCCGCAACATTTGCCGGAATCCTTCGAACGCATCGAAGTGGGAACATCGCTCCTGGTGGTCGGCTTCCCGCTCGGATTCCACGACACCCTGCACCACTTGCCGGTCGTGCGTCAGGCAGTGATCGCTTCATCGTTCGGTCTGCGCTTCCAGGGTCAGGGATATTTCCTCACCGACGCGCGCACCCACCGCGGCACCAGCGGCGCCCCGGTGGTCATGCGCCACTCCAACGGGAACGGAAGCTTGGGCGAGTTGCCTTGGATATTGCTCGGTGTCCATTCAGCCAGGCTCGACGTCGGCTCCCGCGACCAGAAAGTTGACGAGGCGCTGGGGTTAAACTGCGCCTGGTACGCCGACATCCTGATGACCCTCAGCGGGTAACGCAGGAGCCGAGGGTCAGTACCCCAGCGCTGCCCCCGCAGGCCGGCGCGGGTCGTTGGCGCCGTAGATGAAGCCGGCACGCACCTTGCCGGAGACCGCGCTGTCGTTGCCGGAACTGGCCGATGCCACGCCGGCGGCGCCGGGCAGGCCATAGAGGATCACCTCGGCAGCCCCCCAAGGACTCTGCTCGGTCATCTTGTAACCCATATCCTTAAGGTTCTTCAACGTGTCGGCCGAGAGGCCGCGCGTTTCGTAGAACACCTCGTCGGGCAGCCACTGGTGGTGGATGCGCGGGGCATCGACCGCTTCCTGCGGGCCCATGCCGTGGTCGATGACATTGAGCGCGGTCTGCAGCGTGATGCTGATGATGCGCGAACCCCCCGGCGAACCGAGCACCATGAAGGTCTTACCATCCTTGGTAATCAGTGTTGGCGACATCGACGAGAGCGGCTGCTTCTTCGGCGCGACGGCGTTCGTCGCACCCTGCACCAGTCCGTAAAGATTCTTGGTGCCCGGCTTGATAGTGAAGTCGTCCATCTCGTTGTTGAGAAAAAAGCCGGTTCCCGGCGCGATGACCGCGGCGCCGAAGCGGCCGTTGATGGTGTAGGTCGTCGACACCGCATTACCGCCCTTATCCACAATTGAATAGTGCGTGGTCTCGGCAGACTCGTGAGGCGTCTTTCCTGGCTGCACTTCGGACGACGGTGTCGCCTTGCCGGTGATCTTCTCTCGAATGGCCGCGGCGTACTCCTTGGAGAGCAGTCGGTCGAGCGGGTTGTCCACAAAGGCCGGATCACCGAGGAACGTATTGCGGTCCATGAAGGCGTGGCGCATGGCCTCGGCCATCACATGGACCGTCGCTGCCGAGTTGAAACCCATGCCTCTCAGGTCATAGCCTTCCAACGTGTTGAGGATCTGGCACATCGTCGTGCCGCCGGAACTCGGCGGCGGCGCAGAAAGAAAGACGTAGCCCCGGTAGTCGCAGGTCACCGGCTGGCTCTCGCTGATCGTGTAGTCGGCGAAATCGGCAGCGGTCAGGATGCCGCCGCCCATCTTGGCCGCGGCTTCGACGGCCTGCGGGATCTTACCCTTGTAGAATGCGTCCGGGCCGCGCTTGGCGATCGCCTCCAACGTTTTCGCCAGATCCTTCTGTACCAGCCGGTCGCCCGGCTGAAGCGGCGTGCCGTCCTTGCGCAGGAAGATGCGCGCGGATTCGGGATCCTTTCTGATCAGTTCGACGGTGGTGTCGAGGATGTCGGTATCGCCGCGATTGAGGATGAAACCCTCGCGCGCCAGCTTGATCGCCGGCGCCATTACTTTCGCGCGTGTGAGCTTGCCGTACTTCTGCAGTGCCGTATCGAGTCCGAGCACCGTGCCGGGAACGCCGACGGCGAGGTAGCCGAACAGACTGGCGTTCTTGAGGACATTGCCGGCCGAGTCGAGGTACATGTTGGCGGACGCCGCCGCTGGCGCCCTCTCGCGGAAGTTGAGGAATACGTCGCGCCCATCGGCCAGGTGGATCGTCATGAACCCACCTCCGCCAATGTTGCCGCAGCACGGATTTACCACCGCCTGCGCATACCCCACGGCAACGGCTGCGTCGACGGCATTTCCGCCCATTTTGAGAATATCCACGCCCACCTTCGACGCCAGATGCTGCGACGTGACGACCATGCCGTTTTTGGCCTCAACAGCCGGAAGCGAGGCTGCCTCCAGATTGCCGGAACAGAAATGGGACAGCACGAAAACAAGCACCACTAACGCAAGAAAGCGAACAGTTTGACTAAGGCTCATGCCATGCTCCTTGAGGATATTCACCGAATGCGCTTTCGATGGCTCAGCGACGGCGCAATAAAAAAGTGCATTCCAGTGGTCTGCTCTCGCTGAAATCGAGGCGAGCACCACTATAGCGAGCCAGACGTCCGTTTTGGGCTAAATTCGCTACGCGTCGCGCGCCCCCCCAAACACCGCACAAAAATCCAGCATTCAAGTGGCCCGGTTTATTTGTTAAACTGCTGCGAGTTTTTTTCCGGTATTCGCTCATGGACAGGCAAAAGATAAAGGCATCGGCAAAGCCGCGCCACGTATTGAACAGGCTGCTGCGCCACCCTTGGGCGCTGGCTGGCGTCAGTGGTGTCGCACTGCTTGGCATGGTCACTGCCTCGGCTATTGCACCGCACGGGCAGGATGCTCCCGCGTCAATCCAGACGGTTCTTGAACAATTGGCCGCCCCCACCGTAACGCCGGTTGAATCCGGCGCGGTCGAGTTCCTGCGGGAAGAGCGCATCCTGCGATCGGACACCATTTCGAGCCTGTTGTCGCGACTCGGCATTGCGGATCCGGAAGCGATTGCTTTCCTCAACCAAAACCGCGACGCAAAGGCCATTGCCCGTCAATTGCGTCCGGGGAAGACAGTCACGGCAAAAACCGGGCCTAACGGCGAATTGTTGGCGCTGCTCTTCCCGCTCAACGGCAAGGATGCAACACTTGTGGTTGAACGCAAAAACGATGGTTTTGTCGCCAGTGAACAAGCGCTACAGATGACTGCACAAACCCATTTCAAATCCGGGGAAATCATCAGTTCTCTCTTCGGCGCAACAGACGCCGCCGGCATCCCCGATGCAATAGCGACGCAACTCGCGGAAATTTTCAGCGGCGACATTGATTTCTACCGCGATCTGCGCAAGGGCGACCGATTCACCGTCGTTTATGAGTCCATGATCCATAACGGGCAGCATGTTCGTAGCGGTCGCGTCCTGGCTGCAGAGTTCGTCAATAACAACAAGACCCACCAGGCTTACTGGTTCCAGGCAGAAGAAGGAAAGGGAGGCTACTACAGCGCAGACGGCAAGAACTTGCGCAAGGCCTTTCTTCGCTCCCCACTGGAGTTTTCCAGGGTCACCTCAGGCTTCTCGAACGCACGGCGTCATCCGGTGTTGCAGATTACCCGGGCCCACAAGGGCATCGACTATGGCGCTCCCATCGGAACGCGCGTGCGGGCGGTGGCAGATGCATCGGTCGAATTTGCCGGGCGCCAGGGAGGCTACGGCAACCTGGTCATCCTCAAACATCAGGGCGCCTATTCAACCGCGTATGGACATTTGAATGGATTCGCCCCTGGAATCCGCAAAGGCGTACGAGTAAGCCAGGGAGACACGATCGGATTCGTCGGGCAAACCGGCGTGGCCACAGGCCCACATCTGCATTACGAATTCCGCATCAATTCACAGCAGGTTAATCCAATGACGGCGTCGCTGCCGGATGCAATTCCACTGAACGCATCCTATCTTCAGCGTTTCAAGACCGCGACGGAAACACTGCGCCCACATCTTGATCTGGCGAAGCAGATCAAGACAGCGGCGCTCGTAGAATAGCGTAAAAAAACAAGGCTAAAAAAAACCGAAGGCGACACCAGTCGCCTTCGGTATTAGTGCGTTACGAACCGTCAGATCAGGCGGAAAACGATGAACCACAACCGCAAGTCGATGTGGCGTTGGGGTTCTTGATCACGAACTGCGACCCCTCAAGACCTTCCGTGTAATCAATCTCGGCCCCGACGAGATATTGATAACTCATCGGATCCACCAGAAGAGTCACGCCATTCTTCTCCATTGCCGTATCGTCATCATTGGCTTCTTCATCGAACGTGAATCCGTACTGGAAGCCCGAACACCCACCGCCAGTCACAAACACCCTCAACTTCAGTTCAGGGTTGCCTTCTTCCTCAATCAATTCCTTGACCTTGCTCGCCGCACTATCCGTAAAAACGAAGGGCATCGGCATATCGGTTGCAGTATTCATGAAACTTCCTTCCAAACACACAAATTAATGTTCGACCCCAATGCAGAGCTTACAACATCAGCTATTGGATGCCAGCTTGAGTTCGACAGTCTTGGCACTTGCCTGATGCACCAGTCTGCCTTGAATCACGGCGCCCTGCTGCATTTCGATCTGATGGTACTCGACATCCCCTGTGACACGTGCCGACGGAAGGAGTTCCAGCGAATCGCCGGCAAAAACGGGTCCAATGACGGTACCGTTGATGACCACATGCCCAACCGAGACGGCACCTTCGACGCTGGCCTTTTCGCTGATCACCAACGTCCCCTCAAGGGGATTCTGGCTGCTGATATTCCCCTTTACCTCGCCATCGACGCGCAACCCTCCGGTGAAGAATATGTTTCCCTCAACGCGGGTTCCCGTACCAATCAGGCTGTCGATGCTGTTCTGGGGAGCGCCCCCCTTCTTTTTTCCAAACATGCATTTCTCCGGCTAAAGCGTCAAGGACTGCTTGGCACGCACCACTCCGTCTTGCATCACACGGGCTTCGACACTCAGGACATTCGCCCCCACCGGGACAGAAAAGACGCCCTCAAGACGGTGGAAATGCTTGATCTCAAAACGGAAAAGATGAGATTCACTTCCTTCGAAGGGAGGGACATTGATCATAACATCTTTGCCGTCATGCCGCACTTTCACCTGTAACTGGAGATTGCCTTTCAGTTCCTTCGCCTGCCGCCCTCCATTGTTCACGACCAGCATGCGGTAGCGGTACTCCCCATCAACGCCCACAGGCTCGATTCGGAGACGGTCAATTCTTACGGGTGCGTCATCCACCGGTTCGGCTCCCGGCATCAATCCTTCGAAAAATGCCAGATCTTCGCGCAAGGCAGCATTTTCGCTCTCCAGAATCCTGATCTGGCGCGCCAACTGCATCCGCGTCGCTCTCTCGATTTGCAAACTGCTTTCACCGGTTCCGGCAAGGCTGCGAAGCTTCGTTAACTCCGCATCCAATTCCATCACGTAGTTCCGGAGTGACTGAATTTCCCCGCCGGATTCATTCGTGTGATACCCGGCAATCTGTCTTCCCGCATCATATATCCATGCAGCCGCTGCCATCGACACAGAGGCCACAGCAATGACCGACAACACTCGCCAGTACCACGCCACATGCGTGCGAATCGCCAACCGCGGCGCGTTGATGCCAAAGCGCTGGCGGAGACGCCGGAGCTTTACGGAAGCACTGGAAGTTGCCATAGACCTTCAGTCTCCGGCAAGGCGAACATGATGTTCATGTTCTGCACCGCTTGTCCCGCCGCCCCCTTGACCAGGTTATCAATTACCGACAGTACGACCAGCACATCACCACCCTGCGGTCGATGTACGGAAATACGGCACAAATTGGAAGAACGTACCGATCGCGTATCCGGATGCGATTTTTCCGGCATTACATCGACGAACGGCTCACCCGCGTAGCGTTCTTCGAAGAGCTTCTGGAAATCGCCAGGTTGCTTGATCCGCGCATATAGGGTGGCATGTATGCCACGTATCAACGGAGTCAGGTGGGGAACAAAAGTCAGACCGACAGGCTCTCCCGCCACCCTCGACAATCCTTGGCGAATTTCCGGCAGATGCCGATGTCCGGGGACGCCATACGCCTTGAAATTATCTGATGCCTCTGAAAATAACGAAGAGACCTCCGCTTTTCTTCCCGCTCCGGAAACCCCGGACTTGGCATCCGCGATCAGGCTTCCGAGTTCAATCAGTCCGGATTGAATAAGCGGTATGAACCCTAATTGCACCGCCGTTGGATAACACCCTGGGTTGGCAACTAGCCTGGCCCCGCGAATCGCCTCGCGATTCACTTCCGGCAAGCCATAAATGGCCTTCGCCACCCATTCCGGACTGGCGTGCTTCATTCCATACCATTTCTCCCATTCCGCCACATCCGTAATCCGGTAATCCGCCGCCAGGTCGATTACGCGAACCCCGGCATCAAGCAGTTCGGGGGTCTGCTGCATCGCCACCCCGTTGGGCGTGGCGAAGAAAACCACATCGCATGCTTTGAGATTCGCCTCAGCCGGGTCCTCGAACTTCAGATCGACGCGCCCCCGCAAACTCGGGAACATGCTGGCAACCGGTGTCCCTGCATCGCCGCGCGAGGTAATAACCGATAACTCAACCGACGGATGCTGCGCCAGCAGGCGCAACAGTTCCACACCTGTATACCCGGTACCACCCACGATGCCAACCTTGATCATCACATCCTCCTTGTTAGGTGCGGAATGATAGACCGCACGCCCTGAAAACACAAAGCCGCCCAGTTGGGCGGCTTTGATGAATTCGATTGCGAAAACGAATCAGCGCTTGGAGAACTGCTTGCGCCGACGGGCTTTGTGGAAACCGACCTTTTTGCGCTCGACTTCCCGGGCATCGCGAGTCACGAATCCTGCCTTCGACAGCACGGGTTTCAAAGCCGCGTCATATTCGATCAAAGCACGGGTAATTCCGTGCCGAACAGCGCCAGCCTGACCGGATTCACCGCCACCCGCCACATTAACGAGAATGTCAAAGCCCGTTGTCTGTTCGACCAACTCCAGCGGCTGACGGACAATCATTCTCCCCGTCACACGCGAGAAGAACTCATCGACCGGCTTTCCATTGACAACAATATTGCCAGAGCCGCGCTTCATGAACACCCGAGCGACAGCACTTTTGCGCCGTCCGGTTCCGTAATAGTAGTTTTCAGCCATTTCGACCTCTTAAAGTTCCAGAACTTTCGGCTGCTGAGCCGCATGCGGATGCACTTCGCCCGCATAGCACTTCATCTTCTTCAGCATGGCATAGCCCAACGGACCTTTCGGAAGCATCCCTTTGACAGCCTTCTCAAGTACACGCCCAGGAAAACGCTGCTGCATTTTCTTGAAATTTGTTTCGTAGATACCGCCGGGGAATCCCGTGTGGCGGTAGTACATTTTGTCTTCGGCCTTGTTGCCGGTCACACGGATTTTTTCCACATTGGTCACGATGACAAAGTCCCCGGTGTCCACATGCGGTGTAAATTCGGGTTTATGCTTGCCACGCAGGCGGCGGGCAATCTCGGTCGCGAGGCGGCCGAGCACCTTGTCAGTGGCGTCAACCACGAGCCACTCGCGTTTCACTTCATGCGACTTGGCGGAGAAAGTCTTCATTTCTGATGCCGTCCTTGTATGCCTGATAACGGAAAGCCGCACATTCTATTGCAAGCTTCCAATCCATGTCAATCGATGTTTCTATTATGTTTTAACTTTACCTGTACAAAAGCGGCCCGACATCACCGCATTACCTACTCAGCATCGCCATAGCCGCCGAAAACTGAGCATCACAGGTGGTAGGCGGCTGTTGTCATTACCTTGGCGGCCATTCGCATGACACCCTTTACCGCCGAAGGAAGCTCTTTCGCTCCGAGGCGCACGGCCATCTCGGCATGAACGATTTCGTCAGCCTTCATTTGCTGAACAACTGCTCGTGATTTGACATCCGCTCGTGGAAGTGCGTGCAAGTGACCATCAAGATGTGCCTCCACCTGCCGCTCGGTCTCGGCAAGAAAACCGAGATTCCACCCATCGCCAAGCTTTCCGGCGACCACCCCGAAAGAGAAGGCCCCAACATACCAGACCGGATTCAGCCAGCTTTTTCGTGACCCCAACTCGTCTATACGCCGCTCGGTCCATGCCAGATGCTCCGTTTCTTCAGCGGCGGCATCAACCAGCGCTTTGCGGACATCCGCGTCCTTGCAGACTGCGGCCTGCCCTTGATACAGCGCCTGAGCACAGATCTCCCCCACATGGTTAATGCGCATCAAAGCCCCGGCCTGCTCCTTTTCCGCATCCGACAGATCGGCTTCGGGCAAGTCCGACCCTGGCATCGTGCGCATGGTCGCCGCCTTGCAGAAAACAGTACGCAGCGCCTTGTCGAACTCAATAATCAAGGAATCAAACACAGCAAATCTCGCCTCTTGGCTAATGCCCGTATCGGAGAACACGGATCGCGTCCTCTGGTTTCATGATCGTATTGGCTCCAACAGTGCAGAAGTAATCGGCGAAGAGAGCGACATGGTGATTGTTGCTCCCTCCCTGCAGCTTGATCCACTTGTTGCTGCGCGCCTTTGACCACGTAGTGTCCGAGTGACCAAACGCATAGACCCTGCGCTCCCCTGTCAGGCATCGCATTCCCTCGAAGCTAATACTCTGCGCCCCGGTCGAACTTATCACCACAAGCGAATAACGAATCACGTCGTCACTGCCTATGGAGATGGATCTTCCATCGATAAAAAACTGCTTGTCCGTGATTGCCCCGACCTTGAACGGAATCAGATTGTCTTTTTCCGGAAAATCGGGCAACTGCACTTCAATTTCCGCCCAAGGCTTTTCGTCGAATTCGTTATCGAAACTGGCAGAGAAAACCAGTGGGGTGAAAAACACCAGACACAGGAAGAAAAACCACTTGCTCAAAACACGCATCGACCATGCTCTCCATAGCCCACAGAACGCGGGGGAGTAACGCCAATCACTCGTTGCGCTCCAGTTCTGTTCGTTCCGCATCACGGCGGCGAACCGAGTCTCGCCGCCAGCGACGATGATCAGAATCGAGAAAACGCGCCAACTCGTTCAACGCCTGCTCATACACGTGACGCTTGAACTCGATGACGGAATCGAGCGAGACCCAATACGTATTCCAGCGCCACGCATCGAACTCGGGGTGATCACTGGCCCGCAGGGAAACATCGCTGTCTCGCCCAACCAGGCGCAACAGGAACCAGATCTGCTTTTGTCCGCGGTAGCTTCCGCGCCATTCGCGTTTGACCCAGTGAATCGGCACATCGTAACGCAACCAGTCCTTGGTTCTGCCGAGCACGCTGACATGCTCCGGGCGCAATCCAATTTCTTCGAAGAGTTCCCGGTACATCGCCTGCTCGGGGGTTTCCCCGCGCTTGATGCCTCCTTGCGGAAACTGCCAGGAATGTTCCCGGATTCGCTTGCCCCAGAAAACCTCGTTCTTCGCGTTACAGAGGATGATGCCGACGTTCGGGCGATAGCCTTCACGATCGAGCATTTCGTATAAACCTGCAAATATGTTGGTTGCCCCCATTTTTCCACATTTCAAAAGGCTTGGAAAGCCGAGTCATTCGTCAGTGGAGTCTTGTAAAATCCAGCTTTTATCCCGCAATTCGGAAAAACAGGACCATGCGAACGTCGAACTATTTCATCTCCACGCTGAAGGAAGCCCCCTCGGACGCAGAGATCGTCAGCCACAAACTGATGATGCGCGCCGGCCTGATCAAGCGCCTGGCCGGCGGCATCTATACCTGGATGCCTCTCGGCCTGCGCATTCTGCGCAAGGTGGAAAACATCGTCCGCGAGGAAATGGATCGTGCGGGCGCCATCGAACTCTCGATGCCTGCTGTCCAGCCCGCCGAACTGTGGCAGGAATCAGGCCGCTGGGAAAAATACGGCCCGGAACTGCTCCGCCTCAAGGACCGCCACCAGCGCGATTTCGTCATCGGCCCGACGCACGAGGAAGTAATCACTGACGTCGTGCGCAAGGAGGTAAAGAGCTACCGGCAGTTGCCGCTGCATTTCTATCAGGTGCAGATGAAGTTCCGCGACGAGATCCGGCCGCGCTTCGGCGTCATGCGCGGCCGCGAATTCCTGATGAAGGACGGCTATTCATTCCATACGAGCTTTGAGGATCTGCAGCGCGAGTACCGCAACATGTTCGACACCTATTCGCGGATTTTTTCGCGCATGGGGCTGAAGTTCAGGGCGGTCGCCGCCGACACCGGATCGATCGGCGGCACGGGATCGCACGAGTTCCACGTGCTGGCCGATTCGGGTGAAGACGCGCTCGCCTACTGCCCGAATTCGGATTACGCCGCCAACGTCGAGCTGGCCGAAGCACTCGCGCCCGCGACCCCGCGCGTGGAGGCCAACGCACCGATGGCCAAGGTTGCGACGCCGGACAAAACCCGATGCGAAGACGTTGCCGCGTTCCTGAATGTTTTCCTGTCGCAGACGGTCAAGGCTATCGCCATCATGTGCACGCCTGACGAAAGCGCCGTCGGCCAGTTCGCCATGATCCTGCTGCGCGGTGATCATGACCTCAACGAAATCAAGGCACAGAAGATCGTCGGCGACTTCCGATTCGCGCGCGACGACGAAATCGTCGAGGCCTTGGGCTGCAAACCCGGTTACATCGGCCCTGTCGGAATCGGCGACATTCCGGTTTTCGTCGACCGCAGCGTGGCGGCAATGAGCGATTTCGTCTGCGGCGCGAACGAGGCTGGCTTCCACCTGACTGGCGTCAATTTCGGCCGGGACCTGCCGGAACCTGCCAACGTTGCCGATCTCCGCAACGTCGTTGCCGGAGATCCATCGCCCGACGGCAAGGGCACACTTGAGCTCTGCCGCGGCATCGAAGTCGGCCATATTTTCCAGCTGCGCAAGAAATACGCGGAAGCGCTGAAATGCAGCTTCCTCGACGTCAATGGCCAAAGCCAGGTCATGGAAATGGGCTGCTACGGCATCGGTGTGTCACGTATCGTCGGCGCAGCCATCGAGCAAAACCATGACGAGCGCGGCATCGTCTTCCCGCGTGCCATTGCCCCCTTTGAAGTCTGCATCGTACCCATGGGCTACACCAAGAGCGAATCCGTCAAAGCCGCCGCCGACACGCTCTACGCGGAGCTCAAGGCAGCCGGAGTCGACGTTCTGCTTGACGACCGCAACGAACGCCCCGGCGTCATGTTTGCCGACATGGAACTGATCGGCATCCCGCACCGCATCGTGGTTGGCGAACGCGGCCTGGGTGAAGGCAAGCTCGAGTACAAGGGGCGTACCGACAGCGAGGCCGAGATGGTGCCGCTGGAAGCCATCGGCGCGTTCCTCAAGGCCAGGCTGTGCGCCGCCTAGCGGTTCTTCTTGCACTGCTGCTCCCGGCCGTTGCTTTGGCCGGAGCGCAGAAGTATGAGCCGCTTTCGGACAGCGTACGCGCCGCCCTGTCGCGATCGATTGCGGACCAGGCGCCGCCGCGAAGCTCGTTCCGGGACCCGATGGAATCCATCGAGTGGCTGACCGAGATGTCGCAACGCCTCGAAAAGCGAATGCCCAACCGCGAGAACCGGCTCGAGTTTCTGCGCGCCGTTCACTACGAGGCAACACGAGCCGGGCTCGATCCGCAACTCGTGCTGGGGTTGGTTCAGGTGGAAAGCGGTTTCAAGAAATACGCCGTCTCATCGGCGGGCGCACGCGGCTTCATGCAGGTCATGCCATTCTGGGTCAAATTGATTGGCGGCAGAGACGATAACCTTTTCCATCTGCGCACCAATCTGCGCTATGGATGCACCATCCTTCGCCACTATCTCGATATCGAACAGGGCGATCTGTACCGCGCCCTTGGGCGCTACAACGGGAGCCTGGGACGCCCGGAATACCCAAATCTGGTACGCGGAGCATGGCAAGGGCAGTGGATCTACGCGAGCCGTCGGATATCTGTCGTCACCCAGGAATCCTCAACCGCTACTCCTTAACGCAAGCCGGGCATCATGCCCTTCATGCTGCGCATCAATTTGCCGATTCCGCCCTTCGAAAACTGTTTCATCATCTTCTGGGTCTGTTCGAACTGCTTCAACAGCCGGTTGACTTCCTGAA
>CAZCJW010000071.1:0-13599 GCA_964499185.1 uncultured Propionivibrio sp. | reverse complement strand
GAATTGACGATGCCCTTGCCCTGGATACATTTCAGGCCGGCCTCGATGACTTCCCACTTCGACGAGTCGAGCATGATCGGCACACGGGAGATGTCCGGCTCCGAGGCGATCAGCTTGAGGAAGCGATCCATCGCCGCCTTGGAATCGAGCATCGCCTCGTCCATGTTGATGTCGATGACCTGCGCACCGTTCTCGACCTGCTGGCGGGCGACGGCGAGCGCGTCGTCGAAGCGGCCTTCGAGGACCATGCGGGCGAAGACGCGCGAGCCGGTCACGTTGGTGCGTTCCCCGACGTTGACGAACAGCGAATCCGGTCCGACGTTGAACGGCTCCAGGCCAGAGAGGCGCAGCTTCTTCTCCACGTCGGGGATCGCGCGCGGCTTGATCGGCGCGACGTGGCGCGCGATGGCGGCGATGTGGTCAGGCGAGGTGCCGCAACAGCCGCCGACGATGTTCACGAAGCCATGCCGTGCCCAATCGGCGATCTCATCGGCCAGCATGTCTGGCGTCTCGTCATAGCCGCCAAAGGCGTTGGGCAGGCCGGCGTTGGGGTGCGCCGAAACGTAGCAGTCGCAGATGCGCGAGAGTTCCTCGACGTACTGGCGCAACTCGCTCGCGCCGAGCGCACAGTTGAGGCCGAACGACAGCGGCTGGATGTGGCGCAGCGAATTCCAGAACGCCTCGGCCGTCTGGCCGGACAGCGTGCGTCCTGAGGCGTCAGTGATCGTGCCGGAAATCATCACCGGCCAGCGTCGGCCGGTTGCCTCGAAGAACTGCTCGATGGCGAACAGCGCCGCCTTGGCGTTCAGCGTGTCGAACACGGTCTCGACGAGCAACAGGTCCGCACCGCCATCGGTCAGCCCGCGGATCGCTTCGGTGTAGGACGCTACGAGGTCATCGAACGTGACGTTGCGATACCCCGGATCGTTGACGTCCGGAGATATCGACGCGGTGCGCGAGGTCGGGCCGAGTACACCGGCGACGAAACGCGGCTTCTGCGGGTCTCTCGCGGTGAACTCGTCGCAGACTGCCCGCGCCAGCCGGGCGCCGGCGACGTTCAGTTCGTAAACGATGGATTCGAGCTTGTAGTCGGCCTGCGATAGCGAAGTGGCGTTGAACGTGCAGGTTTCGAGGATGTCCGCCCCGGCGGCCAGGTATTCGGCGTGGATGCTGCGGATGATCTCGGGCTGGGTCAGCAGCAGCAGATCGTTGTTGCCCTTGAGGTCGTGCGGGTGATTGGCAAAACGCGACCCGCGATAATCGGCTTCCTGCAGCTTGTGGCGCTGGATCATCGTGCCCATCGCTCCGTCGAGGATCAATAGGCGTTGCTGCAACAGGGAAGTGAGTTCGGCGGTACGATCTGGCTGCATAAAAGAAACCTCAAATGAAAAAACCCGTTCAGCATAGTGAGCGAACGGGTTTCGGAAAACGTGTCGAATCACGCCCGCTTTAGCCAGATTTGTAACGCGCCAGCAAGCTGAACTTCAAATCGGCGCGGGCTTGGCGACAAGCCGGAAAGAGTCACGAATTTACGCGCCAAGTCCTTGATTGTCAATATTTACGGGCGTTTCAGCCGCCTGAAACTGGCTTGAAATGCGTTCCCGTTCGAGTGACGCGCCCTTCCGTGTCGAAGTAAACGTCGAAGAAGTAGTCGTAGGAAGCTTCAGTTTTGGTCTTCCAGTCCCAGACGTACTCATTCTTGAGCGAAAAGTATTGTTCACTCGCCGGTTGTCCCAGCAGGCGGCGCACCTCGTCTCGAGTCATGCCCTCCTTCACGCGGGCGAAGTTCGCTTCGGTGAGAACCTGCCGTACTTCGCGCAGGATCCTGTTCGGGCCGAAGTCGATCATGTAATTGACAATCCCGGCCGGGGTGCGCGGGTATTCCCAGGTCGCAGAGCCGTCGGCATCCAGCCATTCCATCGTCGGCGGACCCATGATCTCGCGCGTCTGCGCCATCGTGGTCACACCGGGTTTCAGTTTGTCCAGCTTGACACTGTCGCAGCCGGGCAGGACCGTCGCGAGCAGGCCGGACAGCAGGGCGGTGAGCAATCGTCTGAGCATCACGTGATCCTACTTCAGCGCACCGAAAACCTTTTTGAGCATGGCCGAACCGGTACCGACCGGATCCTTGCGAATGGCTTTCTCCTGCTCGGCGATCATCAGGAACAGGCCGTCCATGGCCTTGTGAGTCACGTAGGTGTCGAGGTCGGCATCCTTCTTGTCGAGCAGGCCGAATTGGGCGGCCTGCCCGGCATAATGGTTGTACTGTCCGGCCAGATCGACCTTGGCGGTGGCTTTCTTGACGATGGGCAGGAACTTGGCGGCGATGTCGTTGGACGTCGTGCGTCTGAAATACTGGGTGGCGGCATCATCGCCCCCGGTCAGGATACCGCGCGCGTCATCGAAGCTCATGTTCTTCACCGCGTTGGTGAGGATCGGTTTGGCTTCGACGACGGCCATCTCGGCGGCGCGGTTCATCGTCTCGACCAGTTCGTCAGCCTGCTTCTTCATGCCGAAGGTGCGCATCGCCTTTTCCACCGAACGAGCGGATTCCGGCAGCGGAATCCGGACGCGCTTGTCGCCGAGAAAACCATCCCTCTTGCCGAGCTGCCCGACCGCGATTTCCGCGCCGCGTGTCAGCGCCTCCTTGAGTCCTGAGGCAGTATCGTTGCTTGACAGGCTATCTAGGCCCGCTGCAGACACCGGCGCAGCGAAAATGAACGCACAAACCAGTCCCAGAATCCGCGCGGAGTTAAAAACGGAAAAAGCGTAACGCATGGCGAACCTCCCCTAACGATTGTCGGCCGAGCCGAAGAGATACCTTACTCCGGGGCGTCGACGGCCGGCAAGAAAAAAACAGACGTGCCGCCCGAGAAGCCGCGGTGACGCAGGCTCTGCGCTCACAGTCCGGAATCTGCCGCGTTGCCGCGGAACAGGCTGGGCGTCAGATCGTATTTCTGCAGGAGCCGGTAAAACTCGGTGCGGTTGCGGTCGGCGATGCGGGCCGCGTCGGCAACGTTGCCATCCGTCAGCTTGAGCAATTGGACCAGGTAATTGCGCTCGAAACGCTGCTTGGCTTCGGCGTAAGTGAGCGCTTCCATGCTCGGGATGCGCAAGGCGCGCTGGACCAGCGGCAGACTGATCAGTGCCGAGGTGGCCAGGGCACAACATTGCTCGATGACGTTATAGAGTTGTCGGACGTTGCCCGGCCAGGTGGCCGTCGACAGCGCTTCCAGTGCCTCCGGAGCGATGCCGGTGATTCCCTTGTTGTACTTCTTCACCAGCAGTTGCATGAAATGGTTGGCCAGCAGCGGGATATCCTCGCGCCGATCATCCAGGCGCGGCAGGGTCAGCGTGACGACGTCAAGGCGGTAATAGAGATCCTCGCGGAATTGGCCTTCGGCCATGGCCACTTCCAGATCACGGTGCGTGGCGGAGAGCACACGCACGTCGACCGGATCGGCGCGCGTGGCGCCGACCGGACGCACGGCCTGGTCTTGCAGAACGCGCAGCAGCTTGACCTGCAGGGCCAGTGGCATGTCACCGATTTCGTCGAGGAACAAGGTTCCGCCATCGGCGGCCTTGAATAATCCCTCATGCTCGCTGGTAGCGCCGGTGAATGCACCGCGCACGTGTCCGAACAGCTCCGACTCCAGCAATTGTTCGGGAATGGCGCCGCAGTTGATGGCCACGAAAGGAGCCTTGTTGCGTGGGCTGGCGCGGTGGATGGCCCGGGCCAGGACTTCCTTCCCGGTGCCGCTCTCCCCGCGGATCAGCACGCTCGCATCGGTGGCAGCGACCACCCGGGCTTCTTCCATCAGTTCCGCCATGCGCCGGCTGCAAAAGACGAAGCCCTCCTGCCAGCTCCCGTCGTTTCCTCCCGTAGGCCCGGCGGTGACGGGCGAAACGCGCAGCGCTTGTTGCACCTTCTCGAACAGCAGCTTGCTGTCGAACGGCTTGGTCAGGTAGCCAAACACACCTTGTGACATGGCCTGTACTGCGTCGGGGATGGTGCCGTGCGCCGTCAGCAGGATGACCGGCAGCGTCGGCCGCGTGCCGTGGATTTCCCGGAACAGGGTCAGGCCGTCCTTGCCCGGCAGCCGGATGTCGCTGATGACCAGTTGCGGCGTCTCGATGGCGATGCGCGACAATCCTTCTTCCGCCGAGGTGGCCGCGGATACGCGGGTTCCCCAGGCGCGCAGGCGCATGGACAGGAGGCGCAGGAGGTCCGGGTCGTCGTCGATGACCAGGATATGGGCTGGCGGGAGTCTGGGAATTTCGTTCATTGCCGCTTTCACGGTGAAGGCTTCACGGCACTGGGCCGGATCGGAATGGAGCGTTCGATGTCCGTCAGCGCGTCGATCTTTTCCTGCAACTCGTCGCTCTTGCGCTGGCTTTGCTTCAATTGCTGGCCGAGCCGGTCGTTCTGCGTTTCGAGCTTGATGCGCTCCTGGTATTGCGTGGACAGCAGCCGCGCCAAGGGGTGCAGGCTGGCCGCTTCCGGCGCGTGCGAGCGCTGCACCGCTTCCAGCAGGACCAGCGCCCGGGCCAGATCGGTGGTCGCGCGCGGCATTCCGAGCAGCATGGCCTGACGTAACTGTACCGCTGGTGAAGGCGGAATTCTGCCGAGCAGTTGGCGCTCGCGCGACAACTCGGCCGGCGTCATGCGCTGCAGCAGGTGATAGTAGCCAAGCAGTGGAAGCATTGCCGTTTCGTTGACCCGGGGCTGCGATTCCTCCGGTAGCGGTTTCGGTTCGGTTTCCTCTTCCGGGAGGGGTAGCGTGGTGCACGCCGTCAGCAGTTGAACGATGCCGATCAAAGACCAGAGTCGGAAGTGTGTCAGGATCATCATGATGTTCGTTCAGGTTGCGGTTGCCCAGGGCAACATGATCTCGAAATGCGCACCCGAGGACGTGCCGGCGGCCACCACGCGGATTTCGCCGCCCATGACGGCCATCAGTTCGCGCACGATCGAGAGTCCAACGCCACTGCCATGGCGTTCGACCGGGGCGGGACGTTGTCCCTGCACAAACGGCGAAAAAATGCGCTCGGCGTCTTCCGCGGCTATCCCCGGGCCGTTGTCGATACAGGCGATGCGCAGCTTGGTCGCGTCGAGTTGGGCGTCAAGCCGGATGGCGCCGCCGTCCGGGCTGAAATCGATGGCGTTGGAGAGCAGGTTGTCGAGGACCACGCGCAACTTGTCCGCGTCGAGCATGCCGGAAACCGACGGCGAAGCGCAGCGTACCTGCAAGTGCCGGGCCTGGATCTGCAATTCGCGATCCTGTACCACCTCATCGAGCAGGCGCTTGAGATTCACCGGTCGATGGTGCAGGCGGCGGGCGCCCAGCGACACGGCGTTAAGCCGCAACAGGCTTTCAATATGGCCCTGCAACGAGCGGGCATTCGCATCGAGGATATCGACTACTTCCCGCTGCGTGCCCTCGAGGGGGCCCGGAATTTCCTCCTGCAGTAGGGCCACGCCTTCGCGCAGGGCGGTCAGCGGCGTTTTCAGCTCATGCGACACATGCCTCAGGGTTCGCTCGCGTTCCGCCTCCAGTTCGGCGAGGCGCTGCCGCAGCCAGTCCAGCCGGCGCCCGATCAGGCGCAGATCGGACGGGCCATGAACCTCGACCGGGTCATCGAAGCGACTTTCTCCCAGCTGCTCGATGGCGCGCTCGATGGTGCCGATCGGACGGGACAGCCACCAGCTCATGGCTAACGCCACCACGAAGGCGGCAGCGACGGCTCCGCCGACCAGCGCACCGAGTTGCAGCCGCCCCGCTTCAAGTGCTGCGAGTGTGTCGGCATGCTGCGTGTCGATCCAGCGCCGGCCGGTGTGATCCAGTTGGCTGTTGATTTCTGCCAATCGGCTCAGCAATACCGGAAGTTCTGTGGACGATATCGAGCGGTGCAGGCTCAGGGAGATTTCACCGGCAGTTTGCCGCCAGTCTCCGGTCAGGTCGCCCAGCGGGCGGACGGAAAGCGACTCAAGGCGCTCGATCGCCGTCAGAGAGCGGGTCAACTGCGCATCGAAACGGGACAGCACGGCGTTTTCGTTCAGCACCATGTATTGACGCGCGCTACGTTCGAGCTCGATGGTCCGTTCGCCGAGTTCCTGGATCGACGTGCTGAGCTGGAGCGCGATTTCACCGTTCGCGCGGCTCTGCGCCGCGAAACGCTCCAGCAACAACCACCCACGTACTCCGGCCCAGCCAAGAAATACGACAATCAAGAGGAAGCCAGCAAGCATGCTCTGGCGGAAGGAGATACGGATCATGGCCTGATTCGGAAGGGCTCCGACGGATGCCGGAGTGTCACAAAGCCTAACAGATCGAGCGCCGCTAGCGGGTGAGAAGCACGATGAAAATCCATATAAAAATCACGGTGTCGCCAAATTACGACAACCTAACATTATGATTTACCTATTATTTTTTGTTGTTATCCAATAAAACGTCGCTTCTCCCCGACAAAATGTGGCGGCAAATTCATCCGGAGCTTTCAGTGTTTTTTTCAGTGGTTTGTTTTCAATGGGGAAAAGTCTTCTGGCACGGATATCGCTCAAGGGCTAGGCATTTGTGTTTTCACCTGAGGAAGGATATCCCGTGTTCAACAAGTCAAGTTTGTTCAATCGCAACGATCCCATACCGCGCCGTGACGCCGTCGCTGCTCCGGCTACCGCTCCCCGCCCGGTCGGGACAGCGAACGACAATCCCGCGGTCCGACCGGCGCCTCTCTCCAAGGAAACAGCTACAGCAGCGCCCTTAGAGGCCGTTAATCCTTCTGTAGATGCGGCGCAGGAGGCTACAGCCGAAGTGCGGCGAACCGAGACAGCCGCAGCGGATACCGATTCCGGGATGGGTGCCCGACTGATCGTGGGTCCGGAGGTCAAACTCAAGGGAGCCGAAATCCTCGATTGCGACACGCTGGTGGTCGAAGGACGTGTGGAGGCGACGATGGATAGCCGCGTGGTACGCATCGCCGAGCGCGGTTCGTTCGTCGGCAAGGTCAGCATCGATATTGCCGAAATTCATGGATCGTTCGAGGGAGAACTGACGGCGCGCTCCCAACTGATCATTCATTCGACCGGACGCGTCAAGGGTACGATTCGCTACGGCAAGTTGGTGGCGGACGAAGGGTGCGAACTCTGTGGCGACGTCAACGTTCTTTCTGCGGGGAGCAGCGCCAAGGCCAAGGCGGTGGTCGAACCGGTCGTCGTGCTCAATGCCGCCGTTGGCTAGCTGGCGGCTTCCACAAGTATTGGTCGGGCCTTCCGGGCTAGACCTTCCTTTTTGTGTCATCATAAACATTCCATGCGTGAAGCCATTACAACAACGAAGAGGGAGTCGGCCCTGTCGATAGACGGTTTCTTCCCGGAAACCGTCGTTTCGCTGGCTGCGCGCTGCCAAACGGTTTCGTTGCCTCGCACGCCGGGTGGATACGATATTCGCCTGGCGCGGACGAATTTCCAGCAGGGCGCTGTCAGCCGTCTTGTGCGCCGGATGTATGCCTGGCGCGGATACAGCATGCAGCCGTCCGTTTATCCGCAAAACGACCCGAACCGGGCGACATTGGCTGTCTGGAAAGAAGAGGATGTTGTCGCCACGCTGACCATCGGCCTTGATTCTTCGGAGGGTCTGCTGGCCGATGGACTCTACGCCCAGGAACTGGCCGGACTGAGGAGTCCGGGGCGACGGGTATGCGAGGTGACGCAGCTGGCGGTGCATCCGGAATTCAGCTGTGAGCGTATGCTGAACGCCCTTTTCCGCACGGCGCTGATCTACGGCAAGGAGTACTTGCGGGCCAGCGACGCCGTGATCGAGGTCAATCCGCGCCATGTCCGCTTCTACGAGCGCCGCTTCGGCTTCCGGCAGGTGGGCAAGCTGCGCCAGTGCGAGCGGGTCAACGCGCCGGCCGTGCTGCTGCATCAGACGCTCGACAGCCTGATTGTCAGCGATAACGGCCTCGATTACCTGCATGACGAGTGGTCGGGCAACGCGCCGCTGGCAGCAGCGTCCTGACCACTGTCTTTCCCGAGTACTCAACCGCTGCGCATCAGGGTACTTTTCCCGAACAGACTCTCGATCAGGTCGACGGCCAGTTCGGCCGTCCGATTGCGTACGTCCAGCGCCGGATTGAGTTCGACGATGTCGAGCGAGGCCAGTCGTCCGGTGTCGGCAATCATCTCCATGCACAACTGTGCTTCCCGGTAGGTCGGGCCGCCGCGTACCGTGGTTCCGACTCCGGGAGCGATGTCCGGGTCGAGAAAATCCACATCCAGGCTGACATGCAGGTGCGTATCCGGACCGATTAGCGCCAAGGCCAGTTCCATCGTGTGGCGCATCCCCATTTCGTCAATGAAGCGCATGTCGAAGACCTCGATGCCGGCATCGTGCACCAGCCGTTTCTCCCCGGCGTCGACGCTGCGAATACCGATCTGGCGGATATCTTTGGGGTTCAAGGCCGGGACAAAGCCGGCCAATTCCACCAACTCGCCCGGACCGTCACCGCACAGGCTGGCAACCGGCATGCCGTGCAGATTGCCGCTCGGAGTCAGCGTTGCGGTATTGAAGTCGGCATGGGCATCAAACCACAAGACGCGAAGCTTTTTGCGTTTCTCGCGGCAGTGGCGGGCCACGGCGCTGATTGAGCCGATGGCCAGCGAATGGTCGCCACCCAGCAGCACGGGCAGACAGCCCGCAGCGAGCTCCGCATGGATGGCGTCATGGACAGCCCGATTCCAGTCGATAACCTCGCGCAGGTGGCGAAAGCCTCCGATTGCCGGCTGCCCGGGATTGGTCGGTCCGACGACGTTACCGACGTCGCGAACGTCGATGCCGAACTGAGCGATGGCTTCCGCGATTCCGGCCACGCGCAGCGCTTCCGGGCCCATGCGCGCGCCGGGCATTCCGGCGCCGACGTCGGTGGGTGCGCCGATCAGGCTCACACAGGTGTTGTTCATCCCTTCTCCATCAAACAGGCGATCCGCGGGAAAAAGCTGGCGCAAGCGCCGGCTTTTCGTACACTAGCAGTTCCATTGACCTTCTTGCCTTGGAGAACAGACTGCCATGACCCGGACCTTCATTTACGTCTCGTGCGCCGGAAGCCGCGAGATCGATGTCTTTGCCCTCGATACGCATACCGGGGAGACGGTCCGGCGGCAGTGCCTGTCGCTTCCCGGCAGCCCTTCCCCGCTGAGAGTCAGCCCGGATGGACGTATTCTCCTGGTCGGTGCGAAGGCGGAAAACACCTTCCTCACGTGTTCTATTCAACCGGAAAATGGGGAGCTCGCCCTGCTCGGCAGCGTCCCCTGCCCCGGCGGGCCAACGTACGTGAATTGCAGCCGGGCGATGCGCACCGCGTTCGTGGCTTCCTATGGGGACGACCTGCTGGCGGCCTTCCCCCTCGAATCAAACGGCCGCCCCTTGCCGGTCGGGCAGGTGGAACGTGATCTGCCGCGCGCGCATGCCGCGGTGGTCGATGCCTCCGACGGCTGGCTGCTCGTGCCGACCCTTGGATCGGATGCCATCCGGATTTACCGCGTTGCCGACGATGGCCGTCTCGAAGCACACGTGCCGGCGCAGGTGTCCGTCCGTCCCGGCAGCGGCCCGCGCCATCTGGTGTTTTCGCCGGACAACCGGCACGTGCATTGCCTCAATGAACTGGATGGCAGCATCGACCTGTTTGATTTCAACGGCACGAACGGAACGCTCGAACTGAGACAGTCGGTGAGCATGATGCCCCATGGGTTCAACGGAAAACCGTGGGCGGCCGAATTGCGCGTCACGAGTGATGGTTCCTTCTTGTTTGCGACGGAGCGGCGTTCCAGCACGCTGGCCGTCTTTTCCGTGGATGCGCAGAACGGCCAACTCGCGCTGTTCGGGCACTATACGACCGAATCCCAGCCGCGCGGCATGGCCATTGATCCCTCGGGGCGCTGGCTGGCGGTCGCGGGTCAGCTTTCCGGTCACCTGACGGTTTACGAGATCGATCAGGAAACCGGCTGCCCGCGAGAACGTTTCAGGCAGGCGACGGGTGAGGATCCTATCTGCGTCGAGATCATCGCCCTGCCATGACATACTTGCACGTTTTTCAACAAGCGGAATACAACGCATGAATCGATCCAGTCGTGAAGGCTTCACCAGCACTTTCGGTGTGCTGCTGGCCACCCTGGGCTCGGCCGTCGGCCTGGGCAATATCTGGAAATTCCCGTCCCTTACCGGTATGAACGGGGGCGCGGGATTCCTGCTGGTCTACCTGCTGGCCACGTTATTGGTCGGGTTGCCGGTGATGATCGTCGAAACCATGCTCGGGCGGGCAGCGCGCGCCAATGCCATTACGACCTTCGAACGCGTTGCGCCGCGCAATCAATGGTGGTGGAAGATCATCGGCTGGATGGGTTTCGTCGCCGCGCTGTTGATCATGGCGTTCTATTCCGGAGTGGCCGGGTGGGTGTATGCCTATGTTTTCAAGGCCCTATCCGGCGAGATTTCCACGACCGATCCGAAAGTCGCAGGCGCTGTCTTCGGCGCGCTCGTCTCGAACCCCGTTTCCTCGCTCATCTGGCAATGGGTGGTGCTCGGCATCACCGGCAGCATCATCATGCTCGGCGTGGCCAAGGGCATCGAGGCCGTGGCGCGCAAGCTGATGCCGCTACTGTTCATTCTCCTGCTGGTGCTCTGCGTGCGCAGCCTGACCCTGCCCGGCGGCGCCGGACCCGGGCTGACCTTCCTGTTCAGCCCGGATTTCGCCAAGATCACGCCAGCGGTGGTGCTGACCGCGCTCGGGCTGGCTTTCTTCAAGCTGTCGATCGGCATGGGCACCATGCTGACCTACGGCAGCTACTATCGCGAAAATCAGAACATTCCGGCCACGGCCTCGCGCGTGATGCTCGCCGACCTCTCGGTTTCCCTGCTTGCCGGCATCGCCATCTTCCCCGCCGTGTTCGCCTTCGGCTTCGAGCCGGAGGCCGGACCGTCGCTGGTGTTCATGACCATCCCGGCGGTGTTCACCTCGATGCCAGGCGGTACGGTGTTCATGACCCTCTTCTTCCTGCTCACCGCGATCGCCAGCGTCGGCGCGATCCTCTCGCTGCTGGAAGTGCCGGTGGCGATCCTGTCAGAGCGCTTCGGCTGCGGACGCAAGAAGGCGTCGCTGTATACCATCCTGGCCATCGCCATGATCGGCGCGCCGGCGGCCCTCTCGCAGGGCGTGATGGCCGAAACGAAAGTGTTCGGCATGAATCCCTTCGACCTGTACGACTTCCTCAGCTCGAACGTGATGCTGCCGCTGGGCGGGATCCTGCTCTGCCTGTTTGTCGGCTGGATCTATGGCTTGCCCCAACTGGAAAAGCAGTTGGGCAACAACGGCAGCCTGCCCAACGCGGGCCTGGTCCGGACGATCTTCTTCCTGGTGCGCTACGTCTCGCCGCTGCTGATTGCCGTGGTGCTGCTGCACGGCCTGAAGGTGTTCTGAGCCATTCGGCGGGCGGACGGCGATGAGCGTCGCAGCCTTACTGGGAGGACTGGTCGGCGGCGTCGGCCTGTTCCTCCTCGGCATGGGCCTGATGACCGACGGGCTGAAACTGGCGGCGGGTCCGGCACTGGAGCGCATCCTCGCCCGCTCGACGCGAACTCGCTGGCGCGGATTGCTCTCGGGAATCCTGATTACGGCGCTGGTGCAATCATCGAGCGCCGTGACGGTGGCGGCCATCGGTTTCGTCAATGCCGGGCTTCTCAACCTGTCGCAGGCCCTCTGGGTGTTGTTTGGGACGAACGTCGGCACGACGATGACCGGCTGGCTGGTGGCCGTCGTCGGCCTCGAGTTCAAGATCGACGCCATGGCGCTGCCGATGATCGGGCTCGGCATGATCCTGCGACTGACCGGCGAAGGTGGGCGCCGCGGGGCGCTGGGTATGGCCCTGGCCGGCCTCGGCGTGCTGTTCCTCGGCATCGACATGCTGCGCACCACATTCTCCGGTTTATCGTCGGCGTTCGCCCTGCCGCAGGGAACGGGCGCGGTCGATGTCGTGCTGCAGGTCGTTGTCGGACTGATCCTGACCGTGCTGATGCAATCTTCCAGTGCCTCGCTGGCGGTGGCCCTGACCGCGGCACAGGGCGGGCTGCTGACCATGGAAGGCGCGGCGGCGGTCGCCATCGGTGCCAACATCGGAACCACCATCAAGGCCATGCTGGCCTCCATCGGCGCGACGCCCAATGCCCGACGCGCGGCGGCGGCGCATGTCATCTTCAATCTGCTGACCGGCGTCGTGGCGCTGGCGATACTTCCGTGGCTGCTCGCCGGCATCGAACTGGCCAGCCGCTGGCTGGCGCTCGAATCGTCACCGGCCGCCAAGCTGGCGCTTTTTCACACAGTGTTCAACGTTCTCGGCGTGATCCTCATGTGGCCGCTGGCGGCCCGACTTACTGTATTCCTCGAGCGTCGCTTCCGTCGCCGCGAGGACGACGAGGCTTTGCCGCGGTATCTGGACGGTACGGTGCTCGCCGTCCCGGCACTTGCGCTGGGGGCGCTCGAACGCGAAGTGCGCCGCGCAGGCAGCATGGCCATCCGGCTGTTCCGCGAAGCCTTGGCTGAAAATGCCAGGCCGCAGGAAATGTCCCGCATTCAATTTACCGTGTCGCGCCTGAATCAGGCGATCGCCGATTTCATCGTCCGCCTCAATCGCTCGGGAATGTCCGCCGAGAGCGCGGCGCGCCTGCCGCGTGTCTTGCGCACCTCGCGCTACTTCGAGGCGGTGGCCGACCTGTCGGTCGAGGCGACCGAGGCGGTGTTCGAGGCGAAAAGCTTCGCTGGCCCGGAGGTGCCGGAAATCCCGGGAACTGCGTATATCGAATTCCGCCAGCAGACGTTGGCCCTGCTCGCGCTGTGCGATCCGGCGGGCAGAGAAACCGTTGCGGATGCTCTCGAACGGGCCGCTCGCGAAGCCGAGGATGCCTACCAGACCCTCAAGGCGCAGCTTCTCGAAGCGGGCGCCGATGGCCGGCTGTCGGCGGGGGCGATGGATGCCCGACTGCGTGCCGCGAGCGCCCTGCACCGCGCCATGGATCAGGCAGTCAAGGGCGCCCGGATGCTGGCGGCCGGAATGTCCCCTCCTTCCGCTGGACGCCGAATCGAACGCCATGAATGAACCCGGTGTGAATCGCCCGTTTTCCGGATTGCATCGGAATGATGGGATGGCCATCAAGCCCTTTCTTTGGTCGCATTTCCGTTATACCCCTTTTGAATTCGATGGAACGTCCGCCGGAAGTTCACTGTCTGAACGTGCGATTTCCGGAAACCGACAACCAACTCACCGACTCCATTGCCCCATGACCAGCAACCCATCGCAAGAGAATGACGACACCGGCCTGCCGCCGGCCTCGGCCCGCATCCGTGAGCGCATTGCACAGTCCGGCCAGCGCTTCCACGCCAACGACAATATCGCCGCGTTCCTCGAACCCGGCGATCTCGACGCCCTGATCGACGAAGTCGAGGGCAAGATGAAGGGCGTGCTGGAAAGCCTGGTCATCGACACCGAGAGCGACCACAACACCCAGGACACCGCACGTCGTGTGGCCAAGATGTACATCAAGGAAGTCTTTC
>CAZCJW010000070.1:0-13809 GCA_964499185.1 uncultured Propionivibrio sp. | reverse complement strand
GATTCGTTCTTGGCCATCAGCATGTTCATCACCGGATTGGCTTCGCCGGGCTCCGGCAGGCGCACGCGCATCAGGCGGCGGGTGTCGGGCGACATGGTGGTTTCCCAGAGTTGTTCGGGGTTCATCTCGCCGAGGCCCTTGAAGCGTGAGATGGCCACGGCGTCGGGCTTGACGCCTTCGAGCTGCAGGCGGTCGATGATCGCCTCACGTTCGTCCTGATCAAGGGCATAGAGCTTGCGCGGCGGGCGCTTCTTGCCCTGCGCCGGCACGTCGAGGCGGTACAGCGGCGGCTGCGCGAAGTACAGGTGGCCGTGTTCGATGAGCTTGGGGAAGTGGCGGTAGAACAGCGTGCACAGCAGCACGCGGATGTGGCTGCCGTCGACGTCGGCGTCGGTCATGATCACCACCTTGCCGTAGCGCAGGTTGTCGAGCACGCTGTCCGGTGCGCCGGGTAGATGCGGGTCGATGCCGAGTGCCACGGCGATGTCGTGCACCTCGCGGTTGGCGAACAGGCTGCCGGGTTCGACTTCCCAGGTGTTGAGCACCTTGCCGCGCAGGGGAAGAATGGCCTGTACTTCCTTGTCGCGGCCGGATTTTGCGGAGCCGCCTGCGGAGTCGCCCTCGACGAGGAAGATCTCGTTGCGGCCGATGTCCTCGCTCTGGCAATCCGAGAGCTTGCCGGGCAGGATGGCGACGCCGGACTGCTTGCGCTTTTCGACCTTCTGGCCGGCGCGCGAACGGGCTTGCGCGGCCTTAATGGCCAGGTCGGTGATCTTCTTGGCGTCGTCCGGGTGCTCGTTGAGCCACAGTTCGAGCGGGTCGCGCACCATGCGCGAAACGAGCGCCACGGCGTCGCGCGAGTTCAGGCGTTCCTTGGTTTGTCCCTGGAAAGAGGGATCGAGCACGCGAGCCGCGAGCACGTAGCTGGCGCGCGCGAAGACGTCGTCGGCGGCCAGCTTGATGCCCTTGGGCAACAGCGCGTGGTGTTCGGCGAAGCTCTTGACCGCATCGAACGCTGCCTGGCGCAGCCCGGTTTCGTGCGTGCCGCCGGCAGGAGTGGGAATCAGGTTGACGTACGATTCGCGCGCCAGGTTACCTTCGGCACTCCAGCAGATGGCCCACGCCGCGCCGGAGCCCGCCGGGAAATTCTCGTCGCCGGCGGCGGCGTATTTCTCGGCGGTGAAGATCGGCGCTGCCAGATCACTTTCGAGTTGCTCGGCGAGATACTGCTGCATGCCGTTGGCGAAGCACCAGGTCTTCGTTTCTCCGCCTTCGATGCATAAGGATATTTCCAGCCCGGGCAACAACACGGCCTTGCTGCGCAACAGGCGTTCGAGCTCGGGGATGGGGATGTTGGGCGAATCGAAGAATTGCGGATCGGGCCAGATGCGCAGGCGGGTGCCGCTGGCACGTTTGGCCGTGTCGCCGATGCGTTGTAGCGGTTCGATCACGGCGCCGCCGGAAAAGGCGAGCCGGAAGCGCCCGCCGTCGCGTACCACCTCTACTTCCAGGCGGGTCGACAGCGCGTTGGTGACGGAGACGCCGACGCCGTGCAGGCCGCCGGAAAAGCGGTAGGCCGAGGTGCCGTCGTTCTTGTTGAACTTGCCGCCGGCGTGCAGTTGGGTGAAGACCACTTCGACCGTCGGCACGCCCTCGACCGGATGGATTTCCACCGGGATGCCGCGTCCGTCGTCGTGTACCGTGACCGAGCCGTCAGAATGCAGCGTCACACCGATGCGTTTGCAGAATCCGCCCAGCGCTTCGTCGGCGGCGTTGTCGATGGCTTCCTGGATGATATGCAGCGGGTGGTCCGTACGCGTGTACATGCCGGGGCGATGGCGAACGGGTTCCAGCCCCTTCAACACGGAAATGGATTCAGCGGTGTAGCTCATGAAACAGGGCACTCCAACGGACCCGCCCGGCCATGTCGACGAAAACAACAAAGGCCAGAACGGTCTGTCTGGCCTTGCTGACGGGCGCTAGTGAACAAAGTGCGTGAATTATACGGCGTTCAGGTCGCTATTTCATCGATCCCTGCCGGCTGCCCGGACGCGTCGCCGGCAAAGGCGAAACCGGCGTGTCCAGCAATCTTGACGCGGTACATCGCCTTGTCGGCCGATGCCAGAAGCTCGGCGGCCGTGAGTCCGTTGTCCGGATAGAAGCTGATGCCGATGCTGGCGCTCACGTTGAGGATCTGTCCCTCGAGGGGTATGTCTTCGCCGATGCTCTCGACGATGCTCGTGGCGATGGCCGAAACGGCCTCCTGATGTGGCGTGCCGACCAGCAGCACGACGAATTCGTCGCCGCCCAGGCGGGCGACCGTGTCCGTCACGCGTACCTTGTCCAGCAGGCGCTGAGCGACGGTAATCAGCACTGTGTCCCCGGCGTCGTGTCCGAGCGTGTCGTTGATGCCCTTGAAGTCATCGAGATCGACAAACAGCAGTGCAATACCGGTGCTGCCGCGGCGGGACAGTGCGATCGCGTGGTCCAGCCGTTCGTGCAGCAGGCGCCGGTTGGGCAATCCGGTCAGCGGGTCATGCCGTACCAGTTGTTCCAGTTCGATCTTGTTTTTCTGCAGCGCCAGCAGTTGTTCCGAAATCCGGTTCTGCATCTGCTGGAAGCTGCGCGCCAGGTCACCTATTTCGTCCTTGCGCATCAGTGGAAGTTGTCCGACTGTTTCGCCGCTGGCAAATCGTTGGCTGGCCTCGGTCAGGCGATCGATCGGGCGGCTGATCAGGCGTGCCAGCAGGATGCCTACCAGCAGGCAGACGGGCAGGAGAATCAGCATGCTATGGCTGATGGAAAGCTTGAGTTGCTGCGATTCCGCGAGGACGTCGGCAAGCGGTTGGGTGAGTCCGAGATAGAGCCAGTCGTCTTCCGATGCGAGTTCGATTCCCTGCCTGACGAATGCCGCCACCATTGGTTTCGTCCCTCCGTTGCGTGCCGTCTCGAATAACACGGGGTCATTCTTTCCGGCAAACAGGGGTTGTGTAGACGGAAACTCTTCCTGGATGAGGGTGCGACGGCCCGTGTCGAAACCGAAGGTGCGTTGCTGGTCGGGGTGTATCAGGATGTCGCCGCGGCCGTTGGCCAGGTAAAGCTCGAATTCGCGCGGCAGGTCTTCGGTCAGGGTGCTGAAGGTATGGTTGACGTCCAGTGTAATAACAACCACGCCGATGGCTTTCCCTGACGTCGCAATGACCGGCATGGCCACGTGCATGGACGGCTTTCCCCACCCGGTATCAACGGCGGGTTCTTGTCGCCCCGAGATGCGCGACATGTAGGCTGTGTGTGCGGGAAGCTGCAGAGTCTCCGAAACGTAAGAGTAATGCCCTTTTTCCTGCAATTCGTCAGGCGGAATCCGGTGGAGCACGTGGTTCTTGCGGTCGAATCGGATCAATTCAAGTCCGTGATTGTCGGCGGATATCAGGCGTATCTGTTCGTAGCCTGGGTGGGTTTCCATGATCAGCCTGAAGAATATGGCCAACTGTTCTCGTGAATGAGGATTGCTGTCGCTCAACACCGTTTGAGCCAAGGGGTGTCCTGCGATGGTTTGCAGGTGTCGAACCGTTTCCTGGCGTGCCGAAACCAGTCGGCGCCCAAGGGACTGGGTTGAAGTAAGCAGCCTGTTCTTGGCCGATTCGACCAGCAAGTCGCGGCTGATGTCATACACGAAAAAACCGGTCACGGCAGCGGCTGCCATGCCGACGAGGATCAGCACGAGCGCCAGCTTGGTGGCGATGTGGAACCTCACGGTTGCAGCACCTTGCTGGCTCGGTCGCCGGAGATGATCCGCCCCCATAACAGGTTGCGGCGCTCCTCGCTTTCGGCGGCTTCTAGCCATACGATCGGGGCGCCGGGCTTGAAGAACGGTGACTCGGAGGTGGTGTTGGCGAGACCCTGGCTCCGCAACAGGACCTCGCCAGGTTGATCCTCCAGCATGTAATTGATCCACTTGGACGCCAGTGCCTGATTGCGCGCCCCGCGGGTGATGACCCAGCAATCGAGCCATGCAAGCGCGCCTTCCTTGGGCAGGGCATAGCCGACATCGACGCCGGCTCTCTTGAGCAGTTTCAGCTGCTGGGAACCAAAATTGGCGTACATCAGCGCCGCCTTGTGCTTGATGAACAGCGCTACGGACTCCTCGGGCTGGGTGTAGAACTGGGCCACGTTGCGCCGCAGGGCGATCAGCCTATCGACAACCACGGGCCACTGTTTATCGCTGATCATGAACGGCGACCGAAAACCGAGCGATTGTGCCGCCAGTGAGAAATTGTGCGTGCCGCCGTTATAGGCAATGATTTTGCCGCGATGACGTTCGTCCCACAACACCGCAATCGAATCCGGAGGGGTCGGGATCTGTTGTGGATCGTAGATCAGGCCCATCTCGGAGTATGTATAGGGCACGGCGTAGAGTCTCCCGTCGCGTTCGATGCCCGGAACGGCACGCCCATCACGAAATCGGGGAAGTTGACGGGCGAGGTTGGGAACGGCTTTTCTGTCGATGGGGACGACAAGATCCTGCCGGATATAGCGCTGCAACTCGGCCGTATTGACCGCGAATACATCGAAATCCCGGCCCTGGTTCGTGCTGATTTTCTTCCACAGGTCCAGGTCGGAATCGATGGTGGTGACTTCCGCGCGGACTCCGTGACGTTGTTCAAAAATCTTAACGATTTCCGGGTCGGCGTAGCCGGGCCAAGTGAGGATGCGCAATGTTTCGGCGGCCAGAACAGGCCCCAGAGGCGCTGCCAGGAGAAGCAGCGTCAGCGAAAACGCGTGCAGTCGGATGGCTCGCTTCATGCCGTGAAACTCCCTTGGCCAGTGTTGCTTGAAACCCGGGGTATTTTCATGCGGAGACCGGATCAAGCTCTGTTTGTTCCAATTTTCTTAACGCTTATTGCAGCCTTACAGGAATTATCCGGCTATTTGCCCGGCGCTAACAAGCAATCCCAACAAAAAGGCCCGGAAGGGTTCCGGGCCTTGGCTTCGACGGACGTTTTCTGCGGTGGGTTGTCAGCGCGCTGCCTCCGCGACGAAGATCTCGACGCGGCGGTTCATCGCCCGTCCTGCGGTGGTACTGTTGTCCGCGACCGGTTCGCGCGAGCCGCGGCCATCGATACTGATGCGGCTTGTCGCCACGCCACGGGAGACCAGGTAGTCGCGCGTGGCGGCGGCGCGATTGACAGACAGCGGGTTATTGACCGCGTCGGAGCCCGTGCTGTCGGTATGGCCAACAATCGTTATGCGGGTGACCGGATTCTGATTCAACGTAGTGGCAAAGCGATCGAGGATGGGGCGAAGATTCGGCTTGATGTCGTAACGGCCCGGATCGAACGAAATGTCGCTCGGTATTTCAAGCTTGAGCTGGTTGTCCGCCGTCTGAACGACATTCACGCCGGTGCCTTGTGTCGCCTGTTCCATCGTGGCCTTCTGTTCCTGCATGCGCTGTGACCACAGGTAACCGCCACCGGCGCCGAGCGCGGCCCCAATTGCGGCGCCGGTAGCCGCACTCTTGCCCTTGTTTCCACCGGCGGTTGCCACACCGATCAGTCCTCCCGCAACGGCGCCTATTGCCGCGCCGGTGCCGGTCGTGCGCTCGGTCTCGCTCATGTTGGCGCAACCGGCAAGGCTGCCAGCCCCCAGCGTAATGGCAGCAACTGTAGCGATAATGTTCTTCATGTCATGTCCTCTATGGCAAATAACGTATTCCAAGTATAGCTGCGGGTGCAGCCAGGGCGGTTGGCGAACAAGCTGCGCCATGTGTTTGGTTGACCTGAACCCGTTGGCGGAGTTGCACTTGCGGTTGGGTTTTATTGTAATGGCAACGTCAGTGCTCGATGATCGCTTTAGCTTCGCGGGGCTTTTTGAACCGCTCCATCGCCAGACTCTCGTCGTGGAACTTGCCGTTTGGAAGACAAATTTTCGCTTTGAGAATCAACCGAGTTCAGGAGCCAAGGCGTATGTGAGCATCGCAATGAAACGTGCGGGCTGACGGCTGACATCGTCCCTGACTCAGGGGTTCAGGTTGCTTGAATCCGTTTGTGCTTGGTTGTGCGAAGGAGCAGAATGGTCTCTGGTTTGTTCTTGCCAAAGCATTTTCGATCTTGGATTCGGATTGAGAGGTTACTCATGGATAAGCGTGCTTCAGGTATTTTTGGCACCGGGAGATTTGCTTTCTTGAGCCTGATTATCGGGCTTTGCATGGCGGCTTTAAACGCACTGGCCCAGACGGCAGCCACGGGATCAGAGCTTCCCGTTGCTTCCTCCGCTGAAATGGACAGACTGGTGGCGCCGATTGCCTTGTATCCGGACGATCTGGTAGCCATTATTCTGCCGGCGTCCACCTTCCCGCTGGAGATCGTCCAGGCAGCCCGTTTCCTTGAAAAACGGAAACAGGACAAATCGCTGCAGCCCAATGCCAACTGGAATGACTCGGTCAAGTCCCTGGCGAACTACCCGGATGTTATCGACAAGATGAATGCAGATCTTGATTGGACGGCTGATCTGGGTGAGGCGGTAGTGGCCGATCAGAACGGCGTGCTCGAAGCTGTTCAGCGTTTCCGGCGCCAGGTTCAGGGTGTCGGCAACCTTAAGTCCGATGACAAGCAGACGGTTGTCGTTGAAAAGGAAGTCATCAAGATTGTTCAGGCCAACCCGGAAGTAATCTACGTTCCGCAATACAATCCGTCGACCATCGTGGTCTCCGGGGGCTACCCCTATGCCTATTACCCGGCCCCTTATCCTGTCTATTACTACCCCTATCCGCCGGGCGCCGCACTTGCGACCGGGCTGATCTGGGGCGCCGCAATAGGCGCCGCTTGGAACGGCGGACATTGGGGGGCCAATTATGAGGGCGGGAACAACACCATAAACATCGACAACAGCAAAAACTTCAACAGCAACAGGAGCAGCACCAACACCCGCGTCGGCAACACGGGGCAGCGAACTTCCTGGAAATCCGATAAAAAGCCGGGCCAGGTGAGTAGCGGGGCAGGAGGCAGAACCCAGCGCGTCGGTGACAGGCAGGCCGGGGCCGGTTCGCGAGACTTTGGCGGTGGCGCTGGATCCGCGTCGAGGCCGGGGGCGGGCACGAGTGACCGTGGCGATTCGGCTTCAAGACCGAGCGCGGGCACAAGAGACCGGGGGACTGCCGGTAATCGTGCTGGAGCAAGCTCGCGCGACTTCGGAGGAAGTGCCTTCAGCGGTTCCGGGTCAGGCAGGAGCGCCCGTGCCGACAGTTCGCGCGGTGCGTCAAGCCGTGCATCATTGAGTGGCGCGCGCGGTGGCGGCGGTGGCCGTAGCGGCGGCGGTGGTGGTCGTGGCGGGCGTCGTTAAGGAGAAATGACATGACTGATATGAAGACTGCCAATATGACCACGAAGCCGATTGAAACCGGGCGCCTGGGCGCCGCTGTGCGCCGATGGGTGCTGGCTGCGCTGTTTCTGGGCAATGCCTGCGTGATGGCGGCCGAGCAGAAAACCTTTGCCACGCCGGAAGCAGCTGTAGCGGCGCTGACCGAGGCGCTGGCGGCTGATGATGATGCCGCAATGATTGAACTCTTTGGCGAGAAGCATCATTCATTGGTTTCCTCTCCCGACAAGGCAGAGAATTCGGCGACCCGAGCCAAGATTCATGCGGCGCTCAAGTCTTTTCTGGTCGTAGAAGAAAAGGGGGCGGATACCCGCGTTCTCTTGATCGGCAGCCAGGCTTGGCCGATGCCGATTCCGCTCGTGCGCGAAAATGGCATGTGGCGCTACGCCAGTGAACTCGGCGAAGAAGAGCTTATCAACCGTCGCATCGGAGGCAATGAGCGCAACGCCTTGGTTGTCTTGCGCGCCTACGTGGATGCCCAGAAGCAGTATGCTTCGCGTGACCGCAATGGTGACGGCGTGCTTGAGTACGCCCAGAAAATCAACAGCACCTCAGGCAAGCATGACGGGCTGTACTGGCAGGAAGACACAGCAAAAGGTGAGGAGCCTAGCCCCTTGGGGCCATTGGTTGCTGAGAGCGAGTCCTACCTAAAAGGGCATCAGCCCGGCGACGCTTTCCGCGGCTACTATTTCCGTATTCTCACACGCCAAGGCAAGGACGCGCCCGGCGGCGCATACAGCTATATCATCAATGGCCGCATGGTCGCAGGGTTTGCCATGGCAGCCTTTCCGTCCGATTACGGAACAAGCGGCGTGATGACATTTATTGTGAGCAACAACGGCCAGATTTACGAAAAGAATCTCGGCCCCAATGCAGCTCAGATCAAGCAATTCAATCCTGACGCTTCGTGGAAGAAGGTTGAGGAGAAATTCTGATTGCTAGTAGTCAGTCACGCAAATTCTGCTATGTTCGGCACGCCCCGCATCCCCATGCGCTTTGTCGCTCATCCTCGCCATAGCCGTGCTATGGCTGCGGTTCGCTTCGCGCCCCTGGGGCGCGGATGCGCACCTCGGCATCGACTCAAACTTGCGTGACTGACTACTAGCGTAATAGCCTGGATGAACCCCATTCTTCCAGGCTATTGCGTGCGCAGGACACGCTTCGCCGGGTCATTGCTGTCATCCGAATACCGCTCACGGATATATCTTCTCGACACTTCAACCTCTGCGGAAGTCAGGTCGGGTCCAAGAATAACGCCGGCTTCCATCTGCATCTCGTAATACACCCAGTGCAACTGTCCTTCGACATGCTCGATGTTGAAACTTCCCAACCGGCCGTTCTGATCGAAGACCTTGGTGTGGTCTCTGTAGATTAAGAGTGTTTCGTCGTCTTCGTCCCGAAGTTCGACATGATCGTGGTAACTGCTCATGACGTGCCTGAAGCACTTGTCTCCAACATAGAAGACCTTGATGGTGGCTGACATGTTCGTTCCTTTCGCCAAAGAACTACAACTCATGCTTGCCTTAACGATGGGTTTCGCGAGTTGTACGGCAGGGGCCTCGCGAAGTTTTGTTCCAAATTGTAAGCGTCGTGTGAACAGGATGAAGCAAGAACGAAGCCGTTTTTAAAGAATCTTTATAAAACAAATATATATTTTATTTATCTCGAAACGTCATTCGGTTTGTGTAAATTCCGTCGACAGTCGTGGGCGGCTTTTTGGGACCGCCACACAGCCGTGATATGCCAAACGCGTCAGGCTTCCCCGAGATAGGCTTTGCGCACCCGGTCGTCAACCAGCAGCTCTTTTCCGGCGCCGGAGAAGCTGATCGAACCGGTTTCCATGACGTAGCCTGTATCGGCAACTTCCAGCGCGGCCTTGGCGTTTTGTTCGACGAGCAGCACAGTGACCCCGGCAGCATTGATCTGCCGGATGATGTCGAAGATCATGCCGACGAAGAGCGGAGCCAGTCCCAGCGAGGGCTCGTCCATCATCATCACTGTCGGCTTGGACATCAGTGCTCGGCCGACGGCCAGCATCTGCTGTTCACCACCGGAAAAAGTCCCGGCCTTCTGCTTGTGGCGCTCCTTAAGGCGCGGGAAGAGGCCGAAGACACGCTCCCGGTCGGCTTCGACCTCGTCCTTGTTCGAGCGCGCATAAGCGCCGAGGCTCAGGTTTTCGTCAACGGTCAGGTTGGGAAAAATACGGCGTCCTTCCGGGACCAGGACGATCCCGGATTCGACGATGGTCTTGGTCGACGTGCCGAGGATTTCCTTGCCGTTCCAGCTGACGGAGCCTTTGTCGGCCTTGACCAGTCCCATGATCGAGTTGAGCGTGGTGCTCTTTCCGGCGCCGTTGGCTCCGATCAGCGTGACGATCTTGCCCGCCGGAACGTCGAGGCTGATGCCGCGCAGGGCGTGAATTCCACCATAGTGGACAGAGAGGTTCTTAATCGACAACATGGTTATTCCACCCCCAGATAGGCCTCGATGACCTTGGGATTGTTCTGGATTTCCTCGGGGGTGCCATGTGCGATGGTCACTCCGTAATCCAGCACGTACATGCGCTTGCAGACGCCCATGACCACCTGCATGTGGTGTTCGATGAGCACGATGGTGAGGTTGAACTGGTCGCGGATCTTCAGGATGAAATCCATCAGTTCGACCGACTCCTGGGGATTCATTCCGGCGGCTGGTTCGTCCAGGAATAGCAGTTTCGGCTCCGTTGCCAGCGCCCGCGCGATCTCCAGACGGCGCTGCTTGCCGTACGGCAAGCTGGTTGCCTTGGCCTGGGCATGATGGCTGAGGCCGACTTCAGCGAGCAATGCGCGGGCGCGTTCGTGGATATGCTTCTCTCGCTTCATATAGGAAGGCAGTCGCAGGGTGGCTTCCAGCAGGTTGGTGCCCATGCGCATGTGCTGCGCGACGAGCACGTTTTCCAGCACGCTCATCTCCTTGAACAGGCGGATGTTCTGGAATGTTCGGGCCACGCCACGATGCGTGATGGCATGCGGCTTCATGCCGGTGATGTCTTCGCCGTCGAACAGGATCTTCCCACTGGTCGGCTTGTACACTCCGGTGATGAGGTTGAACGAGGTGGTCTTGCCCGCACCGTTCGGGCCGATCAGGCCGATGATCTCGCCGGCCTGAACGTCCATGTTCAGGGTGGTGACGGCGGCCAGACCGCCGAACTGTTTGTTGACCTCGATGGTTTGCAGCAGGGACCCCATTATTCAACTCCCTTTCCGGATTTGTGTCCGCGTTTGGGCAGCAATCCGATCCGGGACAGCGAATCCCAGCTGAATTCGGACGTACCCATCAGGCCCTGTTGGCGGAAAATGACGACGATCATCAGCAGCGCGGAGAAGAAAACCATGCGCAGTCCCGGGATGCCATTGGTGACCATGAAACCGAGATCCAACGGTCCGTCAAGGAAGCGCAGCGCTTCCATCGAGACAGTGACCACGATGGCTGCGACGATTGACCCGGTAATCGATCCGACTCCTCCCAGCACGACAATCAGCAGGATGTCGAAGGTCTTCAGGAAGATGAACTGCTTCGGATCGATGGTGGTCAGGTAATGGGCCAGCAATCCTCCGGCGATTCCGGCCAGGACGCTGGAAATGGTGAACGACAGCACCTTCATGCCGAAAACGTCGATTCCCATCGATTCGGCGGCGATCTCGTTGTCGCGGATCGACTTGAACGCCCGGCCGTAGCTCGACTTGATCAGCAACACGAGGAAGAGGGTGATGACAATCGCCGAACCCCAGGCCCACCACATGGTCGTGTATCGAGGCAGCCCCTTGAGTCCGAGCGAGCCGTTGGTGATCGACTGGGCGTTGGTCAGGATGACCCGGATGATTTCCGAGAAGCCCAGTGTGGCAATCGCCAGGTAGTCGTCGCGCAGGCGCAGGGCGATGACGCCCAGTATCCACCCGATCAGTCCGGCGATCAGTCCGGCGATCAACAGCGACGGCAGGAAGGGCAGGTGCACGTCATGCAGCCAGGGGGCAATCGGTTGCAGGACGAAGTTGTTGGCCTTCTGGTCCGGCGTCATGGACAGCAAGGCGCAGGTATAGGCGCCCACTGCCATGAATCCGGCGTGGCCCAGGCTGAACAGCCCGGTGAAGCCATTGATCAGGTTGAGCGACAGGGCCAGGATGATGTTGATCGCGCAAAGCTTGAAGATTTGCATGGTGAAACGATCGAACATCGAATCGAAGATGAAGAGCAGGATCAGGCCGGCCACCGCGGCGGCCAGTGTCAGCTTGGCGTCCCGGCTCATGGGTTTTTTCTGTAGCGTATTCATCAGACCTTCTCTCCCTGGTTCTTGCCCAGCAAGCCGGTCGGCTTGACCAGCAGGACCATGATCAGCAGGACGAATGCAAAGGCATCCTTGTAGCCGGTGAGTTCGGGCAGCACGGCAATTGTCATCAGTTCGATCAGGCCGAGCAGCAAGCCGCCGAGAACTGCGCCGGCAATGCTGCCGATGCCGCCGACCACGGCGGCGATGAAGCACTTGAGCCCCGGCATGATGCCCATCAGCGGTTCGAGGCGCGGATACTTGAGTGCCCACAGGATGCCGCCGATGGCCGCCAGCGCGCTGCCAATAGCGAACGTGATCGAGACGATGCGGTTGACATCGATGGCCATCAGGCGGGCGGCTTCGATGTCGGTGGACACGGCGCGCATGGCCATGCCGGTCTTGGTGCGGTGCACGATCCACAGCAGCGCCGCCAGCAGGACAGCGGTGACCAGCGGAATGATCAGGCTGACGCTGGCAACGTGTACGCCGCCGATGACGTAATTGGCCCCGAACAGGCTGGGTACGGGAAATGCTTTCGGTCTCGCGTCGAACAGCACGATGGCCAGGTTCTCGATCAGGAAGGAGGCGCCGATGGCGCTGATCATGATCGAGATGCGCGGCGAGTCACGCAGCGGGCGATAGGCCACCCGCTCGAGTCCGACGCCAAATGCCGTGGTGACGATAATGGCCAGGCACACCGCCAACCACCAGGGCATCAAGAACATGCTGACCCCATAGAAGGCCAGGTAGCCGCCGATCATGAATACATCGCCGTGGGCGAAGTTGATCAGGCGCAGGATGCCGTACACCATCGTGTAGCCGATGGCGATCAACGCATACAGGCTGCCCAGGGACAGTGCGTTGACGAATTGCTGAAGAAAAGTCTGAAGATCCATGAGGTTCCTTCTGATGCCGGGCCGACATGACCAGGGCAGTTTGATGCAAGGCGGGTAAATCGCCGCCTCCAATCATGTGAAAATCCGAATGCGACAGTAGCGACCGCTACAGCACATCCGGATTTTCGGAAACTGCCGGGATGCGGGGCAGAAGCCCCGCCGTTGTTGGTTACTTCGGTTTGACGGTGGTCAGGAAGACGAACTTGCCGTCCTTCACGGTCTTGAACACGGCTTCCTTGTCGGCGTTGCGTTCGGAATTGATGGTGATGACGCCGGCGGAGCCTTCGAAGTCCTTGGTCGTGGTCAGGGCATCGCGAATCTTCTGCGGTTCGGCGGAATTGGCCCGCTTGATGGCATCGAGAATGACCAGGTAAGCATCGTAGCCAAGTGCGGAGACGGCCGACGGTTCCTTCTTGAACTCTTCACGGAACGACTTCAGGAAGGCTTCGGACGTCTTGTTGATCGGCACGTCGTTAGCGAAGAAGGTCGAGAACACGGCACCTTCAACGGCCGGGCCGCCCACTTCGAGGAACGCCGCCATATCCCAGGTGTCGCCGCCGATGAACTGGACATTCATGCCGAGCGCGCGGGCCTGCTTGATGATCAGGGCCGATTCGGTGTAGTTGCCAGGGGCGAAGATGGCGTCCGGCTCATACTTTTTGATGTTGGTCAGCTGTGCGGTGAAATCCTGGTCGCCGGTGTTGTAGTCTGCAGTGGCGACGATGGAACCGGCGTCGCCGGTCAGCTTGACGAATTCATCGGCGAAGAACTTGGCGAGCCCAACCGAGTAGTCGTTGGAGACTTCGCGGATGATCGCAACCTTCTTGGCCTTAAGGGTATTGAACGCATAGGTGGCGCCGACGACACCCTGGAATGGATCCAGGAAGCAGACGCGGAAGTAGTACTCGTTGCCCTTGGTGACGGCTGGGTTGGTTGCCGAAACAGCTACGGCGGGAATCTTGGCTTCAGCGAAGATCGGGCCGCCGGCCATCGACAGCGAACTACCCCAGGAGCCGATCACGGCGTTAACTTTTTCCTTTTGCGCCAGCACGGTTGCGGCGTTGGCGGCCTCGACCTTGTCCGACTTGTTGTCAACGGCGACGAGCTGGACTTTCTTGCCGAGCACTTCCGGGAACAGCTTGTTGGCCAGCTTGATACCATCGTATTCATCGGCACCGCCTGCGCCATTGGCGCCGGTCAGCGGCTCGAACACACCGATCTTGATGACTTCGG
>CAZCJW010000069.1:0-13839 GCA_964499185.1 uncultured Propionivibrio sp. | reverse complement strand
GGCTTGGCCGAAGTCAAAAAATACACCTGGTCGCATGTGTGGCCTATCCTCGCCCAAAAATACGCAGCGGCGCTGGATGTCGCCCGTACTCGGGTATAAGGGAGTTGCCGTGAGTATCTATACTTCAGTGATCACTAATCTGGTTTTTCCGCTGCAGGAAAAAATCAAGAATCACGATACGCTCGCGCTGCGAAAATCCATGGAGGAGTCGCAGTGGTGGCCCAGCGACCGCATGGAGATTTATCGTCTCGCTCGTCTGCGAGAGTTGCTGGAGAAAGCAGGAAAAAACGTTCCGTACTATCGCGACTGCTTCGCCGGTCTCGGCGTTGATGTGCGAAACATAAACTCCCTTACCGATCTGCAGAAACTCCCTTTTCTGACGAAAGCGATCATCAGGTCTCAAGGAGATCGGATGAAATCAACGGTTGCCAGGGATCTCGCGCGTTTCAACACGGGCGGATCCTCCGGCGAGCCCCTTATTTTTTTCATTGGCAAGGAGCGTGTCAGTCATGACGTGGCTGCCAAATGGCGGGCAACGCGTTGGTGGGGAGTGGATATTGGTGATCCCGAAATTGTTGTCTGGGGATCGCCCATCGAACTGGGGACTCAAGACAGAATCAGGAACATCCGCGACCGACTGATGCGGACCGAACTCTTGCCCGCCTTTGAAATGTCGGAACCCAATCTGGATAAGTTCGTGGCGCGTATTTGCGAACGACGCCCCGCAATGCTTTTTGGCTACCCATCAGCGATTAGTCTCATCGCTGCGCACGCGGAGAAAAGGGGAATTCGTCTCGACCAACTTGGCGTCAAGGTGGTTTTCTGCACGTCGGAAAGATTGTACGAGCATCAACGTGAGGCGATAACCAAAGCTTTTGCATGTCCGGTGGCCAATGGCTACGGTGGGCGCGACGCGGGATTTATTGCCCATGAGTGCCCCGATGGAGGGATGCATATCACGGCCGAGGATATTCTCGTCGAGATCGTCGATGACCAGGGCAACGTCCTGCCAGCGGGAGAGTCAGGAGAAATCGTTGTGACTCATCTAGCGACTTCCGATTTTCCGTTCATCCGCTATCGCACCGGGGATATTGGTACGCTGGATACGCACGCATGCCGCTGTGGCCGCCGGCTGCCTTTGCTCCGCGATATTCAGGGGCGCAGCACTGATTTCGTGGTTGCAGCGGACGGAACTGTCATGCACGGATTGTCGCTGATCTATATCCTGCGTGATCTTCCCGGCATGAAAGGCTTCAAAGTTATTCAGGAGTCCAGGCAACTTACGCGGGTGCTTCTCGTGACCGAGCCGCCGTTCGAGGAAAGCAAGATTGACAGCATCGTATCCGGCTTCAAACAGCGGCTGGGGAAAGACGTCGAAATTGATGTCCAACTCACGGATAGCATCCCGGCGGAAAAATCAGGGAAATTCCGCTATATCGTTAGCCACGCCGTAAATACTGACTGACAGCAATCACGCCATGCGCGATCTATTAGTAGTCCTGATATTCTTCGGCTTCCTACTCATGTCCTTTCGGCGGCCTTACATTGCGGCCATGCTGTGGGTGTGGGTCGGCCTGATGAACCCGCACCGTTTGGGCTGGGGTTTTGCGTATTCGTTTCCATTCGCGATGATCGCAGCCGTGGTGCTGGTGTTGTCGATGGCGATGAACCCGAAACAGGTGCGCTTGCCAACCGGTGGGCCGGTTGTCGTTTTCCTGCTGCTGATTGCCTGGATGGGGATAACGTCCATCGGTGCAATCCTGTTCGAGCCAAGTATTGCCAAGTACATTGAGACGTTGAAGGTGATGCTGATGACCCTCGTCGTGGCCTCGGTCGTCAGGACGCGCGAGCAAATTCTGGGATTGGTGGTTCTGGTTGCCGCCTCGATTGCCTTTTTTGGCGTCAAAGGTGGTGTATTCACCATCCTGACCGGGGGCGACCACCGCGTGTGGGGACCCCCCTCCAGCGTGATCGAAGGCAACAACGAACTGGCCGTGGCACTCATCATTACGGTGCCCTTGATCTATTTCCTGAGTACTCAGGTTGCTTTGGTGCGGCAGTTGCCATTCCCGGTCATGCGCTGGTTTTCCGAAAAATGGATGCGCCTCGGGTTGTACGCGATCATGGCGCTTTGTCTGGTGTCTGCGTTGGGAAGCCATTCTCGCGGTGCGCTGTTGGCCGTCGCCGCGATGGGTTCGATGCTCTGGTGGAGGAGTAAGTCCAAGGGTTCCCTGGGGATTCTTATGCTGATGATGCTGGGCGTCGGATTGGCATTCATGCCGGAAGAGTGGATGGCGCGCATGCACACCATCGGCAGCTATGAAGAAGATGCCTCAGCCATGGGGCGCATCAATGCCTGGACCATGGCGATCAATATCGCCAACCATCGGCTGCTGGGTGCAGGATTCGAAACCGCGTCTCCGCTGATCTATCTGCAATACGCACCCAACCCGAATTTCGTCATCGTGGCGCATAGCATCTATTTCCAGATTCTTGGCGAACATGGCTACCTTGGTTTGGGCCTTTATCTTTGCTTCTGGATTCTGACCTATCGCATGGCAGGCAGGTTGGTTCGCCTGTCGGCTGGAAGACAAGATCTGCAATGGGCGCACACTCTGGGCTCCATGAGCAAGGTCAGTTTGGCTGGGTTTGCGGTCGGCGGCGCGTTTCTCAGCCTCGCTTACTGGGACATGCCTTTCTATCTCATGGTCATTCTGCTGTGCAGCGAAAGGCTGGTTGTGGATGTTCTGTCTCAGCCTTTGCCGGCCGGTTCTCATACTGATGTGCAATCAAAGCCAATGGATCTTGCCCGTGGAAAACTCGCTTCCGGCAATTCTGTGGCGAGGAGTATCTGAAAATGCGTACCGACGACGCCACAAGCAGCTTTGGTTCCTCTACCGCGTTAAATGACCGCCGTCTGGCATGGTTGCTTACTGCGTTGGTCTGGGTCTGTCTCCTGATCGCTTACCGGAATCAGGTCGCGCTGATTGTCGAGGCGTGGGAGACGCTACCCTCGCACGCCCATGGGTATGTCGTTCTGGTCGTGGTTGCCTTCTTGGCTTGGGGAAAGCGCGCTGAGTTGGTCGGCGTGCCGTTGGCGCCTTCCCGGACCGGGTTTTGCGCATTTCTGCTTTCCTGTGCCGCCGGATTTGCCGGCGAAATGGTTTCGGCCGGCGTCGTCGTCCAGTTCGCCCTGGTCTTCATGCTGCAGACCGCCGTGTGGACGGTGATGGGTACGGCCGCTTTTCGTGTGCTTTTCGGCCCGCTTTGTTTCCTGCTCTTCGCCATCCCCTTTGGGCACGATGTGTTGCCTACGCTCATGGACTGGACGGCGAACGCCACAGTGCTTGGGTTGCGCGCGAGCGGCGTTCCCGTCTTTCAGCAGGACCGGTTGTTCATTATCCCGAGCGGAAGCTGGTCGGTGGTCGAGGCATGTTCAGGTATCCGCTATCTGCTGACGTCATTTTTCGTCGGATCCATCTTCGCGTATATCACCTACACCCGCTGGCACAAGCGCTTGATCTTCATCGTGTGGATGCTTCTGCTCTCTCTCCTGGCTAACTGGATGCGTGCCTACGTGATCGTGATGGCGGCTCACCTGTCGAATAACCAGTGGGGGCTTGGGTTGTCGCATCTGACATTCGGATGGATCATCTTTGCCGTCACTATCCTGATCAGCTTCTGGGTCGGGGTGCGCTGGCAGGATACGCAGAAAACGATCGAAGTGAGACCATTGGCTTCCGCCGCGCGCGCGCGCGTCACCCTTGTGGCCGCCCTGCTGACAGCGGTAGTCGGGGCTGGCTCGGCGCTGGCGGCCAGCCGTCTGCTTAACCTGCCGGACCAGCCACTGCCTGTGCTCGACTTCTCGAATTCGCTGGCCGGGCTGGAAAAAGTCCAGCCCGCGCTTCCAATGATTACTCCACGATTTGTCGGCGCAAGTGCTATCCATGAGGCGACGTACCGTTTTGAAAACGGGCAGGTCGGGCTGACAGTCGCTTACTATCGCAATCAGCGGCAAGGGGCGGAATTGGCGAACGTCCATAATCTGATTGAACCAACGCGTGGGTGGACATGGGGTAAAAGCCGGCGCCTGGCTTCTTTCGGAGAGGGGATCCCGAAGATGCGTTCCGAACACTACGTCAAGGGAAACGCACACGCTGTTGCCGCTTCCGTGTATTGGGTCGGCGGGTGGACGACAACCAGCGACATCGTCAGCAAGATCTATCAGGCGATCAACCTGGTTACAGGCAAGGGCGACGATGGCGCCATGCTCGTCATCACGGCGACGACGCTCGAAAGCGACGCGGCCGCCGACACCCTGGTGCAATCGTTCGTTCGCAACCGCGTGCCCGGGTTGCTTGAGGATCTGCGTAGGATTCAGGCAGGAGAATGAAGGTGATCGGTATCAACCGTCTGAGGAGTCGCTGATTTGTTGAGGATTCGTCATGCCAGCGCAGGTCGGCGGCTGTGGGCGACTGCTCTCCGATACTGGATACCGGCCTTCGCCTGTATGACGGGAATTTTCGCCGAAGCAATATTTCGATGAATCAAGACAACCTTAACGCATCCGTCATTCCGGCGCAGGCCGGAATCCAGAGGTATAACAATGAGACTGGCAGATAGAGATGAGTCCTGAAAATGCAAGAATTCGTCACCCCGGCGAAGGCCGGAGTCCAGTCGGCGATTGCCCTCCGATACTGGATACTGGCCTTCGCCGATATGACGTAAATTTGCGCCGGGGTAACGAATACTTCTGCGTTTCCTAATTTGAGAAGGCATTAACACATGTCCCAATCGCCAACTTGTCTGTTAGTGGCCAGCATTTTTGCGCCCATCCACGGAGGATCGGCCAACGTGTATGCCAGTCTGTGCCGCCTGTCGCCTTCGGGATCGATGGTGGTCCTGGCAGCTCGCCGCTATTACGACCGGGATGAGGAAATCGCCGGTTGGGAAGCGCACGACCGGGAATGCGGTTATCCGGTGCATCGCCTGGACCTGCTGCGCCCCGAGATTCTCCCTGCGCCGGCCAACAAGCTGGTTTCCGCGTGGCGCTTCCTCACCATCGATCTCCCGCTGCGAGCCAAGGTTTTGAGAACAACACTGCAATTGATCCGGCGATATAACGTCAGAGTCGTTTGCCTTGGGGAACTGATTTCGTCGGCGTGGCTAGGTGAACTGTGCAGGCGTTTGACCGGGTGCCGACTCATTTATTACATACACGGCGAAGAGGTGACTACCCGGTTCGAATCCGGCTCGTTCGGGAGCAAGCGCCTCTACAACCTCTCCCGGGCCGATGGCATCATCGCCGTCAGCCGCTTCACCCAACGCACACTGATCGAAGAAATGGGGTTGCCGGCCGAGCGCGTTCACCTGATCGAGAATGCCGTGGATACCTTCCGTTTCTCACCGGGGCCGGACGACATCGATTTCCGCCAGCGCTGGGGCGTTATCGGCAAACGGCTGGTCGTCGGCGTCGGACGTCTGGTGCCGCGCAAGGGGTTTGACCACACGCTGCGCGGCTGGCGAGGCGTTGTCGCGCAGCACCCGACGGCGCATCTGTTGATCGTCGGGAACGGACCTCAGCGTGAGGAACTCCAGCAACTCATCGACTCGGAAGGGCTGGGCGAGAGCGTTACGCTGACCGGCCCGCTGTCGGATGCGGACCTGATCGCCGCCTATCGCAGTGCTGACCTCTTCATCATGCCCAACCGCACGATGCCCGATGGTGATACGGAAGGCTTCGGGCTGGTCTTCCTCGAAGCGAATGCCTGCGGCCGGGCCGTCGTCGGAGGCAGGGCTGGCGGTGCGGTCGAGGCGGTGCGCGAGGGGGAAACGGGGCTCCTGGTCGATGGCTATTCCATCACGGAAATTGCCGCGGCAATCAATCGCCTGCTCGGCGACGATGCTTTTCGCAAACAACTCGAACAGGGTGGGCTGGCTTACGCCCAGGCCAACAGTTGGACCACGCGTGCCGCCCAGTTCCAGGCGCTTTGTCATCGACTGGCCAGCGAGTGACCCGAGTGACCTCTATGCAGAACGAAACAACGCGCACCTTGCTGGTGGTGGCCGGGGAATTTCCCCCGCTCAAGACGATCGGCCGGATACGCACGGTGAAGTTTGTCGAGCACTTGCGGGCACACGGCTGGAAAACCGTGGTTGTCACGTTGGACCCCTCCGGCCAGGAGCCCAACTACGATCCCAAACTGCTGGCCGAAATTGCCGAAGGCGTGGAAGTCATTCGTCTGCCGCTGGTGGATATCGAGGCCGGAATCGCCCGTTTTGCCAAGCGCCTGCTTGGCCGGCCGGCGTCGCCATCGACACCCGCCGCACAGGGAACCGCACCGGCTCCAGCAACAAAGCAGGTTGTCGTCGCCTCCGCCAAGCCCACGCTGCTCGATCGGGCGCATGGCGCCGTGCGCTGGTTCCTCAAGAACTTCGTGTACATCCCCGACAGCTACGCCCCCTGGGCCAGGGCAGCGACCAAGGAATGCTTGCGCCTCTGCGCCGAGCGCAGGATCGACGCGATCTACACCACGCTTCCCCCGTTCTCCAGCGCCTACGTTGGCTATCAGATTCGCTGCAAGACCGGGTTGCCTTGGATTGCCGACTACCGCGATCTCTGGTACGGCGATGTGCTGCGCGAATGGCTGCCGGAGTGGCGCAAGCGGCTGGAACTCCGAATCGAAAAAAAGCTTCTCAAAGCGGCCGAGATGGTCATAACGGTCTCCGAACCCAAAACCGATTACATGCGCAAGCTGCACCCGGCGGTCACCGCGCGCTGGGAAACGCTCACCAACGGCTACGATGTCGAACTCTACGACACCCGCGAACGAACCCGGCCGGTCGGCGAGGGCGGCATCGAATTTGTCTACACCGGGCGCCTGTTCAAGAATCGCCGCGGCTACGCCTTTGCGGAAGCACTCGGGCGCATTCACCAGAGCGACCCCGCGCTCGCCGAGAAAGTAAAGGTGCGTATCCTGGGCGGTGTCGAAGCGGACATTCGGGCGAAATACGACGAAATCCTCTCGCGCTACGGAATTGCCCATCTCTATGACTTCGCCGGCGACGTGAGCTACGCCGCCGCAATGAACACGCAAGTCAATTGCGACTACCTCCTGCTCATCGTCGATACGGGAGAGACCTCGGACGGCGTGATTCCCGGCAAACTCTTCGAATACGTCGCCGCCCGCCGCCCGATCTTCGCCCTGTGCGATCCCGGTGCAACCCAACAGATCATTGAACGTGCCCGGTTGGGCAAAGCGGTACCCGCCGAATCTGCCGATGCCTGCGAAGCCATGCTGCGCGAATGGCTCGCCAAGCCCGTACCCATGAAAGTGGATGCCGACGACGCGTATCTCGCGCAGTTCGACCGCCGGGCGATCACCGCTTGCTTTGCTGGTCTTCTCGACGAGCTTACCGGGAAGACGGGGAGAAAGTGATGACGCCCGAAAATGCAATACCTCGTCTCCCGTGTGAAAGCCGGAGCTATCGACAAACCCGTCATTCCGGCGCAGGCCGGAATCCAGGGGCGCACCACCAAGGCTGGTAAAGAGTGATGAGACCTGAAAACGCAGAAACCCGTCACCCCGGCGAAGGCAGGGGACCAGTCGGAGCATGCTCTCCGATGCTGGATACCGGCCTTCGCCGGTATGACGGGACTTTCTGTTTCATAGTGCCGAATCAGTAATCCGATGAATCAAAACAACCTCAACAAACCCGTCATTCCGGCGAAGGCCGGAATCCAGAGGTGTACCACCAAGGCTGGCAAAGAGTGATGACGCCCGAGAACGCAAAAACCCGTCACCCCGGCCTAGGCCGGGCTCCAGTCGGTGAATGTTCCCCGATACTGGATACCGCTCTCCGCCGGCATGACGTCCCCTTCCCGTTGCAATCAACATGACCAAGAGGAAAGGGTGAGCGTGGGCATCAAGGAGCGCGTCAAGGCGCTGTTTGCGCAAACGGTGTGGGCCTATGACGCCACCGCCTTTGCCAAAGCACTGGATCGCTGTGGTGTCCGGCGCGGAAGCACATTGATGGTTCATTCCTCGTGGCTCCAGCACAACGGGTTTCGTGGCAAGCCCGCCGACATGGTCCGGGCATTCAAGCAAAGCGTTGGAACAGAAGGCCTGCTTGTCATGACCTCGATGCCCTATCACAACATGAGTTCCGCCGAATGGCTGGGCAAGGGCAAGCCCATGGACGTGCGCCGCAGCCCGTCGATGATGGGCCTGGTTTCCGAAACCTTCCGCCGCTCCGAAGGCGTTTTGCGCAGCCTGAGCGCCACGCACCCGCTGCTGGCCTGGGGGCAGAGCGCTGCGGAATTCATTGCCGGCCACGAAACAACCGATCGCCCGTTCGGCCCCGACTCGCCGTTCCAGCGACTGCTGGACCGGGATGCGATCATCCTCGGACTGGATGCACCGTTCTCCACCTTTACCTTCACCCATTTCGTCGAAGACCATCTCGCCGATACGCTCCCGGTGCCGCTCTATGAACCGGAGTTTCTCAACGCGACGGTCGTGGATGGGAGCGGACGTGTTCTCGAACAGCGCGTGCAAGTACTCTCCGCACAAGCCAACAAACTGCGCCGCGAATACCGACTCGTGGAACACTTGAAACAAGGTAACCTGCTGCACGAAGGACGCATCGGCCATACGGCGCTGCTCTGGATCCGCGCACGCGATCTGCTCGACGGCGCGCGGAGTCTCGTGGCGGGAGGAGGCCATTTCTTCGACACGCCAACGCAGTAACACGAATGCCAGAACTTTCAAGAAAATGAGCCATACGCCCCGCTTTCCCACAACCCCATCGTCCCGGCGAAAACCGGGACCCGCGCATCTATTGCGTCGGCCCACTGAAGTACAAAATTATCGTCATACCGGCGAAGGCCGGTATCCAGTGTCGGAGACCATTCGCCGACTGGCCCCCGACCTTCGCCGGGGTGACGAGTTAAAACATTGTCATGCCGTTTCAATAGCAACTCAACGCCCGCACGGAGAGGCAGAAACACCGAGAATTCGTTGAGAGATGTAGAAAACCGGGCAAAACGTATTTTGTCGAACCGTTATCTCTACGCCTCCGTGGTAGCTTTGCCGTAAGTTCTGAAAATGGAGAATCATGGGAATCGCTGAAACCATCCGCCTGAAAACGCTCTCCCTCAAGGATGCCTGCGGGATCGGCCTGACCGAACCCACGGACAACCGGGTGCACCTCGATGCCGCCATCGCCTGGCTCAAACATGCGCAGGATGTCACCGGCAACGGTGGTGTGGCGCAAACGTATCTGATCCGTTCGCAACGCTGGGCGCCGTCCTACCCCGAAACCACCGGCTACATCATCCCCACCTTTTACCGTTACGCGGCACTGGCAGGAGATGCCGACGCACGGCAACGCGCCATACGCATGGCCGACTGGGAAATCGACATCCAGCACCCCACGGGAGGTGTTCTGGCCGGCGCGCTGGGCGATTCAGACCAGCCTACGATCTTCAACACGGGGCAAGTCATTTTCGGGTGGGTGCGTGCCTTTGAAGAAGAAGGGGATGAGCGCTATCGCCGAGCCGCCGTGCGTGCCGCCGATTGGCTAATCGCCACCATGGACGGCGACGGGTGCTGGCGAAAGTTCGGCTCCCCGATGACCGGCAAGCACATCAACACCTATAACACCCGCACCGCCTGGAGCCTGGCGCGCGTGCATGACATCACCGGCGACCGCGCGTATCTCAAGGCCGCCGTCAGAAATGCCGAATGGGCCATGACGCAGCGCAACGCCGCCGGATGGCTCGCCCAGAACTGTCTGCAAGACAGCGCGCAGCCCTTCACCCATACCATCGCCTACGCCATGCGCGGCCTGCTGGAAATCGGCGCGGCTGCAGGACGTGACGACCTCGTGGCCGCTGCTTGCGTGATCGGCGACGCCATGATCAAGAGGCTTCCTGCCGACGGCCGCCTGCCAGGACGCTTTGACGAGCACTGGAAGCCCACAGTGAAGTGGTCCTGCCTGACCGGAGATTGCCAACTCGGGATCAATTGGGGACGCCTCTACCAGATAACGGGTGAGGAACGCTATAAGGCGGCAACCTCGCGCATCCTCAGTTTCGTCAAAAAAACGCAATTGCTCGCCACCGCTGATGAAAACGCGCGGGGAGGAATCAAGGGATCGTTCCCCGTGGATGGGGGCTATCACCCTTGGCAGTACCCGAACTGGGCGACGAAGTTCTATGCGGATGCATTGATGATGGATGGGGCCAACGCCCAAGATGGTGGGGCAGAGTTCGTTATCAGAAAGCGATCCGAATGACCCACGCAAGCCCGTCTATCCCGACTCGCCCAATCGTTGCCTTTGCCCATCATCCTTGGGTTGAGCCTGAATGGATGAATCGTCAACAATTGCTTTCTCGGCTGGGGAAAAGAGGCTGGCCCGTGGCCTACAGCTTTGGTGCGCTCGATTGGTGGCAACGCAAATCTGCGCAATGGAACGCCAGTCCGTTGTTCAATCGCGTTGAAGAGCGGGACGGTATTCGGGATATCGTTCCCGGCCGTTTGGGGGCTCGCTGGAAACGCCATCTGGTTTTTGACCGCATGGCCGTTGCGCGTCACGCCCGTTTCATGCGCTCTACCGTTGCACCGCCGAATGAACGCATCATTGCCTTGCTTTTTGATCCGCAGTTCTATCCTTACATCGAGCATTTGCAGCCGTGTGATGTTGTGTTTCATGCCTACGATGCGTATGCCAACCAATCGGGGTGGAGCGAAGAGAAAGCGGCGTTTCAGGCGGCCTTAGTCCGGCAAGCCGCACTCGTCACCGCTTCGTCCGAGGCCATTGCGCGCTACCTAGGGGATCCGAAAGTCAAGGTTCTTCCCAACGGGGCCGATTTCGAAGCGTTTTCCGATGGACCGTCGCAACCCGAACCCGAGGATTTGCGCAACATTCCTCACCCGCGGCTCGGTTACATAGGCGCAATTAATCGCAAGGTCGATATGGCCTTGGTCGCAACACTGGCACGGATGAACCCTGCCTGGCAGTGGGTGCTTGTTGGCCGGGTTGAACGCAATGAACTCCTGACAGATGACTACAACGCGATTCCTTTCACCGAATGCGAAGCGTTGCCGAATGTACATTTTCTCGGCCAAAAGGATCGTCGTCAGGTCCCGGCCTACGTCGGCCACATGGACGTCAATACGATGTGCTATCGCGCGACGGGTGAAGGTTGGTGGACGGCTATTTCTCCGTTGAAGCTGCACGAATACCTCGCATGTAAGCACCCCGTGATAAGTTCGCCGATCGAGGCGGTCAAGCCGTTTTCAGACGTGGTTGGCATTTTCGATGGGGTTGATGCGTGGAGTAAAGGGATACGGTTTGCATTGGAATCAGATTCATCGGAGTTGGCTCGCGAACGTCATGACGTGGCGGCTCGTAATTCCTGGGATGCGCGCGTTGGTTTGTGGGAGGAATGGTTGCGCGATATACGAATTTGCTAGATTGGCCTGTTTCAGTCAATAACATGCACATGCTGAGAAATATCGGATTGCCATGATCGAATCTGCACTCAAAAAGCTTTACTGGATGCTCTTCAAGCACCTTGACTACGTTAAATACATCCTTTATCTCAGATTCCTTGCCTTGAATAATCTGATTTCTAGGAGATCACTTACCAGTGCTTATGGGCCCGTGGTGTCGCTTACTTCCTATGGAGGAAGAGTTGATAGTGTCTTTCTAACAATCGAATCAATCGCTCAAGGTAAATTGTTGCCGAGTCGCCTTATTCTTTGGATAGACGATCAGAGGATCTTTTCCGATCTCCCAGTAAGTCTGCGAAGGCTACAGAAGAGAGGTCTTGATATTCGGAAATGCGAGAACTTTGGTCCCCACACAAAGTATTTCGGCTATGTCGAAAGCGAGGCAACCTTTTCCAAACCTGTAGTTACAGCAGACGATGACGTAATCTATCCGAGATTCTGGTTGGGGGGGCTGGTCGCCGCATTTGCGATTGATGCAAAAGTGATTAATTGCTACAGGGCACGAAGTATAAAGATAAAAGATGGCAAGTTTTTGCCCTATGACATGTGGCCGCTTTGTACTACGACTGAAGCATCTTTCAGTAACTTCGGAACTGGCGTCTCAGGTGTTATTTATCCTCCTGAATTTCTTTTGTATCTGAAAAATGCTGGGCGCGATTTTATGCGTTCTTGCCCAAAGGCCGATGACATATGGCTTCATGTTAGCGCGATTAGAAGTGGTTGGAAGGTTCGACAGATTTCAGATCAAGCACTTGAGCTGAAAATGATTCCTGGAAGCCAAGAACAGGCGCTCAAACTTCAGAATCAGTATTCCGAAGGAAATGACCGAGCAATTGCGAGTACATATTCGAAAGAAGATATCGACCGTTTGGTCAGCTGCCCTGAATCGATGCAATAAATCAGGCAGAAAAAAATGATAAATGAGTCATTCATCAGGATTGTCTCTACAACAGCAAGCGACGATTCCAATTTTAAGGGGCGTCGGGTACTGTTCATCAATTCCGTTAACCCGATTCGCATGCCTTTTGTCAGTCAGCAAATAAACCTTCTCGAGAACCATGGAATCGACATTCGAGTTATTACCCGTGTTGCAGAACCTGACAGTCAGAGAGATCCCTCGGTTGTTTATGACGGTTTCCTGAGTAAGCCGCCACCGTTTTTTGGTCGTCTTGCGTCGTTTGTGTATACAGAAATTAGGGCGATGTTCGATCCTACGTTCAAGAAGTTTATTTGGGATGTTTCGGATCGTGAGAAGCTTGGGCGGGTTACCGGATCGAAGCGTGTTTACCACTGGACAAAAATCCTCAAAGAACTGAAGTCGTGGCGTCCCGAATTGATTCACGCTCACTTTGCCTGGCATCTACCGTTTGCAATTCCGCTCGGCGAGTATCTGGATGTTCCGGTGATATGCACGGCTCACCACAGCGATATCTATTTTGAAGACGATTGGGCTGAGAATCTGATGCACCCTCGAGTCCGTGAGGTTATTTCGATCGCGGAGAGTGTTCATGGCTACATGATGGAGCATTGTCCGAAACTGGAATCAAAGACAACATTGATTTACAACCCGATCAACCCCGAGTTTCTTGCGCCAATCGTTCCAAGACCCGCTGCTCGCCGAATATTGAACGTTGCGTCGTTCAAGTCGATCAAGAACCAGCGGTGGTTGGTTCGTGCACTAGCGGTATTGAACGCTCGGCATGAAGCCTTTCACTGTGATTTTGTAGGGGTTGGAGAAGAACAACAGTCTGTTCAGCGACTGGCTTTTGATCTTGGGATTTCGGATCGAATTACTTTCCATGGTTTTAAGGCGCACTCTGATGTGATGGACTTGATGGACAGCGCTAATGTCTTCGTGTTGTCCAGCGAGAGCGAAGGGCTGCCAACTGTGGTTACGGAGGCGCTTGCACGTGGGTTGGCGGTCGTGGCGACAGATTTGCCGAGCACGCGGGATGCTACGGCTCAAGGAAAATTCGGCGATTTGGTAGCCTTAAACGATGACAATGCTCTTGCTGAGTGCATCTCGAGAGTGCTTAATGGGACGAATAACGGGGAAAGGAAAACCACGGCTAGGCGCTGGGTCGAGGCCGAGTTTTCCCATGATGCCCATTGGAAAAAACTACGTCCCATCTATTTGCGCGTTGTTTCCTGAGAATCTAGCTGGATGTTGGAATAAAGGATTATTTCCATAGAAAAAACTGTTCAATGTCAATTCGATCAGCGTTAGCGTACACATTCAGCACCCGGTATTTCTCCATGGGGCTACAGTTCCTGGCGACGCTGATTCTTGCCCGTCTGCTTACTCCCGAAGAAATAGGCG
>CAZCJW010000068.1:0-13886 GCA_964499185.1 uncultured Propionivibrio sp. | reverse complement strand
CGTCGCCCGCATCGAGCCGGAGTGGCTGGAGAAAGTGGGCGCTCACCTGATCAAGAAGAGCTACTTCGACCCGCACTGGGAGAAGAAGGCGATGCAGGCGGTAGCGTTCGAGCGCTCGACGTTGTATGGCATCGTCGTCAATCCGAAGAAGCGTGTGAATTACGGGCCGATGAATCCGGCGGAAGCGCGCGAGCTGTTCATCCGCGAAGGGCTGGTCGGCGGCGAGATTGCCGAGGAGTACGCGCGGCGCTGGGCGTTCTACACGCACAACCACCAGTTGATGCTCGACATCGAGACGCTGGAACACAAGTCACGCCGGCCCGACGTGCTGGTCGACGACGAACTGATCGTTGCCTTCTACGACCGGATCATCCCGGAAGGGATCACCAACGGGGCTGATTTCGACAAGTGGCGCAAAGAAGCCGAGCGAGACAACCCCAAGCTGCTGCACCTCAAGCGCGAAGACCTGATGCGCCACGAGGCGGCGGGCGTGACAACCGACGCCTTCCCGCCCCGGATCAAACTCGGCGGCGTCGATTTCGAGCTTTCGTATCACTTCGAGCCCGGTTCCCCGAAGGATGGCGTGACGGTTACCGTGCCGCTGGCGCAGTTGAACCAGATTCCCGCGGCGCGCTGCGAATGGCTGGTGCCGGGATTGCTCAAGGAAAAGGTCGTGCAGCTGGTCAAGACGCTGCCGCAGAAGATCCGCTCGAAACTGGTGCCGGTGCCCGAGTTTGCCGCCGAGTTCGTCGACGCCATGCAACCTTCCGACAAAGGGCTGATTCCCGCGCTGATTCACTACATCCTGCAGACGCGTGGCCTCAACGCGCGCGGCTGGGAGATCACTCCCGACGCTTTCCGCCCGGATGCCCTGCCGGCGCATTTCTCCTTCAGCTTCCGGCTCGTCGATGAGCACGGGAGGCAGCTCGGCATGAGCCGTAACTTGACTGACCTGCGTAGTGAATGGGGCGGGCAGGCCAAACAGGAGTTTTCGGAACTGCACGAAACACCCGCCGAATATTCCGGCATGACAGACTGGAGCTTCGGCGAATTGCCGGAATTGATGGAGGTGGAGGTGGGCGGCGGCCAGCGGGTGCTTGGCTATCCGGGGCTGACGGACGATGGCGATAGCGTTTCGTTGTGTGTCTTTGACACACTGGAGGAAGCGCAGGAGGTTCATGCAGAAGGGTTATTGCGGCTGTTCAAGCTGCAATTCAAGGAGCAGCTCAAGTACTTCGAAAAGAACCTGCCGGGCCTGACGCAAATGGGCATGCAATACATGGCGCTCGGTTCGCTGGACGACCTGCGCCGGCAACTCATTGACCTGGCCTTTGCCCGTGCCTGCCTGGTCGAGCCGTGGCCGACCGATGCCGCAAGCTTCAAGCAGCGTTGCACAGAGGCCAAGACCCGTCTCGGGTTGTTGTCGCAGGAAATCTGTCGTCTGGTCGGGCTCGTGTTGACCGAGTGGCAAGCGGTGCAGAAGAAGTTGCCGGCATTCAAGGCGCACGCAGCCGCCGTGCAGGACATCGAGAAACAGATCGGCCGCTTGATGGGCAAGCGTTTCATCGCCGATACCCCGTTCGAGCGCCTGCAGCACTTCCCGCGTTACCTCAAGGCCATCGCCATGCGCCTCGACAAGCTCAAAGCCAATCCCCCGCGCGACGCTCAGTTGATGGCCGACTACGCGCCGCTGTGGACCAACTATGAACGCCGCGCCATCCTGCTCGCCAAGCAGGGCGTGGCCAATGCGCAGGTTGAACAATTCCGCTGGCTGCTCGAAGAACTGCGTGTGCAACTGTTCGCGCAGGAGTTGCGCACGCCCGCGCCCGTGTCGGTAAAACGGTTGCAGAAAATGTGGGAAACGCTCGCGTAAACCGCGGGCGTGGCGTGACTAGTGATCTGCTTCGCAAATAACGGAGCGCGAAAACTTGTCTTTGCCTGCCTAGCGTTGTTGCTCATCCTCGCGATAGCTGGCTATCGCTGCGGTTCGCGCCTAGCCAGCCAAGCAAATCCGGCGTTTTCGTCTAGTCCCGCAACTTACGAAGCAGACCACTAGCGCAGCGAACGGAATCGGAGCGTCGCCAGTTGTACCAATAGTCCGACTGCGCTGGCGGCAACAAACGAAACCGTTGTCCCGAAATCAGCCAGCAACAGGGCCAACACCAGGAAAAAGGCGGCAAACGAATACATGCCGGTGGCCATCGAGCGGAGAAGGATGGTGACGAAATTGGCGCCATGGTTGCGGTGCGAGAACACCGCCAGGACAGTGCCGAGCACCGGGTAAGTGGTGAGCAGGCCGCTCCAGGCCGAGCCGATCGCTGCCGCACTGAGGGAGACTGCCAAAGTCAGCGTCGCGCCGGCGATGGCCCGCATGGCCAGTTCGGCCTTGGACATCGACCGGGCAATAGCGACCTCCTTCAAGGGCGGGAACAGGTACGGTGCCCCGAGCAAGGCGGATGCCGCCAGCGCAAAGGAGAGCGCCGTCGATCCGGGCAAGCGGGCCAACAGGTTGACGGCCGCCAGCCACACGCCAGCGGTGATCAGCAGCGCGCCTCTCCAGTCGAAGCGGACGCTGGCGTGCGAATAGACGGCGCAAAACACCACCGTGGACGAGACTGCCGAGAGCGATGCCGCAGCGGCAGACGCGGCGAAGACGGAGCCTTGCTCGAGGGCGACGATGAATAGGATGGGGCCGGCGGATACCGGCAATCCTGCGAGCCACCCGGCGACGCCCGGTCCCCATCGCTTGCCCGCCAGCGTGATCAAAATCAGGAAGCTTGGAACCAGCAGGAGTTTCAGGGCAAGCACGGCGGAGTCCTGTTTTTGCGTTTTGGGGTGTTTGGAAGCGGCGGGGCGATAGTCGTCAATTCTACGTTGCCAGGCGGGATTACCCCATCATTCCGGTGCCATGGTGCGCCGATATCGTTTGGGCTCGATTGAACTTCCCAACCGCGATCCTGTCAGTGGCCAGATAACCAACAACGGGAAAGGGGTCTTTCATGAGTAGTCTGATGTACGAAAAGATGCGTGCCAATCCGAAATTTCAGCAGCTGGTCAAGACGCGGGGCCGTTATGCATGGACGCTTTCCATCGTTGTCCTGGGCTTGTTCTACGGATTCGTGTTGATGGTGGCGTTCCAGCCTGCCGTTCTCGGACGCGCCGTGGGTGAAGGCAGCATGCTGACGGTCGGCGTGGCGGCCGAACTGTTCCTCTTCATACTCTTCTGGGTGCTGTCGGCGCTCTATGTGCGCCGTGCCAACACCGAATTCGATGAGTTGACCGAAGAAATCGTCAAACAGGCTTCCAGGGAGATCAAATGATGCGCCGCCTGACACCATATGTTTCCGTACTCGGATTCGCCCTCTATGGCGCCATGGCTTACGCCGGCCCACCGGTCGACGGGGCGCTGGAAAAGCAGGCCACCAACTGGCATGCCATCGTGATGTTCTGCCTTTTTGTTGCGATGACCATGGGTATCACCTACTGGGCTTCCAGCAGGACCAAGTCGGCTGCCGATTTCTACACGGCCGGTGGCGGCATTACCGGCTTCCAGAACGGCATGGCGATTGCCGGCGACTACATGTCGGCGGCGACCTTGCTGGGGCTGACGGCCATGGTCTATGGGCAGGGCTTCGATGGCTACCTGTACATGCTGTCGTTTTTTGCCGGCTGGCCGGTGATTCTTTTCCTGATGGCCGAGCGCTTGCGTAATCTCGGGCGCTTTACCTTTTCCGACATCACGGCCTTCCGACTCGATCAGGGCAAGGTCAGGACAATGGCGGCGCTCTCGTCGCTGGTGGTCGTGTGTTTTTACCTCATCGCCCAGATGGTGGGGGCCGGGCAGTTGATCAAACTCCTTTTTGGCCTCGACTACACCATCGCCATCTTTGGCGTCGGCATCCTGATGATGGTTTATGTGACCTTCGGCGGGATGGCGGCGACGACCTGGGTCCAGATCATCAAGGCGGGCATGCTGTTGACGGGAGGAACGTTGACCATGCTTCTGGCATTCAGCCAGTTCGGCTTTTCCTTCCATGAATTGATGGAGAGAGCCACGAACGTCCATAAGCTGGGGCTGAAGCTGATGACCCCGGGGGGCTTGCTGGCGGATCCGGTCAATGCCATTTCGCTCGGTCTGGGCCTGATGTTCGGAACCGCCGGACTGCCGCACATCCTGATGCGTTTCTTTACGGTGAACAACGCCAAGGAAGCTCGCAAATCGGTACTTTACGCTTCCGGGATCGTGGCCTATTTCTTCAATGTCATCCTGCTGATGGGACTGTGCGCGATCCTGATCGTCGGGCAAAGTCCGGACTTCTTCGAGGGCGGCACGGTCGGCGGCAAGCTGGTCGGCGGCGGCAACATGGTGGCCATGCATCTGGCCAAGGCCGTCGGGGGCAACATGCTGCTCGGCTTCATGGCAGCAGTGGCCTTTGCAACCATTCTGGCCGTGGTTTCCGGGCTGGCACTGGCCGGGGCCTCGGCCATCTCCCATGACCTCTACGCCCGGGTCATCAAGAAGGGAAAAGCGAGCGATTCCTCGGAGATCCGTGTATCGAAGATCGCCACCATCGCGCTCGGCTTCGTAGCCATTTTTCTCGGCATCCTGTTCGAGAAACAGAACGTTGCCTTCATGGTCGGGCTGGCTTTCGGCGTGGCTGCTGCGGCCAACTTCCCGGTGCTCATCCTCTCGATGTACTGGAAGGGGCTGACTACGCGCGGAGCGTTGTTTGCGGGTTACGGCGGTTTGGTCTCGGCCGTGCTCTTCGTGGTGCTCTCGAAAGCCGTCTGGGTGGATGTCTTCGGGTTCAAGGCGGCCATATTCCCGTACTCGCAACCGGCCCTCTTTGCCATGCCCGTCGCTTTCCTTCTGGCATTCATCTTCTCGAAGAGCGATTCGAGCGTGCGGGCCCGATCGGAAATCGAGGCGTTCGAGGATCAGTACGTCCGGTCGCAAACGGGATTCGGCTCTGCCTCAGCGGCTAGCCACTGACCTTTTATTGCATCGGAATTGGATCGGGGCGCCCGGCCGGGTGCCCCGTGACGAATCAAGGGCGGGGCTGGCCGTTTCAACACGGCCTACAACTCGGCGATCGCTCGAGCGAATCGGGCAACCTGAAGCCAGTCGGTGAATTCGACCACAGTCGAGGGGTCGGTCGGTCCGTTGGTGAGGCGCATGATGAAGCGGATCATCATGCGGTCGAGCGGGCGGTAGCGCGGGTAATCAAGCCGGCCGGCGAAGACCTCCAGAACTTGCGGTTTCCAAGGTGTTTTCCGGAGGAACTTGCGCATGTAGGGGTTTGTCTCCGGGCGGTTCTTCTCCGGTTTGCGGGCCACGATGTTGACGGAGAAGAAGGCGTTAGGCTTGCTTTCGAGCAGCAGGAGATTGGCTTCGATGAATTCGGCGACTGACGGTCTGTGTTTGCCGTAGCGGATGCTGGCGCCGATGACGATCTTGTCGAATCGCGCCAGGTCGATCGTGCCCGCGTCCTCAAGCCTGACCAGAGTGACGGTATGGCCTGTCTGTTCGAGGATGTCCTTGATGTTGCTGCAGATCTTCAATGTATGGCCGTCGACGGTTGAATAGAGGACAAGGATGGCGGACATGGTGGCTGTGCAGTCGGGAAAGTTTCGGCATTCTAAAACGTGTCGCTGCAAATAAGCGGTTTTTCGCCGCATGCGGTGGCCTGCCGATGTGTTTTGCGCTATAACCAGCCACTGAGCAATCTGCTGGAGGTTTCATGGCCGAAATCTTGTTGGCGCTGCAACGCAGCCTGTACTCACTGGGGCGGGGCAAGGTATGGCTCTACATCCTGGGGCCGGCGCTGGTCGCAGTGTTGTTCATGGCAGGCGTGTCGATTGCCTTTCTCGATTACCTGATCACCAGCTTCATCGAGCAGCCGCCGATGAGCTGGATCGCCGAATGGGGAGCGCTCTGGCTGGCCCAGGCGCTGGCGGTGGTGGGCGGATGGCTGGTGATCCTTTCGGCAAGCTATCTCGTGGCGATGCTGATGACCGCTGTACTCATCCTGCCGCTGATGCTCGCCCATCTGTCAGTCAACGACTACTCCGATCTGGGCAAGCTGGGCAAGGACAACCTTGTGGCCTCGGCCTGGAACAGCGTGTGGGCGGCGCTGCTGTTCGTCATCGGCTGGGTGGTGACGCTGCCGCTGTGGCTGATCCCCGGTCTGGGCCTGGTCCTGCCCCTGTTCTGGATGGCCTGGCTCAACCGGCGCACCTTTGCGTATGACGCGCTGGCCGAACACGCGACGCCGGACGAGTGGCGTGAGTTGCGGCGGCAAAAGGCGACGCCACTGCTCACGCTGGGCGTTGGGATGGCGGCCCTGACGTATGTACCCTTCGCGGGACTGCTGGCACCGTCGCTGGCAGCGCTGGTCTATATCCATTTTTGTCTTGAGTCCTTGCGGCGCTTGCGGCAAGGGGCCGTAGTGAGCATTCAATCCGGGAGCAACAAATGAATTTTGGCGCCTTGATCATCGGTGACGAAATCCTGTCGGGCAAGCGCACCGACCAGCACTTTTCCAGGATCGCCGGTTTGCTGGCAGCGCGGGGTCTGCGCTTGTCATGGGCTGAATATTTGGGCGACGAGCGTTCGCGAATTGCCGCTACATTGAAGCGCACCTTCGCGGCGGGCGACGTGGTGTTCAGCTTCGGTGGCATCGGCAACACGCCGGACGATCACACGCGGCAGGCCGCCGCCGAGGCGCTGGGCGTCGATCTCGTCCTGCATCCCGATGCCGAGCGGGAGATCCGAGCCCGTTTTGCCGACGACATTACGCCACAGCGGCTGTTGCTCGGCACCTTTCCGCGCGGCGTTTCCATCGTGCCGAATCCGTTCAACCGGATTCCGGGCTTTTGCGTGCGCGATCATTACTTCCTGCCGGGATTTCCGCAGATGGCGCATCCGATGGCTGAATGGGTACTCGATACGTTCTATGCACCTCTGTTCAACCAGAAGCCGATGGTCGACAAGGCTTTCCTGCTGACCGGGCCAAATGCCTACGAAAGTGCGCTGTTGGGGCTGATGGAGCGAGTCGTGGCCGACTATCCGGATCTGCGCCTATTCAGCCTGCCGTCGATCGGTCCGGACGGCCAGCGCAGGCACCTCGAGCTGGGCGTCGAAGGCGCCGTGGCACGTGTCGATCAGGCCATGGAGGAAATCCGCCAGGAAATCGAGCGGCGGGGGATCGCGTGGACCTGGCGGGAGTAATGAACTAACGGGGGGTTACGTTTTGATCGGGCCTGAGCGGCAGTGGCTCGGCCTTGTCTTCCGCCGGGGTTGCCTTGCCCTTGGGCTGGATGATGGCGCGCACCCTCGCCTGGGATTCGCCGGTGGCCGACTTGGTGGTGCCTCCGGCATTGGTAACGAGATACTTCTCGGTCGGCGCGTCATACGAAATGTAGTGTCCCCGGACTTCGTCCTGCCCGCTCTTGACCCACGCGCGGACAAAGAATTCGGTTTTTTCGTTGCGCGCCTCGTGCACGATCCGCTCGGCTTCGCCTTCGATGAACTCGTCCTTGCCGTCGCGCTTTTGCCGGAAGCGCGCCAACCCGTTGGGGCCGCCGGTGGCGACACCTTTCTGGAAACCGTCTGCGTCCTGAGTGACGACCAGCTTGTTGGTACGGATCTGCATCGTGCCTTGCGTCATCACGACATTGCCTTCGAATATCTGGACTTTGTTGATGTCGTCCATGCTGACGCGATCGGCTTCGAGGTTGATCGGCTTTTCGCGGTCGCCCCTTTCCGCGTGGGCAGAAAAGGCCAGCGCGAGAATCGAGGCGGCGACGGAGAGATGGATCGGCTTCATGGTCATTTCTTCCTTGCGTGCTTGCTTTCCAGAAGGCCGACGGCCTGGGATTCGAGAATGTACGTTTGCGTCTTGTTATTGACCTGCATGCCGACACCTTTTACCCAGGATTTACCCTGAGTGATCAGTACCGGGCTTTTGGTAAAGGCTGTCTCGTCGTCAGGAAAAACCGAGAGTTCGTTCATGGTGGCGGTGAGTGCTTGATCCTTGCCGGACGCTGGGCGGTAAATCCGCACGTTGTCCATAAGGTCAATGCGTTCCCCGTCACTGGTGGCGTGACCGCGTTCGGCGCTGATCGTTACGGGTGGCTTTTTGACGTACTGGTAGACGACATTCGGCTTGAGAAGGTCGGTCGTGTCGTCATCCGGATAGTGACGTACATCGGTGGCGCGCAAGGTGTATTTCAGCTGGCCATTCTGGTCGAGCTTGCGCAGGACGATATCGGAAACGATGTAGTCGGGGTCGTGGCGATGCTTGCCGTCGCGGCGAGGTTCGTCAAGCTCGGTGACGTAACGTAGCCAGAAGGTCAGGATTGCCAGCGCCGCCAGTATGCTGAGCGGAAAAAGAGCACTGCCCCAGTGTTTCATTTTTGCGCCGGCAGATAATGGGCGAGTGCATCGTCGAGCTTGCACTGGGCGGCCAGGATGAACTCGCAGACTTCGCGCACGGCGCCATGGCCGCCCGGCTTGCCGGCGACGTAATCCGCGTGCTGCCGGTTGAGATCGTGGCAGTCCGCCGGCGCGGCGGAGAAGCCGCATTCGGCCATAACTTGCAGGTCGATGATGTCGTCGCCCATGAAGCCGGCTTGGTGCGGCTCGACCCCCACTTTGGCGAGGAGTTCGTGAAACGTCGACAGCTTGTGCCCGATGCCCTGGTAAACATGTTCAATGCCTAGGTTCTTCATGCGCCAGGTGACGCACGCGGCATCCCGGCCGGTAATGATGGCCAGCGTTACGCCGGATTTCTGGAGCATGGACAGACCCAGACCATCACGTGCATTAAAGGCCTTGATTTCGGTCCCGGCGTCGGTGAAGAAAAGCGAGCAGTCGGTGAGCACGCCGTCCACGTCGAAAACCATCAGCTTGAGCCGGCTGGCACGAGCAGTGCATTCTTCGATGGTTCTCATCAGATGGCCTTGGCCTGGAAAAGATCGTGCATGTTGAGGGCACCAATCAGGCGGCCGTCGTCATCGACGACCGGGATCTGGTTGATCTTGTATCGTTCCATCATTTCGACGGCTTCGGCGGCCAGCTTTTCCGCGCCCATGGTGCGCGGATTGCGAGTCATGATGTCGTTGACCGTGAGGTTCTGCAGGTCGAGGTTTTTGAGCACCGCGCGGCGCAGGTCGCCGTCGGTGAAGATGCCGAGCACCTTGCGTTCCGGGGAAATCACTACGGTCATGCCGATGGTGCCGCGGGTAATCTCGCGGATGGCTTCGGCAATGCTGGCCTCCGGGGTGACGATGGGTATCGCCTCGCCGCTGCGCATGACATCGCGCATCCGGGTGAGCAACCGGCGTCCGAGCGAACCTCCTGGGTGCGAGCGGGCAAAGTCCTCCGCGCCGAAGCCGCGGGCGTCGAGCAGGGCGACGGCAAGTGCGTCACCGAGGGCCAGTGCGGCCGTTGTGCTGGCCGTCGGCGCCAGATTCAGCGGGCAGGCTTCCTGGGCGACCCCGGCGTCGAGATGGACATCGGCATATCGGGACAGCGATGATTGTTCATTGCCGGTCATGGCGATCAGCTTGGCTCCCTGGCGCTTGATCGACGGGAGGATGTTCAGCAGTTCGGCGCTCTCGCCAGAGTTGGAGATGCCGATCACCACGTCTTCGGCGGTGATCATGCCGAGGTCGCCATGGCTGGCCTCGGCCGGGTGCACAAAGAACGCCGGGGTGCCAGTACTGGCGAGCGTGGCGGCAATCTTGCGGCCGATGTGCCCGGACTTGCCGATCCCGCTGACGATGACGCGTCCACGGCAATTGAGAATCAGGGACAGCGCCTGCAGGAAAGCGCCATTGATCCGGTCGCACAGCGCGAGAACCGCCTCTGCCTCGATGCGCAGGACTTGGCGCCCCAGTTCGAGGGCGTTGGACGAAGGCTGGATTTGGCTCATGGATGGGTAGCGGTTATGATTCACGGAAGTATAGCAGAAGCCCTGCCGGTCCCGGCTTTGCGGCCTTTTGAATCGCTACGGAAACCATGCCGACACTCCCGATCATTCTGACCCTGCTGGCTGCCTCGGTGGTGTCCGTCATCCTCTTTCGCCGCATTAACCTGCCGCCCCTCCTCGGTTATCTGCTGGTTGGCACGCTGATCGGCCCGCATGCCTTGAACCTGGTGGCCGACGTGGCGGATGTTCAGCATCTGGCGGAGTTTGGCATCGTCTTCCTGATGTTCTCGATCGGTCTTGAATTTTCGCTGCCCAAGCTGTTTGCCATGAAGCGCATCGTGTTCGGATTGGGCGCCGTGCAGGTGATAGCCACCTTGCTGGCCGTGACCGGCATCACCATGATGGCCGGGCTTTCGTGGCAGGCGGGAGTGTCGATCGGCGGGGCGCTGGCCATGTCTTCCACGGCGGTACTCACCAAGCTGCTCGGCGATCGCCTCGAGCTCGATGCGCCGCACGGGCGTGAAGTGATCGGCGTGCTACTGTTTCAGGATCTGGCCGTTGTCCCGTTGCTTATCCTTATCCCTTCGTTTTCGCAAACACCGGAAACGATGGCCTGGCTGATGGGGATTGCCGTATTCAAGGCGACGGCCTTGCTGTTGGTGGTCCTGCATTACGGCAAGGGTGTGTTGAGCCGCTGGTTCGTTGTCGTGGCGCGCGGAAAATCAGCCGAACTGTTCATGCTCAATGTCCTGATGGTGACGCTCGGATTGGCGTATCTGACCGAACTCGCGGGACTGTCGATGGCGCTGGGGGCATTCGTTGCCGGCATGCTCATTTCGGAAACCGAATTCAGGCATCAAGTGGAGGAAGACATCAAACCGTTCCGCGACGTGCTGATGGGCTTGTTCTTCGTCACCGTCGGCATGATGCTCGACCTGCCGCTCGTATGTGACAATCTGCTGTTGGTGGTGGCGTTGCTGGCCGGGCTGCTGGCAGTGAAGTTCGCCGTGGTCTGGGGGGCCTCCCGCTTGTTTGGCGCCACGCCCGGAGGTGCCATGCGCAGCGGTCTGTGGCTGTGTGCCGGGGGCGAATTCGGGCTGGTCTTGCTGGCGTTGATCAAGCAGTCGGAGGTGGCGTCGCAAGCGGTGGTGCAGACGGTGCTGGCGGCGCTGGTTCTCTCCCTGCTGCTGGCGCCATTTATCGTGCATTACAGTGAGCGCCTGGTCTTGCGCTTTGCGGCCAGCGAATGGCTGCTGCGGTCGATGCAACTGACCAAGGTGGCCGCGAAAGCAATGCGCACCGAGAAGCATGTGGTGATCTGTGGTTTCGGGCGCAACGGCCAGCAGCTGGCACGGTTCATGGCCCATGAGGGAGTCTCCTTCCTGGCCCTGGATCTTGACCCGGACCGGGTGAGCGAAGCGGCCGCGGCCGGCGAGAACGTTGTCTATGGCGATGCCACCCGGCGTGAAACACTGGTGGCTGCCGGCGTTACCCGGGCCAGTGTGCTGGTCATTTCGTTCGCCGACAACCGGGCCGCCGAGCGCATCATGCGGCATGCCCGAGAATTGGCCCCGGCATTGCCGATCGTGGTGCGCACGATCGACGAAAAGGATTTCGATATCCTGCAGCGTGCCGGTGCGGCCGAGGTGGTTCCGGAAACGCTGGAGTCGGCCATGATGCTGGCTTCGCATGCGTTGATCCACGCCGGCGTGCCGATCAACCGGGTGCTCAAGCGCATCCGACAGACCCGGGAGGCGCGTTATCGTACGCTGCGTGGGTTCTTCCACGGCGACAGCGATCTCGACGAAAACGAACGTGAGAGCGAAGAGCCGCGCCTGCGTTCCGTTTCACTCGCCGATGGGGCTTATGCGATCGGGCGAAAGCTGTGTGATCTGGCCCTCGGGGCTACCGGAGCCGAGGTCACGGCGATTCGCCGACGCGATGTCAGGACGCAGGAGCCCTCCGGCGAAACACTGTTCGAAGCAGGCGACGTGGTTGTCCTGTTGGGCGTCCCCGAAGCGCTGGCGCTGGCGGAAGAGAGGCTGTTGAAAGGGTGAATCGAACGGATCGGCAGCCTTCCGTCGGTATTACCCTTTCACCTTCTCCAGAGTAAACTCGCTCATCACATTTCATCCAGGAGAAGAAAATGCCCTTTGCCATTCGATTCCATCAGACCGGCGGTCCGGACGTCCTGCGCTGGGAGGAGGTTGCCGTTGGCGACCCGGCGCCTGGCGAAGCGCGCGTGCGGCATGAGGCGGTTGGGCTGAATTTCATCGATACCTATCATCGCGGCGGGTTGTATCCGCTACCGCTGCCGTCAGGGCTGGGAAAGGAAGCCGCGGGGGTGGTCGAGGCCGTCGGTGACGGTGTGGTCGATGTCAAGCCAGGCGACCGCGTGGCTTATGCCACTGGCCCGCTCGGAGCCTATAGCCAGGTGCGCTGCCTGCCGGCGGACCGGCTGCTCAAGCTTCCCGATGCCGTGAGTTGTCAAACCGGTGCAGCGATGATGCTGCAAGGGCTGACGGCCGCGTACCTGTTGCGTCGCACTTACCCCGTCCGGTCTGGGGACAACGTGCTGATCCACGCCGCCGCCGGAGGGGTCGGTTTGATCGCCTGCCAGTGGGCCAAGGCGCTTGGCGCTACCGTAATCGGTACGGTATCGACCGAGGCCAAGGCCGAGCTCGCCCTCAGGCACGGTTGCGACCATGTCATCTTGTATTCGAAAGAGGATGTCGCCAAGCGCGTGCGCGAGATTACCGGCGAAGGCGTTGCCGTGGTTTATGACGGGGTCGGCAAGGACACTTTCATGGGCTCGCTCGACAGCCTGCGGCAGCGAGGGATGCTGGTGACTTTCGGTAACGCGTCGGGTGCCGTGCCGCCTTTCGATCCGCTGCTGCTGGCGCAGAAAGGGTCGCTGTTCGTCACCCGGCCCGTCCTTGATCATTACACGAGCAAGCGCAGCGAACTCGTGGCGCTGGGCAACGAGCTTTTCGATGTCGTCGTTTCGGGCCAAGTCAAGATCGAGGTCAATCAGAACTACGCGCTGGCTGATGCCGCTCAGGCGCATCGTGATCTGGAGGCGCGCAAGACCACCGGATCGACCATTCTGGTGCCGTGATGCAGGTGCTCGTACGTGGCAGGGGAAGCCGGCGCTGACCCATGAAATCCTTTCTTATTGTCAATCCGAAGGGGGGGGCTGGAAAATCGACCCTGGCCACCAATCTCGCCGGATATTTCGCACAAGCCGGGCATCGGGTCATGTTGGGTGACACGGACCGTCAGCAATCGGCGCGCGAGTGGTTGAAAATACGCCCGGCCGTCTTGCCGCCGATTCGCGGCTGGGCCGTCGAAAAAGATCAGCCCTTGCGACCGCCACGGGATACCACGCATGTGGTGCTCGATACTCCGGCAGGTCTGCACGGCAAGGCGCTGGAAAAGGTGTTGCGTCAGGTCAGCCGGGTCATCGTGCCGGTGCAGCCGTCACTGTTCGATATCCTGGCGACGCGCGATTTCCTGGAAGCGCTGCTGCAGGAAAAGGCTGTCCGCAAGGAGCGCGCCTTCGTTGCTGTGGTCGGGATGCGCGTCGATCCGCGTACCCGAGCGGCGGGCGAACTGGAGCGTTTTCTTTCGTCGTGGGATTTGCCGGTGCTGAGCCATGTCCGTGACAGCCAGTTGTATGTGCAGTTGGCCGCCAATGGCATGACGCTTTTCGATCTTCCCACTGCGCGCGCCGAACGGGATATGGAACTCTGGCGCCCGATCCTGGAGTGGGTCGAGGGGTGACTCTCGGACTCGCGGCCGTTCAGCGCCAGTGACGGTCATGGCGATGATGACGGCCATGTCGCCAGTCGTTCCTCGACGGGTGAACGGGAACATAGACGACCGGCGGTCGGACGACGCGGACCGGCGGGGCGTAATAAACCGGTGCGGATGAATACACCGGCACCGGAG
>CAZCJW010000067.1:0-14046 GCA_964499185.1 uncultured Propionivibrio sp. | reverse complement strand
ACGGCGGTCTTGTCGATGACCTTGCGCAGGACAAAACTGGAGTGTACGCCGGTCACGCCCTGGATGCGGGTGATGCGATTCAGCAGCAATTCCTGAAAAGCGTCCATGTCCTTGACCACCACTTTGATCTGGTAATCGGCATCCTGCCCGGTGATCAGCAGGCATTCGAGGACTTCCGAAATCTGCCGGACCTGTTGTTCGAAGTTCTCGAAGCGCTCGGGGGTGTGCATATCCATCGAAATGTAGATCAGGGCCATCAGGGAATAGCCCAGCGCCTTGGCGTTGAGCAGGGCGCGGTAGCCGGTCACGATCCCCGCGTCCTCGAGCGCGCGTACCCGACGCAAGCAGGGTGACGGGGATAGCCCGATGCGGTCGGCCAGATCCTGGTTGCTGATGCGCCCATCCTCCTGAAGGATCTGCAGGATCTGCCTGTCGAAGCGATCAATATTCATTAAATTGCCTATTAAAAACAAGAAGAGAAATAAAGTGCTAATTTAGCATCATAAAATTTAAATGTATTGCCATAATTGTGGGTTTTGGAGCGAAATAAGCAATCGCCTGCCGTCGCCTTTTGGCTATCATTCTTTCATCACAACGCGTCCACCCGGTCAATCGAAGGAGTCATCCATGATGTTGCAAACCCCCGCCACCAAATACACGGCCTTCCCCCCGGTCAAGCTCGACGATCGCCAGTGGCCTGGTCGCACCATCACCCGGGCACCGATCTGGATGAGTACTGACCTGCGTGACGGCAATCAGGCGCTTTTCGAGCCGATGAACGTCGAGCGCAAGATGCGCATGTTCAAGCGCCTGTGTGCGATTGGCCTGAAAGAAATCGAAGTCTCTTTCCCGTCGGCGTCGCAAACCGACTTTGACTTCGTTCGCAAGCTGATCGAGGAAAAGCACATCCCCGACGATGTCACCATCGAGGTCCTCGCCCCGGCGCGTGAACCGCTGATCAGGCGCACCTTCGAGGCACTCAAGGGGGCACGTCGGGCCATCGTGCATATCTACAACGCCACGTCACGCCCGTTCCGCGAAATCGTCTTCGGGATGGAGAAGGCCGAGGTGGTGCATATGGCGGTTTCTGCTGTCAAGCTGGTCAAGCAGCTTTGCCAGGAACATCCGGAGACTGAATGGGTGCTGGAGTACAGCCCGGAGACCTTTACCGCCACCGAACTGGATTTTGCGCTGGAAGTCTGCAATGCCGTGACCGAAGCCTGGGGCGCCACGCCGGACAACAAGATCATCCTCAACCTGCCGACTACGGTGGAGGTGGCCACGCCGAATGTCTATGCGGACCAGATCGAGTGGATGCACCGGCATCTCGCCCGGCGCGACAGCATTCTCATCAGCCTGCATCCGCACAATGACCGCGGCACCGCCGTCGCTGCCGCTGAACTCGGGTTGATGGCTGGCGCTGACCGCGTCGAGGGCTGTCTGTTCGGCAACGGCGAACGCACCGGCAACGTCGACCTCGTTACCCTGGCGCTTAATCTCTATACGCAGGGGGTGTCGCCGAAGTTGGATTTTTCGGACATCAACGCGGTGGCCCGCGACTTCGAGCACTGCACGCAACTGCCGATCCACCCGCGCCATCCGTACGTTGGCGACCTTGTGTTCACGGCCTTTTCCGGTTCGCACCAGGATGCGATCAAGAAGGGCTTTGCGCACCACCGCCCTGAGGAACTGTGGGCGCTGCCCTATTTGCCGATCGATCCGGCCGATCTCGGGCGCAGCTACGAATCGGTTATCCGTATCAACAGCCAGTCGGGCAAGGGTGGCATTGCTTACCTGCTGGAAACCGAGTACGGCGTCGTTATGCCGCGCCGGTTGCAGGTCGAGTTTTCCGGTGAAGTGCAGCGTTACACCGATACGCACGGCGGAGAAATGGAAGCCGCCGACATCTGGGCCCTGTTTTCTCGAACGTATCTCGAGAAGGAGGCTGCGTTTTCATACGTCGAACATCATTTGTTCGAGGAGGGGAGTGCCCAGGGGATTCGCTTGACCGTGCAAAAGGATGGCGAAGACTATGTCTTGACCGGAAAGGGTAACGGACCGATCGATGCCGCTGTACATGCGTTGGGTACCGTCGGCATCGCCGTGCAGGTGCGCAGCTACGAAGAGCGCTCGATGGGCAAGGGCGAGGACGCGCGCGCCTGCGCCTTCATGGAAGTCATGCTGGCTGGCGGCGAGCGCGAATGCTACGGCGTCGGGATAGACGCCAACATTGTCACGGCATCGATCCGGGCACTGGCCAGCGGTGTGGCGCGCTTGCTGGCGAACGGCAGGGAATAAGGCCGGAAGCGGGTCCGGGAGTCAGCCTGTCTGGTGGATGGTCGACCAGGCGGGCGTCGGCGAGTGTCATTCCTCGTCCTCATCCTGGGCAGCTTCCCGGTTCCCTTCGTTTCATGCGCGCTTTCGGTCTTTGCTGATGCGCTGGTCTTATCAGGAAATGGCGGGTCCAATCGCATCTTTCTCTCCTGTGAGCATGGTTTCATCGCTAGCCCGAATCATTCTTTGAGTTCAACAACAAATTGCGGTATTCCGTGAGCTGAAAATTACGGAATCTATGGAATAATTGCCCGCCGGGAAGTGTGTCCGGCTATATCCAGACGCAGTGTTGAACCGGAGGGATGATGCTCTACGCGGTGATCAGTGGTTTCGTGGCCGCAGCGTTATTGCCGCTGCTGCATCGCTTTATGGGCGAACGCTCGTCGCTGGTTGCAGCCTTGGTGCCTTTGGCGTTGACGGCTTGGTTCGCCTCGTGTTTTTCCAGCGTCGTATCCGGAGAGGCACTTGTGTCCCGAATGCTATGGGTTCCAGAAGTTCACCTCGAACTCGCTTTTCGTCTTGACGGACTCTCCCTTCTGTTCGCGCTCATGATCAGCGGTATCGGTACCCTGGTCATTCTCTATACGTCAGCGTATTTGCGCGGGAACGCCTACGAGCACCAGTTTGTCGTGGCTACGCTGATGTTCATGGCTTCCATGCTGGGCGTCGTCCTGTCGGATAATCTGATTCTGCTGTTCATTTTCTGGGAGCTGACCAGTTTTACCTCGTATCTCCTGATTGGATTCGATCATGAGAAGGAAGAGTCCCGGAAAGCCGCATTGCAGGCTTTGCTGGTCACGGGGCTGGGCGGGTTGTTTATGCTCGGGGGGCTGATTCTCCTTGGACAGGCCGCAGGCAGCTTCTCCCTGACCGAAATAATACGGCTCGGCGGGATGCTGGTTGGGCACGCCGATTACCCGGTGATAGTCGGCCTGATTTTGGTGGGGGCTTTCACCAAGTCGGCGCAAACGCCGTTTCATTTCTGGTTGCCCAATGCCATGCAGGCACCGACTCCGGCCAGTGCCTATCTGCATTCGTCCACGATGGTCAAGGCTGGCGTATACCTGCTGGCGCGCCTGAGTCCGGCCCTGGGCGGAACGGAGACATGGATCGGGTGGTTGACGGTGGTCGGTGTCCTGACGCTACTGACTGGAGCGCTGATGGCATCGGCGCAGGTCTATCTGAAACGGCTTCTAGCCTATACGACGGTGGCGGCGCTGGGGTTCATGGTCATGTTGCTCGGAATCGGATCTGCGAGCGCGGTACAGGCGGCAGTCGTGTTTCTGATGGCTCATGCGTGCTACAAGGCGTCGCTGTTCCTGGTGGCGGGAATCATCACCCATGAAACCGGAGAAACCGATGTGCGCCGATTGGGCGGACTGGCCCGGTTTATGCCAGTCGCGGGAGCCTGCGCGGTTGTGGCGGCGTTATCCATGGCCGGCCTGCCTCTGTCCTTCGGCTTTGTCGCCAAGGAATTGGTGTACGCCAGTGTGCTTGACCGTTTCTTGACGATTGTGCCGGTCATTCTGGCCAGCCTGATGTTTATTTTGGTCGCTTTTCAGGTCGGGATTAAACCGTTTTTCCTGGGGGCCTGGCAATTGTCGGGAAAGCCGCACGAGGCGCCGCCCGCAATGCTGCTAGGGCCGATAATCCTTGGTCTGGCCTGTCTTGCCGGCGGTTTGTTTCCCCAGGCTTTCGCCGGAGCGCTGGCTGCTTCTGCGGTGGCCGCCATCAGCGGTAGCCCCGTTTCGGATCTGAATCTCCACGCCTGGCACGGGTTTACGCCGGAGTTGGCCGCCAGCGCGCTGACGTTCTTGCTGGGGGTCGCTGCCGTTTTCGCAACGGGGTACTGGGTCAGAGTCGGTAACGCCATGAAACCTTTGGCGGAGTTCGGTCCCGATCGAGCGTACTTTGCAAAACTGAAAGGGCTTAACCTTCTTGCCGTCTGGCAGACCCGTGTGCTGCAAAGCGGCTCGCTACGGCGCTATGTGGCGATTATCGTAATGGCCATGGTCAGTCTGTTCGTTCTGAGCGCATTGCGATCAGGGGTCGTTCCGGTTCTTACCAGAAATACGCCGCTGAACCTGCCGGTCTTGATTCTTGGTCTGTTGATCATGCTGGCTGCCGTTGGAACGATAATCGCCACGTCTCGCATCTGTGCCGTAGCGGCGCTCGGCGTGGTCGGTTTCAGTGTCTCGCTGATTTATGTGCTCCATGGCGCTCCCGATCTGGCCATGACACAGCTTATCGTCGAGGCCCTTGGCGCCGTTCTGCTGGTTTTCGCCTTCCTGCATTTACCCTCGTTCCACGATAGGAAGCGCTGGATTGGGCGGTTCCAGGATGCGGTGGTGGCGATTCTGGGCGGTCTGGTGATGACGGTCATGACCTTGATGGCCAATGATATTCAGTTGGCGCCCTCCATCGCGCAATATTTCGCGGAAACGAGCGTCTTGCTTGGTCATGGCAGGAACATCGTCAACGTGATTTTGGTTGATTTCCGAGGGCTGGATACGATGGGAGAGATCACTGTTCTGGCGATAGCGGGCACCAGCGCGCTGGCGTTGCTTAGGTTGCGCATACCCAGCAAGGGGAAATCCTGATGGGTTCGCTGATTCTGCGCAAGGCCGCGCGCTATCTGTTTCCGATCATCATGCTGTTCTCGATCTATTTGCTGCTTCGCGGGCACAACGAGCCGGGAGGAGGCTTTGTTGGCGGGCTGGCAGCTGCCAGCGCGTTCATCCTGAACCAATTGGCATTCGATTTGCAAAGCACAAAGAAGCTGATGAACGTTGAAAGCCTGACCTTGATAGGTGTGGGTCTCCTGACAGCCATGGTCAGCAGTGTTTTCACCATGCTGGACGGGCACCCCTATTTTTCGTCGCACTGGGCCACGATCCGCATTACTCCGGAATGGCATTTGGCGATTGGAACCCCGCTCATCTTCGATTTGGGCGTCTACCTGGTAGTACTAGGCGTCACGCTGGCCATTTTGCTCAGCATCTCGAATTTCAGGAAATCTTCATCGTGACCGAAGTTTTTCTTTCCATGGTGATTGGCGTGCTTTACGCCACCGGTCTTTATCTGATGATGTGCCGGAACATCGCAAAATTCATCATCGGCCTGGGACTCATCGGTCACGGCGCCAACTTGCTGATCTTCACGGCAGCCGGGCTCTCGACGCAACGCGCACCGATTGTCCCCCAGGGGTTGACCATTCCCCTGGCACCGATCGTCGACCCGCTTCCACAGGCCTTGATCCTGACGGCGATCGTCATCGGTTTTGGCCTGACGGCATTCGTTCTAGCCCTGTTTCTCTCCGCGCATGATGTCGAGGGAACGGATGATCTGGAAAAAATGAGGAGTACCGATCAGTGAATCTCTTGCTCCCGGCGCCTTTGTTGATTCCGCTGTTGTGCGCCATTCTCAGCCTGTTGGGGCGCAAGTCTGTCGGTGTCCAGCGTTTCGTGGGCGTTGCGGGGTGTTGCCTGAATTTGATCGTTAGCGCCTGCCTTTTGTATAGCGTCGATAAAGAAGGCGTACAAGTTGTACAGGCGGGGAGCTGGCCCGCCCCTTACGGCATTAGCCTGGTTGTAGATCGGCTGAGCGCCATCATGCTCGTGCTATCGGGATTGATGGGGGCGGCAGTGGCGGTTTTTAGCCTGGCTGCGATTGATGAGTCCAGGCAAAGGTTCGGTTTCTTTTTTTTCTACCATACTTTGCTGATGGGGGTTAACGGCAGCTTCCTGACCGGAGATTTATTCAATCTGTATGTCTGGTTTGAAGTCATGCTCATGTCCTCCTTTGCTCTGATGTCCTTAGGGAGCGAACGGGCGCAGCTTGAAGGGGGGATCAAGTACGTCGCGCTAAACGTTCTTTCCACGGCGTTCTTCCTGGCGGCACTGGGTATTCTCTACGGGATGGCCGGTACATTGAACATGGCGCACCTGGCCACGGTCGTCCGGTCGGCCGGGGATCAAGGCATGTTGACGACCGTCAGCCTGTTGTTCATGATCGCCTTCGGAATTAAATCCGCTGCCTTCCCGCTTTTTTTCTGGCTTCCGGCCTCGTACCATACGCCTCCGTCACCGGTTTCGGCGATTTTTGCCGGATTGCTGACCAAGGTCGGCGTATATGCCCTGATACGCATTTTCACCCTCGTATTCGTGCACGATACCGGATTCACACACACGATTCTCCTGATCGCCTCGGGGTTGACCATGTTGACCGGGGTGCTCGGTGCGGCCGCACAAATGGAAATGCGCCGGATTTTGTCCTTTCATATCGTCAGCCAGGTGGGGTACATGATCATGGGTTTGGGGCTTTTTACTCCTCTGGCGCTGGCCGGATCGGTCTTCTATATCATTCACCACGTGATTGTCAAAACCAATCTGTTTCTGGTGGCCGGCGTCGTAGCCTTCCGCACGGGAACTAATGAGCTCAAGGCCTTGGGCGGCTTTGTCCGGGCCATGCCCTGGCTGGCTTTGTTTTTCCTGATTCCGGCGATGTCGCTTGCCGGCCTTCCGCCTTTGTCGGGTTTTTTTGCCAAGCTGATGCTGATCGTGGCTTCGTTCCGGGAGTTTTCCTGGATCATTGCAGTAACGGCGCTGGCTGTCGGTTTTCTCACCTTGTATTCGATGACCAAGATCTGGAACGAGGTGTTCTGGAAGCCGATGCCCGCGGCAAGCGGCGAGGTCATGGCACAGAGACCGTGGTCGCTCAGGGACCGCGCCTATCTGTTCGCACCGATCATCGTTCTGGCGTTGTGCACCGTCCTGATAGGATTCGGCGTGGAACCGGTATTCGCGCTTTCCGAGCGAACTGCCGGCCAGTTGCTCAACCCGGATGAGTACATTCGCGCAGTGCTCGGGGAATCGGTTCGACCATGAAACTTTTTCTGTCCAACATCATTCTGGCCTTGCTCTGGGCGTTGCTGTCGGGCGACATCAGTCAGTATTCACTGATGACGGGTTTTGTCCTGGGTTATCTTGTTCTGGGAATGATGGCCACGCAGTCCACGGAAAAATCCTATTTCAAAAAAGTCCGGCAGACGCTCGCCTTTGTCGTGGAATTTCTCAAGGAACTCGCGGTATCCACTTATCGGGTGGTTTATGACATTCTGACGCCGGTTCATCACATGAAGCCGGGTGTCATCGCTTTTCCTCTTGAGGCAAAAACCGATGCCGAGATTACGATGCTGGCCAACGTCATTACCCTGACACCCGGTACGCTCAGCCTCGATGTTTCCGAGGACAGGAAAACCCTTTATATCCATGCAATGTACATTGATGATCCCGATCAGTTGCGTCGGGAGATCAAGGACGGGCTGGAGAAAAAGCTGCTGGAGATGATGCGATGAGTCCGGTGATCGAGATGGCCTCGACGCTATGCCTGTACATTCTGGGTGTGGCGATGTGCCTGACGTTTTACCGCCTTTGGCAGGGGCCGTCTCCCCAGGACAGGACGATTGCGCTTGATCTTTTCTCCACTTTGGTCGTTGGCCTGCTGACGATCCACGCCATCCGGACGGATGAACATGTGTATCTTACGGCGGCGATTGCGATCGGCATCATTTCATTCATCGGTACGGTGGCGATTGCCTTGTACATTCATCGAAGGGGACGACGTTGAGCGATATTCTATCGGCATTTTTGATGATTGCGGGCTGCCTCGCCATGCTGACCTCCGCGATCGGCATCGTGAGGATGCCTGATCTGTTCACGCGAATGCATGCGGCGTCGAAAGTGGGGACGGTCGGTGTGAGTTGCGTCGTTCTGGCGGCGGCCACTCATTTTGCGATCCTGGCCGTGGTAGCCCCCGTCATGCTCACCATCGTTTTCTTTTTCGCGACGGCACCCATTGCCGCCCACATGGTTGGGCGTGCCGCGTATGGGACAGGCGTCAGAATGTGGGAAGGCACGGTGATCGATGAATGGAATCAGCGTCCAGCGATTCCACCATTTAAACGGACCAAGGGCTGATTTTCCTGGGCAATTGCATCAACTGGAGTTCAGCCCAAAGAAAAGGACGTGGCAGGCGTCGCTGACGCCGAGGGGGCGATTTAGGGATTGGGCCTGATTGATCCGGGCTGGAGAATTTGCCGTTTTGTCGGGGCCCGAGGCCCATCGTTGTGGATCGCACAAGAAGCGGGAGCGTGTGCGGCTCCGTGATAGAATCTTCCCCCTTCTTCTTTCCCATCTGATTGATCCTCAATATGTTCTCCGGAATCATTGCTGCTGTCGGGCATATCACTCAATTGGCTCCGCGCAACGATGGCACACCGACGGTGCGCCTGACTGTCGATGCGGGGAGCCTTGGTCTGGATGACGTCGGCTTGGGCGACTCGATTGCCTGTAACGGTGTTTGCCTGACTGTCGTCGATAGACAAGACAACCACTTTTGCGTAGACGTTTCGCCGGAAACCCTGTCCTGCACGATCGGTCTCGATGCGCCGGGTCCGATCAATCTGGAAAAGGCGCTACGGCTGGCCGACCGTCTTGGCGGGCACCTGGTGTCGGGGCACGTCGATGGCGTCGGTGAGGTCATTCGCTTCGACCCGGTGGGAGACAACCGCCTACTCGAAATTCGCGCGCCGGAATCCTTGTCCAGATATATCGCCCGCAAAGGCTCTGTCACCGTCAACGGGGTCAGCCTGACGACCAATTCGGTCGCAGGCGTTTGTTTTTCCATCAATCTGATTCCGCATACGCTGGAAGCCACCACACTCGGTGGCTTGAAGGTTGGCGACAAGGTCAACCTTGAGATCGACCTGATCGCGCGTTACGTCGAGCGCATGCTGAATCCCGAAGCGGAGGGGGTGTGATGTCGCCAGCCAGCAAGTCATCTTCGATTGCGTCGATCGAGGAAATCATCGTCGAATTGCGCGCCGGCCGGATGGTCATCCTGGTTGATGAGGAAGATAGGGAAAACGAAGGCGATCTGGTTCTCGCCGCAGAACATGTAACTCCGGAAGCCATCAACTTCATGGCCAAACATGGCCGCGGCTTGATTTGCCTGACGATTACGGAAAAGCGCTGCAAGCAGATCGGTCTGACGCCGATGGCGCGCGACAACAAGAGCCCTTACAGCACCGCTTTTACTGTTTCAATCGAGGCCGCTGAAGGCGTGACGACCGGTATTTCAGCACAGGATCGCGCACATACGGTGCGAGCCGCTGTGGCGCGTAACGCGCGGCCGGAAGACATCGTTCAGCCGGGACACATCTTCCCGATCACTGCCAAGCCAGGCGGCGTGTTGGTGCGCGCCGGCCATACTGAAGCCGGTTGCGATCTGGCGCAACTGGCCGGGCTGGAGCCCTCGTCGGTGATCTGCGAGATCCTCAAGGACGATGGATCGATGGCGCGGCTACCCGATCTGATCGAATTTGCCCGGGAGCATGGGCTCAAGATCGGCACCATCGCGGACCTCATCCATTATCGCAGTCGCCATGAGGCGCTGGTCGAACGTAGTTACACCAAGAACGTCAAATCCGTTTATGGTGAGTTTGTGCTGCATGCATTCACCGACCTGACGACTGGCGAAGTCCACCTGGCTCTGACACGGGGCGAGATTGCTCCGGAACGGGAAACGCTGGTGCGCGTGCATGAGCCGCTGTCTGTTCTCGACTTTCTCGATCCGGCGAGCGGTCGCCACAGTTTTTCCCTGGATCAATCGCTGCGTGCGCTGGCCCAGGCCGAATCCGGCGTCATCGTGCTGTTGCATCGTCCGGAAACCGGGCGGGACATCCTCGCCGCACTCCCTGACCAGTCCGCGTCGCAACGTCCGGCGGCGAAATGGGATCCGCGCATTTATGGCATCGGTGCCCAGATCCTGCGTGATCTCGGCGTTCGGAAGATGAAGCTGCTGGCCAGCCCGAGGCGCATGCCCAGCGTGACCGGGTTTGATCTGGAGGTCACCGGCTACGTCGCGTCGGCCGCTGAACTCGAATAACACTACTCACCGGATAGCCTTTCCATGTCACGTTTTGAAAACATCCACGAATACGAATCCGATCTTGACGGGCAGGGGGTGTCCGTCGGCATCGTGATGAGCCGCTTCAACCAGGACATCGGCGAAGGGCTGCTCTCGGCCTGTACGGCGGAACTTCGCCGGCTCGGCGTCAGCGAAGGCGACATCGAGATTGCCACGGTTCCCGGCGCGCTTGAAATTCCGTTGGTCCTGCAGAATCTGGCGCAAAGCGGCCGTTTCGATGCGTTGATCGCTCTAGGCGCAGTTATCCGCGGCGAAACCTATCACTTCGAAGTGGTTTCCAACGATTCCTGCCGCGCCGTCATGGAAGTGCAGTTGGATGCCGGAATTCCGGTGGCCAACGGCATCCTGACCTGCGAGGACGACGACCAGGCGCTGGCCAGAATGCAACAGAAAGGCACCGATTGCGCACAGGCCGCCGTCGAAATGGCCAACTTGCTGCGTGCCATCGGAGAGCGCCCGCAATGAGCAAGACGCAAGATACAACGGCGGCTCAGTCCGCGCCGAAGAAACCGGCCAAGTCGCCACGCAGGCGTGCACGCGAGTTCGCCCTGCAGGGGCTCTACCAATGGCGTGTCGGCGGCAACGACGAGGCGGCCATCGAAGCGCACCTGGCGGACAGCGACGGATTCGACAAGGCGGATCGCGAATTCTTCGTGGGATTGCTGCGCGGCGTGCTGGCGCAGCAGGCCGGGTTGCAGGAACAGCTTCAATCCTATCTGGACCGGCCTTTTGCCGAATTGTCGCCGATCGAGTCCAGTGTTCTTCTGGCCGGGGCGTACGAATTGGTCAACTGCCCCCAGACTCCTTATCGGGTCATCATCAACGAAGCCATCGAACTCGCCAAGGGCTTCGGCGGTACGGATGGTCACAAGTATGTCAATGGCGTTCTCGACAAGCTGGCGGCCAGGCTCCGCCCGGCCGAGGTCGAGTCCAGACGCTCCAGAAGCTAAGCCTTGCCTGTGTCACGGTTGACGTCGCATGCCGTCTGAGTTTGATCTGATCAATCGCTATTTTGCGCGTGCGACGCCGCAAGCCGTGCTCGGACCGGGCGACGATTGTGCCTTGCTGGCGCCTTCGCGGGGAATGGAACTGGCGATAACGACCGACATGCTGGTGTCGGGAACACATTTCCTGTCCGACACCGATCCCTTTCAGCTCGGCTGGAAGACCCTCGCGGTAAATGTATCCGACCTCGCCGCGATGGGTGCGCGGCCGCGCTGGGCGCTGCTCGCGGGAAGCCTGCCGGCGGCCGACGAGTCATGGATTTCCGCATTCACTGAAGGTTTTTTTTCGTGTGCCAGCCGTTATGCAGTCGACCTGATCGGCGGCGATACGACGCGCGGCCCGCTTAACCTGTGCGTCACCGCACTTGGTGAAGTTCCCTCGGGACGCGCGCTACGTCGCGACGGCGCGCGCCCCGGGGACGACATCTGGGTTTCCGGGCGCCCGGGCCTGGCGGCGCTCGGCCTGGCGCATCTGCAGGGGCGGACGATTCTGCCGGGTGCGCTTGCCCGTCTTTGCATCGGAGCCTTGCAGAAGCCTACGCCGCGTGTCGAACTGGGTATCGCGCTGCAGCAGCGCACGCTGGCGCGTTCGGCGATCGATGTCTCCGACGGCCTGCTGGCCGATCTCGGCCACATCGTCGAGCACTCTGCGGTTGACGCAGAGGTCTTTGTTGCGCAATTGCCCAGTTTGCCGAAGGGAGCCGATGTCTCGTTGGCGCGTCAATGCCAGCTAGCCGGCGGCGACGATTATGAACTGGTGTTTACGGCGACAATCGATAAGCGTAGTGAATTGGCCAGACTGGCGATCGAACTTGATCTTCCCTTGTGGCGAATCGGCCAGATGGTCGAAGCCCGAGGCAAAGGCGAAGTCCGGTTGATCGACGAGCAGGGCCAGCCAATACCGGTTGTCCGGAAGGGGTTTGATCACTTTGGTCAGGATCAAAACCAGTAAGGCGCCTTCGCTGCGCTTTCTTTTCGCGCATCCCGCGCACCTGGTCGCCTGCGGGTTCGGCAGCGGCCTGTCGCCGTTCGCACCGGGAACGGCTGGAACCCTTCTGGCGTGGGCAACCTTTCCGCTGTTGCAAGCCTGGATGAGTGGACGCAATTTGCTGGCGTTCCTGCTGCTTTGCTATGTCATAGGCGTTTTCGCCGTGCAGCGGACGGGGCAGGACCTCGGGGTGACCGATCACGGGAGCATCGTCTGGGACGAGATCGTCCCGTTCTGGTTGGTCCTGTTCTTCTGTCCTGCCGGCTGGTTGTGGCAGGCGCTGGCCTTTCTGGTGTTCCGCTTCTTCGACATCGCCAAGCCGCAACCGGCCCGTTTTTTCGACGAAAAGGTCAAGAACGGCTTCGGGGTCATGGCCGACGATCTCGTGGCCGGCGCCTACACTGTTCTCGTACTCGTCTTGTTGCAACATGCCTGGTCGTGGTGGGCTGCATGAAACATCCCGATCAGCATTTTCTGGAAGCGCTGGCGGGGCAACTCGGCGCGTTGCTACTCAGCGAGCAACAAAGACTGGTCACTGCCGAGTCCTGCACCGGTGGCTGGGTAGCCCAGTGCCTGACGGCAATTGCTGGAAGTTCGCAGTGGTTCGACCGTGGCTTCGTTACCTATTCGAACGAAGCCAAGCTGGAAATGCTCTGCGTTCCACCGGATACGCTGGCCGAGCACGGCGCCGTCAGTCAACCCGTCGCGGTGGCCATGGCGGAAGGCGCATTGCGTCACAGCCGCGCCGACTGGGCGGTGGCAATTACCGGAGTCGCGGGGCCCACCGGCGGGTCGTTAGAGAAGCCGGTGGGCACCGTCTGCTTTGCCTGGGCCTGCCGGGACGGGCGCGTCGCTACCGAAACCGGCCATTTCGCGGGCAACCGAAACGAGATTCGGGCGCATTCGGTGGCGTATGCGCTGTCAGGGTTGCTCAAGCAGTTCAGGCAATCGCCGGCAGGGGTTTTGGCCTGAGCGGCAGCAGTCCATGAGGGCAATGTCCGTTGCATTTCGGCATTCACTAATTGCTGTATATAATCACAGTATTCGGCGTCATGTTTGTGGTGATGGCAGATCGTCGAACATGAGATAATTCCCCGCAATTTCAGAAAGGAAGCGCAATGGACGACAACAAGGCAAAAGCATTGGCCGCCGCATTGGCCCAGATCGAAAAACAGTTCGGCAAGGGGTCCATCATGAAGATGGGCGAGGGCAGCGTGGTGAGTGACCTTCAGGTCGTGTCCACCGGTTCGCTGGGCTTGGACATCGCGCTTGGGGTTGGCGGCCTGCCGCGCGGCCGTGTCGTTGAAATATATGGTCCGGAGTCGTCCGGCAAGACCACGCTGACGCTACAGGTCGTCGCCGAAATGCAGAAAATGGGAGGGACGGCTGCCTTCATTGACGCCGAGCATGCGCTGGATCCTTCCTACGCGCAGAAACTTGGCGTCAAGCTGGACGAACTGCTCATCTCACAGCCTGATACCGGCGAACAGGCGCTTGAAATTGCCGACATGCTGGTGCGTTCGGGTAGTGTCGATGTGGTGGTCATCGACTCCGTCGCCGCGCTGGTGCCCAAGGCCGAAATCGAGGGGGAGATGGGTGATTCGCTGCCCGGCCTGCACGCCCGGCTGATGAGCCAGGCGCTGCGCAAGCTGACCGCCAACATCAACAGGACCAATACGCTGGTCATCTTCATCAACCAGATCCGCATGAAGATCGGCGTCATGTTCGGCA
>CAZCJW010000066.1:0-14120 GCA_964499185.1 uncultured Propionivibrio sp. | reverse complement strand
GCCTACGCCGTGCGCAGCGAACCCCGTGACGGTGAAATCAGCGTGTTCTGGTCGGATCATCGCTTCAACCGCCGGGCGAACAGCGAAATTTTCGACGCGCAACTGAGACGCCTGTTACCGCGGGGGGTGACTTCGCCGGCAGATCTGGGCAGCGATTTCTTCCTGCCCGAAGACTTCCGCTTCTACGGCATCCGCGTCTCCACCGACACCCGCTTTGAGCGCGACTACACGCGCGCCTGGCGACCATTCGCTACCGCGGCACGCACTTGGCACAGCGACCTGGGCACCGGTTACGACCTCGCCGCCGGCATCGCCGGCAGCGTTTTCGGCGCCGACCACCTGAGCTTCGGCTGGAAGTTCAGCAAGGGCGGTTCGACCACCGGCGATACGATCCGGGAAATCGGCTTGACTTACCGTATACACTATTAACCCGCACCGGAGACCTCCATGAAATCGTTCATTTCCAGACTTTTCCTGTTCGCCGGACTGGTCCTGCTGGCGGCGTGCTCGACACTCGACCACAGTACTCCGCCGACAGTCAGCAGCAAGGCACCCTGGGTGGTGCTGCCCTTCGCCAACAACACCGAGACGCCGCTGGCCGCCAACCGTGCCGAAGCCATCGCCGAAGGACTGTTGCGCGCTAACGGAATTAGCAAGCTGCGGCGCTATCCGGCATCGCTGCAACAGGAATCGCTGTTCGATCCGGGCGAGCGCAAACCGCTCGAAGCCGGACTCGAGTGGGCACGCAAGGAAGGCGCGCGATACGCACTCACCGGCAGCGTCGACGAATGGCGCTACAAGGTCGGCGTGGATGGCGAACCGGCCGTCGGCATTGCCCTGTCGATCATCGACGTGTCCAGCGGGGAAACGCTGTGGAGCGGAACGGGCGGCAAGAGCGGATGGAGCCGCGAGGCGCTGTCGGCTGTCGCTCAACAGCTCATGCGCAGCCTGATCCAGTCCGCTCTCACGGCGCGGCAGGATTGATAGAGAAGCCGACGGAGGACATCTGAAAGCCAGCCTGAAGCGCTATTTCACGCCTTTTGGCAATCCCTGGGCGGTCGCCGGCGAGACGCTCTTCCTGCCTTTGCTGGCAGTCGCCATCGGCATCTGGGCCAATCCGCTCGATCCGTTGTGGACGCGCGCCGATTTTCCGTGGATATGGTTCGCCCCAGTTATTCTTTCGATGCGCTACGGTCCCTTTCCCGGGCTGGCCGGGGCCTTCGTGCTGGTCGCCGCCTGGTTCGCCTTCCACGTTTCGGGCTGGCTGCCGGGCGAATTCCCCAAGCTGAATTTCCTCGGTGGATTGATCCTGATCATGCTTTCCGGCGAGTTTTCCAGCCTGTGGCTGGCGCGCGCCCGTCGTGCCGAAGGCGTCGGTCTCTATCTCGATCAGCGTCTCGAATACCTGACCCACCAGTACTACCTGCTGCGCCTGTCTCATGACCGACTCGAGCAGGACCTGATCGGCCGGCCGATGGCCATGCGCGATGCGCTGGGCATCCTGCATGAACTGGCAGCGAGTGCCGGCACGGGGCACGTGCTGCCGGGAAGCGACCGGCTGCTGCGCCTTTTTGCGCAGTATTGCCAGATCGAGGCGGCGGCGCTCTATCCCGTAGCCGGCGAGGGCTTCGCCGCGCTGCCGGTGGCCTCGCTCGGGCAACTGTCGGAAGAGGGGCGACTGCGTGCCGACGATCCGCTGGTGCAGCATGCCCTGGAGCAAAACTGCCTGGCGCATATCGGCGACTCGGCGAACAGGGATGGTGCCGCCCGGCGCTACGTCATCGCTGCGCCGCTCGTTACGTTCAACGGCGAACGCGTCGCGCTGCTCGTCGTTGAACGTATCCCTTTCTTTGCCTTGCACGAAGAAACGCTGCAAACGCTCAACCTGATGCTCGGCTATTACACCGACGGCCTGGTCACCCAGCAACTCGCGGCAGAGATCCAGAAAAGCGTCCCCGGCTGCCCGACCGACTTCGCCGCCGAACTGCAGCGCCTGTGGCGGGTACGCGAGGAATCGCGGATCGGCAGCGTGCTGGTGGCCCTCGAATTCCGCACGCACGAGGGCCTGCAGGACCTGGCCACGCAACTCCGCCGACAGCGCCGCTCGCTCGATGTCAATTGGCTGATCGACAACCCGCCCCACCGCGTTCTGGTCACGCTCATGCCGCTGGCCGGGGAAGCCGCCGCCGAGGGCTATATCGCGCGCATCGAGGAATGGGTGCGCCAGGTTTACGGCGAAACCCTCGAGCACTCAGGAATATTCCCGCACATCCTGCATGTCGACGACGAGCCCCCTGCTGCCTTGCTGCAACGCCTTTTTACGCTCTGCCATGTTCCAGCCGAAACTCGCCTTCTACGCCCTGGCGCTTGAAACGTCGGCCTGGAGCAGCCTGCTGCTCGGCAGCCGCAGCGACCGCACCCTGCTGCTCTTCCTGGCGGCCCACGGCGCGGCCAGCGCACTGATGGCCATGGTTGCCCTGGCCCTTCTGCCCACGAGGCTGGCCACCCCGCGCCTCCCGGTTCTGCTGTTCCTGTTCGGCATGGGTTTTACCGTTCCGCTGCTCGGTTTTGTCGCCGTGATCTGCGGGGTCTACTACCTGCACTGGATGACGCCGCGCGAACGCTCCACCCCGTTTTCCGCCGTTGCGCTGCCGGAAATCGGCGAGCGCCAACGGACCGGAAAGGGTTTCCGCCAGGCGGGCATGCGCGCCTTCCTGGCCAACCCCAAGGCGCCGGTCGCCGGCCGTTTGCGAGCCCTGGTCGCCCTGCAGAACCTGTCCGGCCACATTGCTTCTCCGTTGCTGCGTACCGTGCTTTCCGATCCGTCGGAAGACATTCGCCTGCTCGCTTACGGACTGCTCGACAACAAGGAGAAGCACCTAAACGAAGCCATTCACAAGGAATCCTCACGCCTGCAATCGTCAGTGGCCGGCAGCCCGGAGCAACTCGATGCCGCGCGCAAACTGGCCGAACTGTACTGGGAACTGGTTTATCAGGATCTGGTGCAGGGCGACCTGCGCTCCCACGCCCTGCAACAATCGCTTTCCTTCACGCTCCTGGCGCTGTCCCACGCGCCCGAGGAGGCCGCACTGCACCTGCGCCACGGAAGACTGCTGCAATCGCTGGGGCAGCCCCAGGCTGCCGGCGACGCCTATGAGCAAGCACTGTCCCTCGGCATGCCCAAGTCGCGGATCGTGCCGTACCTTGCCGAAGCGGCCTACGATCTCGGCGACTATGCGCGTGCCGCTTCCCTGATGCGCGAACTCGGCGACTGGCAATCGCTGCCGCGTCTCAAGCCGGTGGTTGGCTACTGGAGCCGGACATGAACTTCCCGAGAGCGGATGATGCCGATATCTGCCTGCTGCTCGAAGGCACTTTCCCGTTCGTCAGCGGCGGTGTGTCGAGTTGGGTGGACCAGATCATTCGCGCGTTTCCGGAGATCAGATTCGCCATCGTTTTCATCGGCAGCCGCGCCGAAGACTACGGCGAGATGAAATATCCCCTGCCGGACAACGTCGTGCATCTGGAGACGCATTATCTATTCGAGTTCGCCTCACCAGAAAAGAACCCCAAGCCGCGCCGTGGCAACGCCAATGCCTTTGCTCGCGCAAGTCGCCTGCATGAGTGTTTCCTGCACAATCCCGACGATGGTACGGCGCTGTCGGCATTCCGCGCCATCGTTGGTGATCTGCTGCCCGGCGGCGGTCTGCCTGCCGGCGATTTCCTGCACGCCAAGGAGGCCTGGGAGATCATCAGCGAACGTTACCGCAGGAACTGTACCGATCCCTCCTTCGTCGACTATTTCTGGACTGTGCGCATCATGCATGCGCCGTTGTGGACACTGGCACGCATCGCCGACGAGTTGATTCCGGCACGCGCCTACCACAGTGTATCGACCGGCTACGCCGGCTTTCTCGGCGCGTTGCTGCGGCAAACGCGCAAGCGTCCGCTGATCCTCTCCGAGCACGGCATCTACACCAAGGAACGCAAGATCGACCTGTTCAAGAGCGAGTGGATCCGCGACAACCGTAACGTCTTCCAGCGCGATCCGACGGAGCTCTCGTATTTCAGGCAGATGTGGATTCGCTTCTTCGAGTGGATGGGCCGCTTCTGCTACGCCGCCGCCGATCCGATCATCTCCTTGTACGAAACCAACCGCCTGCGCCAGATTGCTGATGGCGCCAGCCCTGAGCGGACGTTCTGCGTGCCCAACGGCATCAGCCTGCAACGCTTTGCGCCATTGCGCGCGCTGCGCCCGGAGAATCCCCCGCCCGTGCTTTGCCTGATCGGGCGCGTGGTGCCGATCAAGGACGTGAAGACGTTCATTCGTGCCATGCGCCGGGTGGTCAACCAGATGCCCGAGGCGGAAGGCTGGATCGCCGGTCCGCACGACGAAGACCCGGCCTACGCCGAGGAGTGCCGAAATCTCGCGGAAAGCTTGGGTATCGCACAACAGGTGAAGTTCCTGGGGTTCCGGAAGGTCGACGAACTGATGCCGCAGATCGGACTGACCATCCTGTCCTCGATCAGCGAAGCCCTGCCGCTGGTCATCCTGGAGGGCTACGCCGCCGGGGTGCCGACGATATCCACCGACGTCGGCTCCTGCCGCCAACTGATCGAAGGACTGGAGCCGGAGGACCACGCGCTCGGCGCGTCCGGCGCCGTGGTCAATATCGCCGACCCGCAGGCGCTGGCCGACGCCGCCATTGCCCTGCTGACTGACGGCGACGCCTGGCACGCCGCCAGCCGTTCCGGCATCGCCCGCGTCGAACGCTACTACACCGACGACCTGATGTTCGACCATTACCGGCGTGTCTACGAAAAGGCCCTGGCGGCCAAGGACGGCGACTGATGGCCGGCATCGGATTCGAGCTGCGCAAGTTGCTCAAGAAGGACACCCTGGCCGGCCTGCTCCAGGCCTATGCCTTCGCCGGCATCATCGGCTCCGGACCGTGGGTGCTGTCCATCGTCGGTATCCTGATCATCGGCCTTTTGAGCAGCGCCGTTGTCGTTCCCTCGATCCTGGTCACGCAGTTCCAGACCTCGGTCACCTACCTGATCGCCACCAGCCTGGTCCTCACCGGTGGCCTCCAGCTGGCGTTCACTCGCTTCGTCTCGGACCGCCTGTTCGAGAAACGCGACGAAATCGTCATGCCTAACCTAAACGGCCTGCTCATGGCCGTGCTGCTCGGCGCCTCGGTAATCGGGATTCCCTGCCTGTTCCTGTTCTTTTCCGGTCTCAGCGTGCTCTATCGCCTGCTCATGCTGGCCGGTTTCGTGCTGATGTGCGCCATCTGGATCGTCACCATCTTCCTGTCCGGGATGAAACGCTACAAGGCCATCGTCGGGCTGTTCGCCCTCGGCTACACGATCACCGTGTGCGCCGCGCTGCTGCTGCGCCCGTTCGGCCTGGAAGGGCTGATGGGCGGCTTCGTACTCGGCCACAGCGTGCTGCTCGGCGGCATGTGGCTGCTCACCGCCCATGACTTCCGCCCGCGGCAGCTGATTGCCTTCGATTACGCCCGGCGCAACAACATGTATCCGATCCTGCTGGTGATCGGGGTGCTCTACAACCTCGGCATCTGGGCCGACAAGTTCATGTTCTGGTTCTTTCCCGACACCTCCGCGCCGGTCATCGGCGAGCTGCGCGCCTCGATCATCTACGACTTGCCGGTGTTTCTCGCCTACCTGTCGATCATTCCCGGCATGGCCGTATTCATGGTGCGTATCGAAACCGACTTCGTCGAGTACTACGACAAGTTCTACGACGCCGTGCGCAATGGCGGGTCGCTCGAATACATCCAGGACATGCGCGACGAGATGGTTTTTTCGATCCGCCAAGGGCTGGGCGAGATCGCCAAGGTCCAGACGCTGGCCGTGCTCATTACCTTTGTTATCGGCCCCAACCTTCTGGAATTACTCGGTATCTCGCAACTCTACCTGCCGCTGCTCTACATTCAGGTCATCGGAGCCGGCCTGCAGGTCGTCCTGCTTTCGGTGCTCAACATCTTCTTTTACCTCGATGTACGGCGCATCATCCTTGGCCTCTGCGCTGAGTTTCTCGTTCTCAACATTTTGCTCACCGCCCTGACCCTGTGGCTAGGCGCGGCGTTTTACGGCTACGGCTTCACCCTGGCCGTGCTGATCACCCTCGGGACGGCGCTCGCCATCCTCGACTACAAGCTCAACCATCTCGAGTACGAGACGTTCATGTTGCAGTAGGCGAGGGAGCGGGAATTTCTGGGCTAAAATCCGCTTTTGAAACGCGCCCCTGCACTGCCATGACTGCTCGCCTGCGGGAAATCCCGTACAACTACACTTCCTTTTCCGACCGCGAAATCGTCATCCGCCTGCTCGGCGCGGAAAATTGGGCGATCCTCGACGAACTGCGCAGCCAGCGGGTTACCGGCCGCTCGGCGCGGATGCTCTACGAGGTGCTGGGCGACATCTGGGTCGTGCAGCGCAATCCCTACCTGGAAGACGACCTGCTGGCCAACCGCCAGCGACGCGACGCGCTGATCGAGGCACTCCGCCACCGTCTGCGCGAAATCGACAAGCGGCGCCTGGGTAACGAGACGGTGTTCAACCTGTGCAGCGCGGCACACGCTGCCGTGGATGCCTTCGCCCGTCATTTCGAGGAAACGGCGAGCCTGCGCCAGCGTGTGCTGAAAACGCTGTCGCGCCACACGCGCAAGGACAACATCGCCTTCGACGGTCTGGCCCGCGTCTCGCACGTCACCGACGCGACCGACTGGCGCGTCGAATATCCGTTCGTCGTGCTCTATCCCGATACCGAGGACGAAATCGCGGCGCTGGTGCGCGACTGCATTGAACTCGGGCTGACCATCATTCCGCGCGGCGGCGGCACCGGCTACACCGGCAGCGCCGTGCCGCTGACGCCCAAGTCCGTCGTCATCAACACCGAGAAGCTGATCGACATCGGGCCGGTGGAAGAACTCACCCTGCCCGGCTGCAACCGCCCGTATGCGACCGTGCGCACCGGCGCCGGCGTGGTCACCGACCGGGTGGCTGACACCGCGGCGGCAGCGGGCCTCGTCTTCGCCGTCGATCCGACCTCGGCCAGCGCCTCGTGTGTCGGCGGCAACATCGCGATGAATGCCGGTGGCAAGAAGGCCGTACTATGGGGCACCGCGCTCGACAACCTGGCGTGGTGGAAGATGGTCGACGTCGACGGGCTGCCGATGGAAGTCACCCGCCTCGACCACAACTTCGGCAAGATCCACGAGCAGCCGGTCGCCCGCTTCGAGATCCGCCGCTTCGAAAAAGATGGCGTCACCCTGCGCGGCACGCCCGAGTTGCTCGAAATTCCAGGCAGCACCTTCCGCAAGACTGGCCTCGGCAAGGACGTTACCGACAAGTTCCTCGCCGGCCTGCCCGGCGTGCAGAAGGAAGGCACCGACGGCCTGATCGTCGCTGCGCGCTGGGTGCTGCACAAGATGCCGCCGCACGTGCGCACCGTCTGTCTCGAATTCTTCGGGCAGGTACGCGAGGCGGTACCGGCGATCGTCGAGATCACCGACTACTTCAAGCCGGGCGGTGCCGGCCACGCCGCCGGCGTGCAGCTCGCCGGCCTCGAACACCTCGACGAACGCTATGTGAAAGCCATCGGCTACAACGCCAAGGCCAAACGTCATGGGCGCCCGAAGATGGTGCTGATCGGCGACGTCGTCGGCCACGACGAGAAGGCGGTGATGGCCGCCGCCTCCGAAATGGTGCGCCTGTGCAACCTGCGCTCGGCGGAGGGCTTCATCGCCGTCGACGCCGACACGCGCAAGAAGTACTGGCTCGACCGTTCGCGTACCGCCGCCATCTCCAAGCACACCAATGCCTTCAAGCTGAACGAGGACGTGGTCATCCCGCTACCGCGCATGGGCGACTACTGCGACGGCGTCGAGCGCATCAACATCGAGCTGTCGATTCAGAACAAACTGGCGCTGTGCGACAACCTGACGTCCTTCCTCAAAGGCGACCTGCCGCTGCGCAACACCGACGCGACGATCGACGCCGACGTGCTGATCGGCGACTGCCGGCAGGGCGCGCTCGACGCGGTCGCCGCTGTGCGCACGCGCTGGCAATGGCTGCTCGACCACCTTGATTTGCCGCTGGCCGCCGCCGAGGGACGATTCGCCGAATACGGTGTTCAGGCCGGCAAACTGACCAACAAGGCGCCCGCCCCCACGTTGTTCCACCGTCTGCAGGACTACTCGCTGCGCGTGTCGTGGAAGAACGAACTCCGCCCGCAGCTGGAGACGATCTTCGACGGCAAGCTGTTCCAGCCAGTGCTGGAGCGCCTCGACGCCATCCACAAGCAGACGCTGCGCAGCCGCGTCTTCGTCGCCCTGCACATGCACGCCGGCGACGGCAACGTGCACACCAACATCCCGGTCAACTCCGACGACTACGCGATGCTGCAGGCCGGCAACCGCGCCGTAGAACGCATCATGCATCTGGCGCGTTCGCTCGACGGCGTGATCTCCGGCGAACACGGCATCGGCATCACCAAACTGGAGTTCCTGACCGAAGAAGAAATCCGCCCGTTCCGCGAGTACAAGCAACGCATCGACCCGAATGGACACTTCAATCGCGGCAAGCTGATGACCGGCAGCGATTTGCGCGGCGCCTACACGCCGTCGTTCTCGCTGCTCGGCGCCGAATCGCTGATCCTCGAACAGTCCGAGATCGGCCGCATCTCGACGATGGTCAAGGACTGCCTGCGCTGCGGCAAGTGCAAGCCGGTGTGCTCGACACACGTGCCGCGCGCCAACCTGCTCTACTCGCCGCGCAACAAGATCCTCAGCACCTCGCTGCTGATCGAGGCGTTTCTGTATGAAGAACAGACGCGACGCGGCGTCTCGCTGAAGCACTTCGACGAGTTCAACGACGTCGCCGACCACTGCACGGTCTGCCACAAGTGCTTCAACCCCTGCCCGGTGGACATCGACTTTGGCGACGTTTCCATTGCCATGCGCAACTTCCTGCGTGAGCAGGGCAAGAAGAAGTTCGTTCCCGGCAAGGCACTGGCCATGGCCTTCCTGACCATGAAGGATGCCGGGACCATCCGCCTGGTGCGCAAGGCTATGACCGCGTTGGCCTATCCCGGTCAACGCCTCGCGCACAAGCTGGCCAAGTCGTTCGGCCTGATCCAGCGGCAGATCAAGCAACCGCCAACCACCCTCGGCCAGCCGACGCTGCGCGCGCAGGTCATCCATTTCGTCAACAAGCCGATGCCTGGTGGCTTGCCCAAGCGCACCTCGCGCGCGTTGCTCGACATCGAGGACCAGACGACCGTCCCGGTGATCCGCGACCCGCAGAAGGTCGCCGCGCCCGATTACGAAGGCGACGCCGTCTTCTACTTCCCCGGCTGCGGCTCGGAACGCCTGTTCTCGCAGGTCGGCCTGGCGACCCAGGCCATGCTCTACGAAATCGGCGCGCAGACCGTCCTGCCGCCGGGCTACCTGTGCTGCGGCTACCCGCAGATTGCTGCCGGCGAATCCGATCAGGGGCAGAAGATCACCACCGACAACCGCGTGCTCTTCCACCGCGTCGCCAACACGCTGAACTACCTCGACATCAACACGGTGATCGTCTCCTGCGGCACCTGCATGGATCAATTGCAGAAATACGAGTTCGAGAAGATCTTCCCCGGCTGCCGTTTGCTCGACATCCACGAATACCTGCTGGAGAAGGGCGTGAAGCTCGACGGCGTTGCGGGAACGCGTTACATGTACCATGATCCCTGCCACACGCCGATGAAGACAATGCCCGGCATCAAGGTGGCCAACGCGCTGATGGGCCAGCGCGTCGATCTTTCCGACCGCTGCTGCGGCGAGGCCGGCACGCTGGCCATGGCGCGCCCGGACGTGTCCACCCAGATCCGCTTCCGCAAGCAGGATGAGATCGAGACCGGCGCCGCCCGTCTGCGTGCCGACGGAGAGATGGGCGCCAATGGCACCCGGGTTCCGTTCACCGGCGACGTGAAGATCCTCACCTCGTGCCCCTCGTGCCTACAGGGCTTGTCGCGCTACAACGGCGACGCCGACACACAGGCTGACTATATCGTCGTCGAGATGGCGCGCCACCTGCTCGGTGAAAACTGGATGGCGGAGTACGTGCAGAAGGTCAATTCGGGGGGTATCGAGCGGGTGCTGCTGTAGTTGTCACTCACCCTCTCGGTTATCACAGGGTAGTGCATCTTCTTCACCAAGACTGATGACCCCATGACAACACTGCTCGCCGAATAAGCCGAGCCTTACGGCGTGATGCCAGCGGCAAAGCGCTGCAATCGCTGCCACTCGGCCCGGGCTTCGGCCAGCAACTGGCTCCAGTCGTCCGGAGGATGGCCGCTTTCCAGCATCTTGCGGAACACCCGGTAGGCGTCGTCACTGCTCTCGTAGGCACGCTTGGTGTCCTCGTTGTTGACCCACGCGAGCACGATCACTTTGCTGGGCGCGTGGTAGCGGAAGAACAGCCGGTACTGCTGGAAGAACTTCGCCCGGAACCAGTGCTTGTGATCATCGCCAAGGGTGCCGCCTTGGCGGTACTCCGGTCGGGCCGGATCTTGCGGGACGACATCGAAGGCCAACTTCGTGATAGCTGCCAGTCGCTTGCTGGAATTTTTCTTGATGTACCCGACCGGGTCCTTTTGCTTCAATGCCTCGACCTGCTGTGCCAGCGCCTCGATCTGTGCGAGGAACAGCGGGTGGGCGAAGACCGTCCAGCCATGAATGACCAGGGGTGCAGGCTTGCCCGTGCTCATTCATCGTCTGCCGAGAGGGCGGCATCGAGATCGACTTTGACGCCGCCGACCAGCAACTGGAGCCGTTGAACGAGGCTAGCATCCACGGCCCTCAGGCGTTCGGGGTGGCTGGCGATATCGCGGGCGAGGAAGCCTAGGAACTGTCCGAGCACCGGGTCATCGCTCTCGGACGGCTCGGCGCGGGTCAGCACCACCTCGCCACTGGGGTGGATGGTGTAGTGGATCTTGTCGCGCTTGCCGAGCTGAAGGGCACGACGCACGGTTTCCGGCACCGTGGTCTGGTAGCGGTCGGTCAACGTGGATTCGACTTCAAGTGTGGCGGGCATGGCGCGCTCCAGTGAAAGAGATGGATGTCTTGCATGGTAATGCAATCGCCTTGTCAAGGCAATGCAACTGCATTACCTGCGATTGTTGCCATCCTGTCCGACGTTTCGGAGGGCGACCGGCTACCAGTGACCGTATCGAACTCCGCGAGCCAGACTGTCCTCCCGTTCTGGCCGATGTCCGCGAAAACGGCCAAATGATTCAACATAGGGACTGCGTTTTTTCGCACGGACTTTTGTTCAGGAATCGGACGCGGGTTCGGTTCCGTGCGCGTCAACATTGGTCGCCCCTACGAACTCCGGGGTACAGCTGGCGATTATTCTCCGATACTGGATACCGGCCTTTGCCGGTATGACGGGCACTTTCCACCCAGGGCGATTGCATCTGAAAATGAGGCACCGACCTCTGAAAGGAGATGTGTTTCTGGTCTGGTCGCGGGATGTGCCAGAAGGTAAGCACTCCTTGTTTCGTCGAAAATCCAGCGAATTTGTGACTTTTTTCCTTGAAAACAGTGGGGTCGGGCCGTAGTCTGGACCCTGTAAGAATGCCTTCCGTGCGCCGACACGAAAGACCCGTCAAGGAAAGGACACAATATTGACCCGCTGTTTCAGGAATCCGGCCGTCACACCCATCAAGGTACTGCCATGAGCACACCCTCTCCGATCATTTTGGGCATCCCGGATTTTTCCGCCGGCTGCGAGATCATTGCACGTATCCCCTTGGCCAATCCTCAACTGGCAATCGGTGATCTCGCCCGTTTTCTCGATAGCCTGCTTGTTTCGCCACCTGACACGTCGACCTATTTTCGGCTCCTGGAGCACGCACGCTTACCCGTGACCTTTGTCGCGGAGGAACTGGCCAAACGCTACCTCAACAAGCCGATTCCGCTCGGAGACGTCGAGGAGCGCTTCTTTCGCCAGGTGGTCCAACTCTGGCTGAAAGCCGCCCAGGCCTACGCGCATTGCGCCGAAAGAAGTTCGTCGGATGAAGAAGCTGTCCCTGTCGACCGCCTGGCCGCGCTGTTGCACCGCTGCATCCATTTCACCGGCATGGCCATCCTCGAGCATCAGCGCGCGCGTCGCGAGGTGCCCTGGGGGCTGTGGCTCGACTTGCACGGGTACTACGGAACGTCCGAGGAGATGCACGTCTCGACGCACGCCATCCCGGACATTCTCGAATCGCACACCTGCAACACGCATTGTGCCGCCGCCTACATTGCTTTCGTGCTGTCCGACATGGCCGGCAGCTACAGCCTGTCAGTGCGTGACCAAACGCTGGTCCGACGCTGGGCGGTGGCCTGGTCGGCCCTAGTCGGCATTCACCCCGCTGTCCCCGGTGAAGCGTTGCCTCCGTTCGTCATCGACCTGATGCAGGATGTGGCGCTGCGCCCGATCTCGGAGTGCCTGCGCACGGACCAGCTCAGGCGTCTCGAAACTTCACGGCTGGCGATTCAGATCAGCCACATCCGGCAGCAGTTGAAACAGCGCATCCTGCCATCCCAGCTTGCCCTGGGCGATGATTGCACGCCGCATCAATGCGCCCGCTTGCTGGAACATCTGGCGCGCCAATGGTCGCAAGCTCGCGCCGCGCGCAAGTACCGTCGTCACGCCACTTCGGGAATCACGCGCATCTGTACCGGCTTCGAAGAAATGCACTACTTCATCGCGGGCAAGGAATTCCAGCAACCGGAAAATGTCCGCATCTACTCCCGGCGCGAGTTCGAGAACCTGTTCTCTTTCCGTTTTCAGGAGAATCCGCAGGAAGCCCTGCAATTCCAGCAGGAAAAGCTTGCAGCAACCTATCGTACGGACACATGGGAGGTGGTGAACCAGTCGGCGAACGGTTTCCGTCTGGTGCGCAGTGTCAGTGGTCGGAAAATGGTGCATGGGCAGTTGCTGGCTCTCTGTCCGCACGATGGCGAACGCTTTCTCTTGGCGCAGGCCACTTGGCTGATGCAGGAGAACAAGGGTGGGCTGATCGCCGGCATCAGGGCGCTACCCGGCCTGCCGCTGGCCATCTGCGCGCGACAGGTCGATCTGGCGGGCGAGCCGAGTGAACTGTATCAGCGCGCGTTCCTGCTGCCCGCTCTCGAATCGGTGGGTGCCGATCAATCTCTGGTGGTGCCCCCGGGATGGTTCAAGCCGGGCCGGGCCATCGAAATATTCACCGATGGTGCGTGGCGTGTTCGACTGAAACAGATACTGGATTCCGGACCCGATTTCGAACGGGTTGGTTTCGAGATTTGCTGACACGATGAGCACGTGGCGGCAGCCCTCGGCCTGCTGCCAGGGTATGCAAGCCACGGGGACAAATTCTCGGCCATCAGCGCCTCAGACCGACTCGACCTGCAAGGTGTAAGTCTTGCCGTCAAGGCTGATGTTGTAGACGCTGACCTGACCCGCGGCCAGTGGCGGCAGCGGGGGCTCTGCCACAGGGGCCGGCGCCGCTGGAGCAGGAATGACTGGGGCTACAGGTACTGGGGAGACGGCAGCGGCCGGCCTCTTCTTCGGCAGGGAAACCTTGAAGTTGCCCTTCAGGAAATCGAGGCCCTTGGTGGCCAGCGCGCCGATGATGAAGATGTTTTCTTCGGTGACAGGTAGACCATTCTCTTCGAGCAGCTTCCTGGCTTTCGGAATGCCCGGTTCGAGACGCGCAATGGGGTCGCCGGTGAAGACCGGTTTTTTCATCTGCGCGGAGGCGATCTTGACGATCTCGGGATCCGGTGCGACCGGGGTCTTGCCGAAGTAGCCGAGCACCATGTTGCCGTAACCCTCTGTAATTTTCTTCCATGGCCCCATCATCACGTTGGCGTAGGCCTGCTGGAAGTAAAACTGCGACACCGGAGTGACCGAGGAGCCGAAACCGCCGCGCGCAACGCATTCGGCGATGGCCCTGATGACTTCCGGGTATCTGTGGAAAGTGTTGTTCTCGCGCATCATCAGGGTGTTGGCGGTGAGTGCGCCTCCCGGCATCGGGCTGAAGATGACTTCGGTCTCGATACCCAGCGCTTCCGGTGGGA
>CAZCJW010000065.1:0-14137 GCA_964499185.1 uncultured Propionivibrio sp. | reverse complement strand
TCACACCGATCGGGGAAGAGGCTTTGTCGGTGGTGGTCGCCTGCGACCATCCGCTGGTGCAGGCGCCGAGGAAACGGCGTCTGGAGTTTTCGGCGCTGCTCGATTACCCGTGGATTCTGCAATTGCGCGGCAGTCCGCTACGCGAAATCATCGAGCAGGAATTCCGTAGTCATCACGCTGCGCTACCGCCCGGTCTCGTCGAAACCTCCTCATTCCTGACCGCCACCGACCTGATCGCGCACAGCCGGATGATTGCCGTCATCCCGCACTCGGTCGCCAACCGCTTCGCTCGCCACAACCTGCTGCGCATTCTTCCCTACACCTTCACCCATTCGCTTTCCTCCTGGGGCAGCCTGGTGCACCGCGACCGGCACATCAATCCGGTCATGCAGCGGTTTCTTGAACTGATGCATGCTTCGACACAAATACCTCAGCCTACCTAACGAGATGAACGGTCGTATGGGTTTCTTGTCGCACAAATTCCTTGTCGCCTGCCCCTCTCTCGATGCGACGCCAGCACGAAAGCGAACCCGACTATCAAGAGCCATCCGGGCGACGGCTCCGGAATGGCCCCGCAACTGGCCTTCCACCCGATGTCGACGAGCACTGTGCAATCCGCCGGAGAGTAGCTGCGAATGCTGCTGCCGGCACTGTAAATTGGAAGCATGACCGCCCCCGAGATGCCGCTGAAATGCTGAAGGCTCGAACCATCACTGAAGGGGTCCGGTGAATACATAAGAAAGTCGTCGCCGCTGCTCGGACTCCTGAATACGACGTTTCCGCTGATCAGGTCATTCGCTGTTCCAAGGTATTGCCCGCCCGGCCCGAACAGATTTTGACCTCCCGCCAAGGCCAGATAGCTGTCGAATACATTGAATATTCCAGGGTTCTTCAAGCCGAAAAAACTGCTTCCGTCTTGCATCACCTGGGAATTGAAGCCCAGGGTGTGTGTTATCTCGTGCAGCAGCACGGAAAAGAGATCGTATTGATTGGCGGCGGGCGCTCCCAGCCCGGAATTCCAGGCATAGCCAAAATCAACGGCAATCCTCGCATCGGGCACCGTGGCTGACGGATCGGCTCCAGAGCGCACATGATCGTAGGCAAAGCCATTGTAGTATCCAGCTGGGGCACTCGGATTGAAGTAGGTCCCACCTTCGGCCAGGAAGCCGGTGCCGTCAGACTGGGACACATCCACGCGCAGATCAATCGTTCCATTTTCGGCCGACATGACCCCCGATACGTAGGAAAGCACAGAACTCAGCGTGGCGCGGCGCTGTGTTCCAAGCACTCCGTCGGAAAAGCCGGCGCCAACGGGGTCGAGATAGTCCACGTTCCAGATCAGCGCCCCAGCCGCCGGAGCAATGGCACCCATGAACCCGGCCAGAACCGATGCGGCGCAGAATCTGAACGCAATTCTGAAAAAGCTATTCATGTTGGTTCCTCCTTCGCAAGAATGATTCTGCGGATATCGGAACATCGACACCCGCGGCTATGCTCGGCATGGGGAACCAGCGCTATCGCTGACTGGTGGTTTTTGGCGTTATCTGTCTGGGCTTTTGAGGCTTTGGCGGATATTTCTGAACGAGGTTCTCCGTGGAGAGACAACTTCAATATAGGAAAGAAGGATGGTTGCAGCAAGAAAGTCCCGGCCCGACCCGATCGCCATTATTCTGTTTCGTTACGCAGAGCTCGTCGCGAGTCCATTCGTTGGTGTCAGGTAAAGTTGCCCGAGTCGTTCTTCATTTTCAATCGCTTTGCGCCGTTGTGATGAGTGTTCCACGGTTCTCGGTGGAGTAGTCAGTGGTTGAACGACGGCACGATCAGCTGACCGCCTTGCTCATTCCTTGTGGCAAGATGCTGGGGCTCGGCTTCCGGGCGAAAGACAGTCGTAGCGATTGCCGGAACTAGCCTCTTTCTCCTCAGGTCCTAGCGACTTCATCGATATGAAAACCGTACACAACGAAGGATTCGCAGGCAAACATGGCAGAGAATGCTAAACCCAACCAACTGGTCGAGTTGACCGTCACGCTGATCATTCCTGCGTTGATCCTGATGAAGCTGTCCGGGCCGGAAAAACTGGGCGCGGCCTACGCGCTGGTGCTGGCACTGAGTTTCCCACTGGCGTGGGGTATCCGCGATTTCTGGAATCGACGGAAGGTCAATCTGTTTGCGACGCTTGGCGTTATCAGCACCGTTCTTACCGGCGGAATCGGGTTGCTGGAACTGGATACGCAGTGGCTGGCGATCAAGGAAGCCGCCGTCCCCGGCCTCATCGGGCTGGCCGTTCTCGGTTCGACCTACACGCGCTATCCGCTGGTCAAGGCCATTCTTCTCAACCCGGCAGTCATCGACGTGGCCCGTTTACAGGAAAGGCTGGAGGCGCATGGGGCGACGCAGGTATTCGAAGCGCGCTTGTTGCGTGCCACCTGGATGCTGAGCGGCACGTTCTTCTTGTCGTCGGCGATCAACTTCTTCCTGACAACGCACATTGTCGTCAGCCCCGCCGGCACCCCCGCGTTCAACGAGGAACTCGGCCGGCTCACCTTGCTCAGCTACCCGTTCATCGCCTTGCCGTCGATGGTAATGATGTTTCTGGTGATGTATTACCTTTCCCGCGCAATGCGAGAACTGACCGGACTGGGTTTCACGGAGTTCCTGGGCGCGTCGAAGGAGTAGTTCGCCGCGCGCCGTTGCGCCGGGGCGGGGTCCGGCACCGTATACTGCTGCGCGATGACCTTCGACGATACGCTTGCCCTTCCTCCCGAGATACAACGCGAGGCCCCGCTGACTTCGGTCAGCGTTGAAAAGGATTTTGTCGACTGGAGAAAAGGGCGCCAACGCTACGCGGTCTGGGCCGTCGATGTCGATACGGCAAGCCTGCGCGCAATAATCGAACAGCTGCGCGACGCGCTCGACGACTGGTTGCTGCCGGGGTGCCGCCGGCAACCGCACATCACCTTGCGCATTGGCGGATTTCCGGCACCCGAACGTGGCTTTGAAGAAGACTACTCCCGCCTGGATTTCGCGCATCACCTCGATGCGTTGATCCAGGCGGGAATCCCGCCGTTCCGCATAACGGTCGGCGCACCGCGCACTTTCCCCTCGGCCCCCTATTTACCGGTGGAGGATCACACGAACAGTCTCGCCCGGCTCAGGCACGCTTTTCCCGGGGACGAGCCCGGCTGGGCGGGTTTCCGCTTTGTTCCGCACGTCACCGTCGGTCTTTACCGGAGGCGCGTTCCGGTGGCACAGGTGATCGAGCGCATGGCGGCCTGCCCGGGTCTTTCGCCGATACCGCTTGAGGTGCAGCGGATTACCCTGATGACGTACGAGGCCTCGATCATCTCGGGCCCTTTGCACTCCGTCTGCGCGTTCGACCTTGCCGAACGCCGCCTTCAGGTGCTCGACGCCGAAGCGATGCGTCCCTTGTTGGTCCCAGCATAACGACAAGGGGCCATGCTGAACTGGATTCGGAAACGGTGGTTCAGACGTGCGCCACTTTCCCACATCGAGCAAGCCCGGCGACTGATCGAGGCCATCGATCGCGGCGGCATTCCCCTCAATCCGGCGAAAGTGAATGCCATTGCGCGCAGTTTCGGGCTCGAGGTTTCACGGCGGGCCCCGGTCGAGCAAACGGTGGAGCGGATTCGCGCCTGTTTGCGGCGTGTTGATGCGCTGCACTAAAACTGATCTCCCGTCGCCGCTACCGGCTCCCGGCATGAAAAAAAGAAGGATGGTCGCGGCAAGAGGGGTATTGTCTTCTTGCCATGACCATCCCAGTCAGGAGATCAAAGAACGTTTTCGCGGCGGCGTCAGCCCTTCATGGCCTCGGCAACGACGCGGGCACAAAGGGCCAGCGAGATCGCGCCAGCATCCGGATAACCCATGCTGCGCTGCGTGTGCGACTTGGCGCGCCCGAGTTTTGGCGTCAGCTGCGCGGTAGCATCGGCGGCCTGGGTGGCCACGTCGGCGGCAATCGCCCAGGCTTCCGCCAACGATTTGCCCTTGGCGACTTCGGCGTTCAGCGTGCTGGCGAAAGGAACGAAGGAGTCGACCAATGTCTTGTCGCCGACCTTCGCGCCGCCGAGGCGCATGATCGCGTCCAGGCCGGCCTGCGCGCCCTGGGCGACGGCATCCGCCGTCAGCTCGGCTTCATCGCTGAGTTTTGTGCCCCAGATGCGCAGAGCCAAGCCCCACAGCGCTCCGGACGCGCCACCTGCGCGGTCGGCCCAGGCGTTGGCGGCGGCAGTCAGGACGCTAGCCGCGCCGGCGCCCGCGGCGACAGCCTTTTGCGCCGCTTCGGCCGCGGCCGCCGAACCCCGGGTCATGCCTTGTCCATGATCGCCGTCACCGGCGCGCGCGTCGATTCGTCCCAGTTCAGGCTCGGCGTCGCGCAGGGCGGCAGCTACCTTGGCCAGCACGTCGGCGATGCACTTGCCGTTGTCCTTCGAAACCGCCGAGGCCGGGCCGAACTTGAGCACTTCTTCCTCGTCGACGAAAGCCGGAGCCGGTTGCGTCGGAATGATCGTGCCGCGGCGCAGGACCGGGGCGTCGGAGGGGGCGCACCACAGCTTTTCGAGTTCCTCGTCGAGCCAGGTCAGGGTCAGCGAGCAGCCGGCCATGTCCATGCTGGTGACGTATTCGCCGACTTCCGGTTCGACGGCGGTGAGCCCGGCTTTCTTCAATTCGGCGTCGACGCTGACCCAAAGGACAAACAGCTCTTCGTACTTGGTGCAGCCCAGGCCGTTGAGAATGACCGCAACACGGCCCTTGCAGTCGGCGGGTTTTTCCTTGACCAGCTTGTCGACCAGCATCTTGGCCAGCGCGCTGGCCGGCATCATGTCTTCTTCGCTGATCCCGGGTTCGCCATGGATACCGAGGCCCACCCCGATGCGCTGCGCCGGGACGGTGAACAGCGGTTCCTTGGCGCCGGGTAGCGTGCAGCCGCTGAAGGCGACGCCGAAGGACACGGTGTTCTTGTTGGCCTTGATCGCCACGCGCTCGACGTCGTCGAGCTTCATGCCGGCTTCGGCGGCCGCTCCGGCGATCTTGAACACGGTCAGGTCGCCGGCCACGCCGCGCCGCTCGTTGGCCTTCTCGGCCGGGGCGCTGGCCACGTCATCGGTCACCGGCAGGACGCGCACGTCGATACCTTCGGAGATGAGGCGTTCGGCAGCAAGGCCGAAGTTGAGCACGTCGCCGGCGTACTTACCAAAGCCGAGCAGGATGCCGCCACCACGATTGGCCTTGCGGCAGACGTTGGCCACGAGATGCGTCGAGGGCGAGGCGAAGACGTCACCGGCGACCGCCGCGTCGGCCAGGCCCGGCCCGACGAAGCCGGCAAAGGCCGGGTAGTGGCCGGAGCCGCCGCCGACAACGACCGCGACCTTGCCTTCCGGCGTGGCGGTCGAACGCACGACGCCACCGATCACAGGGCGCACGGTGCGGGAATAGACGGAGGCAAAGCCGGCGAGGGCGGTCTTGGCAAATTCTTCAGGGTTGTCGTATACGCAGGTCATGTCTGACTCCTGGTCGGTTTAGCGTGGCAGGATGGTACGGAGATAGTCGCGGTTCATGGCGCACACGGAGAGTCCGTCACCGCCGTAGTGCTCGCACAGGAAGGCGCTCTTGAAGCCGTGCGCGAGGGCCTTCTGGATGGCCACGCGGTAGTTGATGATGCCGAGCGCCAGCGAGGTCGGGTACGAGCAGATCAGGTTCTGCGCCGGGTCCTCGATGCGCATGTAGTTCTTGACGTGCCAGTACTTGGCGAAGGGCACGATCTTGTCGATCATCGACGCCCAGTGCTCGACCGGCCGGTGCAGGCGTACCAGATTCCCAATGTCGGCGTTGATGCCGACCGCCGGCACATCGACGTCGTTGACGAATTTCACCGCGCCGTCGGCGGTACCGATGTAGGTGTCTTCGTACATTTCCAGCGAGACCTCGATGCCCAGTTCCGCGGCGTGCTTGCCCAGCTCGCGGATGCGGCTGACGGCCTTCTGGTAGATCGCCGGGTCATCCGGGTTGGTGACGCCTTGCGCGGTCCAGAACCAGAGATGCTTCTTCTGCTCTTCGGTGAACTCGCCGAACAGGCCGAAGGAGACGGCCTTGGCGCCGATCTCGGCGGCCGCGTCGATGACACGGTGGTTGTAGGCGAGGTAGGCGTCGGCATGGACCGGGTCGATGACGCTGGCCTTGCGCGTCGTGGAGATGGCCGGGATGGTCAGCCCCACTGTCTTGACGACGTACATGAAGTCACGCAACCGGCTCGGCGAGAGATCGGCGACGCGCACCCAGCTGTCGCTCGGGTCGAATTCGGTGAACCCGGCATCGACCACCTGTTGCAGCGTTTCCGCCCAATGGTCGGCCGGCTGGTCCTGGACCAGGCTGCCGTCGGGCAGCACCCCGGAGAAACCGTTCATCGCTGCCGCGATCGGCCAGTTGTCGCGGTTCCACTTCGTTTCACAGCATCCTGCTTGTTTGACTTCCGACATCGCTCTTCTCCAATTCAACGTGATTTCGTTACCGAAGCGGCTGTTCTAGCGCTCAAACCGCCTGTTTTCTCTTCGCTGCGTCACTTACCAGTTCGACGATGCGCGCAAAACCCTCGGGTTTCCACGCCGCGCGCCCGACGAACAATCCATCCACATCCTTGATATCGAGAATGTCCCGGCCGTTTTCCGGGGTCACCGAACCGCCGTAGATAATCCGCGTCCGTTCGGCGATTTCCTCGCCGCAATGCCTGCGCAGGATCAACCGCAAGGCACGGTGCCGTTCCTCGACATAATCGGGAGAAGCCGCTTCCGCCGCACCGATGGCCCAGCGCGGTTCGTAGGCCAGGATAATTTCCGGAATGCGTTCGTCCGGTTGTCCGTCGATCGAGGTCAGCACCTGATCGGCCAGCACCTCGTCGGAACGCCCGTCGGCTTTTTCCTGCGCGGTTTCGCCGAGGCAGACGATGGGGATCAAACCCACGCTCATGGCCTTGTCGACTTTTCGCCGCACCGCCTCGTAAGTTTCCCCGAAATGTTGCAGGCGCTCCGAATGCGCCAGTTCGACGTAACGACAGCCGGCCTCAAGCAGCATCGACGCCGAGATCTCGCCTGTCCAGCTGCCAGAGTCCTCCCAGTGCATGTTCTGCCCGCCGACCGCCACCGGCGAACCGGCTAGAGCATTGGCGGCCGTAGCCAGCGAGGTAAAGGGGGGTAATACGTAGATATCGATGGCCGACGTGTCGATAAGCGCGATTCGCGCCCTGAGTTCCTCGGCATAGCGAATCGAGTCCGCCATACCGTTGTTCATTTTCCAGCCTGTTCCTGCTACCAGTCTGCGCATGTAAAAGGTTTCCCCGCGTGTCTTTCGGAATGATTGGATCCGGTGATCGCGGAACGGATATCGCGTCCGCTGCCCCCTTGGCTCACCTGTCAGCGACTATTTGCGGTACTTCTGGTCGAGTTCGTTGACTGCCGCGACGTTGCCGGCCGACGGACCTTGCGGATCGAATTCCGAAGCCAGCCAGGCGTTGACGATGGTCTTGGCCAATTCCGGCCCGATCACGCGCGCCCCGAAGGTGATGATGTGCGCGTTGTTGCTCTTGGCCGCACGCTCGGCCGAGAACGTATCGTGGGTCTGTGCCGCGCGGATGCCCGGGACCTTGTTGGCCGACATGGCCACACCGATGCCGGTGCCACAGGCCAGGATGCCGCGGTCGAACTGGCCGGCCAGGATGGCCAAGGCCACGCGCTCGGCGATGTTCGCGTAGTATTCCCCGGTCTCTCCCGTCGGCGACTTGCTCATGTCCGTCACTTCGACATCCTTGAGCCCTTTCAGGTGAGGAACCAGAACATCAACCAGGGATACTCCGACGCTGTCGCCGGCAATCGCAATTCTCATCATGTCTATTCCTTAATGCCAATGGGTTATATTGGTAAGCCGTACGGCAGTATAATACTTTTGTATTTTCGATACAACATTTGTCGATTTATTGGATAATCGCGTCATCAGGCGGTTTATTTTTTCTCTGGCAAGTTGTTTAATGCCGCATTCGCCGACTTCCACCCATGGAAATACCAAAGATGAGCACTGTCGAATCCAACGCCCTTGCAGGCGAGCAACTGCGTGCCCGGATTGCCTGGTACTACTTCGTCGCCGGACTGACCCAGCAGGAAATCTCCGATCGCCTCGGCATTGCCCGGGCGCGGGTCAACAAGATTGCCGGCCAGTTGCGCACGGACGGTTCGGTCGTCATCGACATTCGCCTGCCGCTGGCCAGTTGCGTCGAACTGGAAGAGAAGCTGCGCGATGCCTACGGACTCAAGTCGGTTTCGGTCGTCCCCGCGTCGGACGACGATGAGCAGCAGCGGCGCATGCTCGGCGAGGCCGGCGCCGCGTTGCTCGACCCCATGCTCTCGGACGACCAGTGCATCTCGGTCGGGTGGGGAAGAACGCTGATCAACAGCATCAAGCAACTGCGCCAGCGCAAGCTGCGCGACAGCGCGGTCGTCTCGCTGATGGGCGGTTTGACGCGCGGGTCGGAAACCAACACCTTCGGCGTGTCCACCGAATTCGCCAAGACACTCGGCGCCGAGTGCTACTACATCACCGCGCCGGTCTATTGCCCGAGCGTGGAAAGCCGCGGGGTCCTCCTTCAGCACAGCGGCGTCAGCGAAGTCATGGAACGCGCCCGCCGTTCCAACCTTGCGGTCGTCTCATGCGGCGACCTCACGTCGAAAACCCCTCTGACAACGATCAACACCGTGCGCCAGCGCCTGCCGGAACTCCGGAAATGTGGCGCCATCGGGGAAATCCTGGGAACGTTTCTTGACGCGGAAGGCGTTCCTGTCGACCACGAACTGAACCAGACGGTCATCGCCATGTCGCCAGCCGACCTGAAGGCCATCCCGAACAGTATTCTGATTTCTGGCGGTCTCTACAAGGCCGAGGTCATCAAGGCTATCCTGACGTCGGGTTACGTCAACAACCTCGTCACCGATGAGGCGGTCGCGCAGAGGCTGCTGCAGCGTGCCTGACAGCACGGTCGCTGGTTCGTCCACCGATTGGTTGGGGATATGGCTTATTGTCCGCGCGAAGACGCAGAGGGAAGGCCAGGTGGCTTCCCATCGCGTTTAGCCCTATCGTGCCAGGCTCGCATCTACAGCGGCCACGCGAGCGGCGTGCAAACGTTCGGGAATCTCTGCCTTGCTGCTGCAAGCGCTTGCGATGCCCCCTGCATCGACCGATTTCGCGGCCTCCAGCGCCTTCAGGAAAAGGTCTGGCGACGGAATCGGCTTGTCCTCCCAACCCAGCCGCCCGTGAAAATCGCAGTCGCAGGCTTCGAGAAGCTGCCGGAATCGTTGTGGACGCCGAAAGGCGTCCGTCCGCTCGAGCAGTCGCACGATGGTCGAAGTGCGCATCTCGGGTCCGCGCCGGATATCGCCGTGGTAACGCGCAACCAGCAGGGCCAGGTCGCGGCACTCGGTCGGCGCTTTCAGGTAAGCGCACACTTCCTCCACAAGCCTTACACTGCGCGCTTCATGCCCGGGATGGCGGGGAAGGTCGGAAACCGGTGTCAGTCCCTTGCCGAGGTCGTGCAGCAGTACGGAGAATCGCACCGGCAAGGCCAAGTCTTCCTGCGCCGAGCGGTCAAGTGCCATCAATACGTGGACGCCGGTATCGATCTCGGGGTGATAGTCGGCCCGCTGAGGAACGCCGAACAGCCTGTCCAGCGCCGGAATGATCCGCGCTAGCGCGCCGCAGTCGTGCAGTACCCGAATCATCCGCGACGGAGAATTTTCCATCAGCCCTTTGGCCAGTTCTTGCCAGACGCGTTCGGCAACAAGATGGTCGACCTCGCCGGATTCGACCATCTGGCGCATCAGGCCGAGGGTTTCCGCCGCAATCGTGAAATCGGCGAAGCGTGCGGCGAAACGCGCCACGCGGAGAATTCGCACCGGATCCTCGACGAAAGCCGGACCGACGTGGCGCAGTACGCGATTACCGATGTCGGCCACGCCACGGAAAGGATCGATCAGCGAACCGTCTTCGCCGCGCGCGATGGCATTGATGGTCAGGTCGCGGCGCGCCAGGTCCTCTTCCAGCGTCACGTCCGGAGAAGCGTGAAAAGCGAACCCCTTGTAACCGTGCCCGGCCTTGCGCTCGGTGCGAGCGAGCGCATACTCCTCATGGGTGCGGGGGTGCAGGAACACCGGGAAATCCTTGCCCACGGGGCGGAAGCCGCGTGCCAGCATTTCCTCCGGTGACGCGCCGACAACGACGAAGTCCCGATCCTGCACCGGGAGCCCCAGCAACTCATCGCGGACCGCCCCGCCTACGGTGAATATCTGCATGGCGAGGCAGGGTTCTGCTCAATCCGCCTCAGCAATGGCGCCATTGCGCCACTCCTGCATAGCCGGCAGCGCCGCCATCGTTTCCACCCATCTGCGCGATGCTTCAGGGAGTTCAACGTGATAGGTCAGGAAGCGCCAGACGACCGGCGCGTACATGGCGTCGGCAATGGTGAAATGGCCAAACAGGAAAGGCCCCTTGCGTCCGTAGCGTTGGCGGCAATCTTCCCATATGGCGATGATGCGGGCGATGTCAGCGGTCACATCCACCGACGGCTGGCGGAACGGCTGCGAGGCGCGAACGTCCAGCGGCATCCCTTGTCGCAAGGCCATGAATCCGGAGTGCATCTCGGCGGAAACCGAGCGCGCCTGGGCACGTGCCTTGCGCTCCGACGGCCACAGCGACGATGCCTTTTCCGCCAGGTACTCGCAGATCGCCAGTGAGTCCCAGACCACGGTCTCGCCGTCGATCAGGCACGGCACCTTGCCGGATGGCGAGTACTTCAGGATTTCCGCCTTGGTCGTGGAGCTGCGCAAGGGGATCAGGGTTTCCTCAAAAGGCAGGCCGGCCTGCTTCATGGCCAGCCAGGGACGCAGGCTCCACGACGAAAAATTACGGTCGCCAATAATGAGTTTCAGCATGACAAGAAAATTCTCCAACAAGGGTTAACGGGAAGTGCGGCGACGCAATTCGTCGAGCCGCGATCGGGCGCTGATATGCGTAAGATAAGTCGGGGCAACGGCGGCCAGCGACTGCGGTTGCCAGCCGGGAAAATCGAGTTTTCCGTCGGTGACGCTGTCCACCTGCAAGGAACGCAGGTTGTCCGGCGACATTGGCGGATTGGGCAACAGGCCCAGCAGGCAAGCCTGGAGTTTGGCCAGCGGACCGGGCAGGTCGATCACCGGGCGCGGATGGCCGATCAGTCTGCCAGTGTATTCCACCAGTTCCTTCAGGGTGAACACCGCGGGGCCGCAAAGCTCGTAGGTTTTTCCGATCGTTGAGCGATCCGAGAGCGCTCGAACGAATGCCTCGGCAACATCGCCGACATACACCGGCTGAAAACGTGTCTTGCCCCCAGCGATTGGTAGAACCGGAAACGCCTTTAGCAACGAGGCAAAGGTGTTCAGGAAGACATCGTCCGGACCGAAGATGACCGACGGCCGGAAAACCGTCACGTCGATTCCGTCCCCTGCACCGAGAACGACCGCTTCGCCTGCCGCCTTGGAGCGCAAATAGGCGGACGGGGCATCAATTGCCGCCTTGAGCGCGCTCATGTGCAACAGTCGGGGTACCCCTGTTGCCCGCATCGCCGCCACGATCTTCCGGGGCAATTCGACATGCGCCGCCGCGAAGCGCCGGCCGTAAGGCTGGCTGGAATCGCTGTCATGCAGGATCCCGACCAGATTGATTACCGCGTCGGCACCGCTGAACAGGTCCTCCAAGTCGAGCGGATCATGGATATTCGCCGCCACCAACCGCACGCCCGGCAGCATCGCCAACTCCTTGCGGCTGTCCCGCCGCCGGGTGGGTACGGTGATATCGAAACCGCGACCGGAAAGCCGGCTGGCGATGCAGCTGCCAACGAATCCGCCGCCTCCAAGCAACACCACTTTTCCAGGCATGATGACCTTCTGCGAACGGGAAACAAGACGGCCGATTCTACGGCAATTCCCCCGCCTTTGTGTCGGCCACCCGCGGTGCGATGGTGCCCAGGCGGCTCTTGATCGACTGCGGTTGTCCATTGAACAACGCTGAATAGTAGACCGCGTTGCTCATCACCTTCTTGACGTAATCGCGCGTTTCGTTGAACGGGATTGTCTCGGCGTAAACCGCCCCTTCGAGCGGATAGTCGGCCTGCCAGCGGCGTGCTCGCCCCGGGCCGGCGTTGTAGGCAGCAGAGGCCAGTACCGGATGATTGTCCAAGCTCTCCATGACCATGCGCATGTAGCTTGTGCCGAGCAGGAGGTTAGTCTCGGTGTCGTTGACCTGTCCGGGCCGGAAATTTTTCAGCCCGATCTTGTTGGCTACCCAGCGCGCGGTCGCCGGCATCAGCTGCATCAGTCCGGAGGCTCCCACGGACGAGCGTGCATCCGATACAAAACGGCTCTCCTGGCGCATCAGCCCATAGACCCAGGCATCGTCCAGCGACTGGTTTCGGGCGGCCGGCCGTACCTGCTCGCTGTAGGGCGACAGGTAACGCAACGAATAGTCATGCTCCTCCCGCGTGCGGTCGGCGGCAGCGATGGCCCGGTCGTAGATGTCGGCGCGATGGGCCACCGAGGAAGCCGCTAGCAGGTCGCGGTCGTTCATGCCGCGCAACGCCCAGTTCCATTCGCGGACGCCTTCCGTGCGCATGTTCACCCGGAACAACGCCAGCGCGCGCCGAACCGTCACACTGGACTCGATGCGTGAGATTTCCTCGGGCGTTGGCGGCACGGCCTTGGCCGGCGGGGCGATCGCCCGGCCGAGTTCCTCGTCGGCCAGGTTGCCATAAAAATGCGGTTGCCCGGCCACCTTGGCAAACAGTGCATTGGCCTCTTCCATGCGGCCTCCGGCACGATAGGCGCGTCCCAGCCAGTAGGTCCAGGTCGGTTGTTCGGCCAGCGCGGCTGGCATTTTCTCAATGGTCGAACGGACGGTGCCCCAGTCCTGAGCACGCAATGCCGCCCTCACCTTCCATTGCGCCACTTCGTCGGACATGGGTACATCACCGGCTTTTCTGAACCAGTCGAGTGCCTCGGCCATGTGCTTCTGCGCGGCCTGAAAGCCGATCTGGCTCCATGCCCAGCCTTTTTCGCCCGCTTGTAGGCGGGCCTCGATCTTTTCCAACTGCTCCGCAGCCATGCGCGGATCGCTGCGGGCGATGCGTCCGACGGCCAGCGCTGCCAACTCACGGTGCATGCGGCTGTTGGTAAAAGGTGTCTTGACCAGCCACGGCATCGGCGAGTCGGTCACCGCTTTCGCCGTTTTTGCATCCGGCGTCTGGCTTTGCGGCAGGTAATTCATGCTGTAGCGCGCGCCCGCCAGGCGGCCTGCTTCCACCTGTCGGCGGATGCGTGCCCAGACATCATCAGCCAAAACACGTTTCTCGAGAATCAATGCTTCGAGCACCGGATAACAGGATTCCGGTGGCTCGATCAGGTTTAGCCACAGCGGCATGGCGTCGTCGAGCATGCGGGCGTCTCCCCGCAATCGACGGCTTTGCAACGCATAGCATGAGAGTTCCCGGTCCGGCTGTACCAGTGCCGGATATTCGACATCGAAGATTGTCCATTGCTGCTGTTTGCCCAGTTGCTTAAGCCAGTCGCCGCGCATCTTCTCGGCGATATACATTCCTTCATTGCGTGCTAGAAAAGAACGAATCGTCTCGGGATCGATATCGTTTTTCAGTTCGGGTAGCAGTCGCCAGTATTCGACGTAAGAGGCCAGTTCATGACCCCGCAGTTCGCTCGCCAAGCGTTCGATCCGGACACGGTCACCCGCGCGCGCGGCGTCGCGTGCGGCAAGGAACACGTCGTCGGAGGGTGCAGCGGAAACCGGGAAGTGAACAGCCAGGAGGGACAGCAGGTGCAGAAAGACGGCGAGACGGAACTTCATGATAAGCTGGAAAACCCGTAATTACTGGTTTTCAGCATATCACATGCGTACCGACCCGACGCCCGGAGCGCACAATAAAAATGCGGACGAGCGGTCGTCGCCCATCACATGGCGGCGCGAATTGCGCCGTCAGGCCATTGCTCGCCGCATGGCCTTGAGCAGTGACGAATGTGCACGCGACTCGCGGGCGATATGC
>CAZCJW010000064.1:5242-14148 GCA_964499185.1 uncultured Propionivibrio sp. | reverse complement strand
CTGCTCAAGGCCGGCATCGAAGCCGATGCCATTCACGGCAACAAGAGCCAGAACGCCCGCACGCGGGCGCTGGATAATTTCAAGAACGGCAAGCTGCATGTGCTGGTCGCTACCGACATCGCGGCACGCGGCATCGACATCGACGAATTGCCGCATGTCGTCAATTACGAGTTGCCGAATGTCGCCGAGGACTACGTCCACCGCATCGGCCGCACCGGCCGCGCCGGCTCGGAAGGTGCCGCCGTCTCGCTGGTCTGCGTCGATGAGCACAAGCTGTTGAAGGACATCGAACGCCTGATCAAGAAACCGATCGACGTCGTCGACCATCCGGGTTACGAACCGGACCCGCGGATTCGTGCCGAACCCATCCAGATGCGTTCGGCCGGAGCCCGTGGTGGGCAACGTCCGTCAGGCGGTCGATCGGGGAATTCGTCCCGCAGCAGCGCACCGCGAACTCCCGCACCCACCGCGAAACCCGGAGGTTCATCGCATCGCAACGGAAGCCGCCACCGCTGACACCATCAATTCACCCGCTGACTACCGCATAGGGGGTAACCCATCGAGCCCCACGCGAACCCCGTCACTGCCGGATTGGCTTGTCCGTTTGTTGATGCAGCACAATGATGTTTGAACGCGTCACCCCGGCGAAGGCCGGGGTCCTGTCGGCGATTGCTCTCCGACACTGGATGCCGGCCTCCGCCGGTATGACGGGAACTCTCTGCGTCATCGGGCCGAAGCAATAGTACGCCGGCCGCTAGCGAGCGCCACCTGGTGCTCACTCAGTGCTTTTCGGTAAAGAAACATTCACGAAATCATGTATATTGGTTAAGTGAATGCGATGGACAAGACCGCCAGGGTCCCAATTCCGCTTCGACGTAGCCTGCTCGTGCGTGTAGGGATGCTCGTCACCGGCGCCGTAGTGCTGGCGGGTTTGGTTTTCTTTCATTTTGGCATGCAGCCCCTGGTAGAGCGCATTGCCGAAGCCCATTTCTCCGAAGCGGCAACCCGTGTCGAATCCAGTCTCGACAGCGTTTTTCAGCCAGCGCAATACGTCCTCGGAATGAGCCGGGAATGGGTCGGTAGCGCCCCTCCGCCGACTGACGCCCCCTCTCGGTTCAACCGGATCTTCATGCCCATCCTCGAGACATTGCCGCAGGCCACGTCGGTCGTTGCCGGAACCTCGACGGGCGAAGGATGGATGCTCATGCAGCGCGCCGAGGGCGGTTGGCGCAATCGCATGACTGACCTGCCCCGCTGGGGAAACACGCACCTGTTCGTCGAGCACGAAGCGGACGGCGAGGAGAAACAATACCGAAAGATCGTCGAGTACGACCCGCGCCAGCGCTCCTGGTACAAGATTGCCGCGAAGGAGCCCTTCAAGGTTCACTGGACTGCCCCCTACACGTTCTTCACGACGGGCGATCCTGGCATCACGGCGTCGATCGGTTTTCCGCTGACCGACGGCCGCCAATTCGTGGTTGGCATCGACCTGATGCTGCGCGACCTGTCGCTGACGACCATGGAAGCGCGTCTCGGGAAAAGCGGCATCGCCCTCGTCCTCACGGAAGACCAGCGCGTCCTTGCACTTCCGACTCCTCCCGGCGGAACGACGAAGGCGGACTGGATGGGCAAGATACTGAGTCCGGCCCGAGAACTCGGTCTTGTCCAGGTATCCGCCGCCACCAAGCAAGCACAAGACCACAATCGCGAGGAGATTCGCTCCTTCAGTGTCAACGGCACGACCTGGTTATCCCGCACGCATCCGTACATGCTCGGCGAGCAAAGGCTCTGGGTGGTGACACTGGCGCCAGCGGCGGATTTTTTCCCGGACTGGCAACCCATTCTGTTGCCGATGGCTGTGGCATTGGCCATGCTGCTCCTGCTTGTGGCCCTGTTCGCCACGCTTCAGGCCCGCCGGATCGCGCAACCGCTGGAATCATTGGCGGCCGTGAGCGAAAAAACCGGACAGCTCGATTTTTCGCACACCGCAATGCCGGAAACAGAAATCGTCGAGATCGGAAAACTTGCCGCTGCCCAGGAACGCATGCGCGACCTGCTGCTGCGCCACCAACAGAAAATCTCCAGCCAGGAGGCCCGCCTGCGTTCCCAAATCGATGCGCTTTCCACTGCCGAGCAAAAAATCCGGGAGAGCGAGGAATACAACAAGGTGTTATATGCCGACTCGCGTATACCGCTGCTGATTCTCGACCCGGATTCTGGGCGCTTCGTTGATTGCAACCCCGCCGCCGCAAGACTTTTGGGCTTGCCCGGCAGGGATGCCGTAATCGGAACAAAACCCGAAGAACTATCCCCTCCCCGCCAGTACGACGGGACGCCTTCCGAGGCTGCCGCCGCCGAAGCCATCAAGGCGGCACTCGAGCATGGAGCCACCATCCGCGAATGGCATCACCGGCGTCCCAACGGTACTGAATGGGACGGAGAAGTGCATCTGATGCCGTTCCACAAGGCTGGGCGATTGCTCATCCAGTGCAGCATCCAGGACGTCACGCAACGCAAGCGGTCGGTCCTCGCGCTGAAAGAGCTGGCCCTGCACGACGCGCTCACCGGGCTGTTCAACCGTTCCATGTTCCTCGATCGTCTGCGCCAGGCCCTCCATTGGGCGCAGGAAAAAAAACAGAGCATTGCCGTGCTCTATCTTGACCTCGACCGCTTCAAGGAGATCAACGATACCCAAGGCCATACGGTCGGCGACGACGTTCTCCGCGAAGTGGCAAAGCGCTTCAACGGCGTGTTACGCGATGGCGAAATCCTGGCACGACTGGGCGGTGACGAATTCGCTGTCCTGGCCCCCATAGTCGATCCCACAGCAGCGGCTATCATCGCCGAACGCATCATCGGCACGCTGACAAGCCGAATTGAGGTCGGCAACCATTCCTTCGCTCTGGGAGTCAGTATTGGCATCTCGCATTTTCCGACGGACGGCGATACACCCGACACACTATTGCGCCATGCTGACATCGCCATGTACCGGGCCAAATCCAGAGGTCGCGGATACATGCATTACGCCCCGGAAATGAGTTCCGGCGTCGCCGAAAGCCTCACGCTGGCGCGCGACCTGAAGGAGGCCCTGCGCCATCGCCCCGAGGAATTGTCGCTTTTCTACCAGCCGCTGTTCGACCTTCATGGCGGCCGGCTGCTTGGCGCCGAAGCGCTGATGCGCTGGACGCATCCGACGCTCGGATCGGTCAGCCCGGTCGCCTTCATCCCGGTGGCGGAGTCGCGGGGCATGATGACCCTGATCGGCAACTGGGTGCTGAAGGAAGCCTGCCGGCAGATTCTGGCCTGGCGGGATGCCGGTCTGCATTTTTCCGGACGGCTGTCCATCAACATCGCCGCGCAGCAGATCGAGGATACCTCGTTCCCGGATCAGATCAACGAAATCGTCCGCTCCGGAGGGCTCGAGCCCAGGCTCTTCGAACTGGAACTCACCGAAAGCGGCATGATGAAAAACATCGAGCAGTCCATCGACATGTTCACCCAGTTGAATTCCGTGGGGTTTTCGCTGGCCATCGATGATTTCGGCACTGGTTATTCCTCCCTTGCCTATCTGAAGCGTCTGCCCGCACGAAAACTGAAGATCGACAAGTCATTCGTGCAGGACATGGTTGACGACATCAATGACCACACCATCGTCGCCACCATCATCGCCATGGGCAAGACATTGGGCATGCGCACCATTGCCGAGGGCGTAGAGACCCAAGCCCAGGCCGACGCACTCCTGGCGCTCGGGTGCGACGAAGTGCAAGGCTACTATTTCGGCCGACCGGAGCCGGCCGCCGCGTTTGCCGAAAAGTGGCTGCACGCACCGCGTACCCAAGCGCGCGGCTGAACCGCTGCCCGACGGGAACGAAACCGCCCGACGGCTATCGAATCCCCCGTATCGTCAATATCCGACAAAAATTGTCGACATCCGGGAATAAAACCGGACTGCAACACGTTAACGCAGGTGCAAGCCCCCCCACTTTCACTGGAGATCGCCATGAATATCCGCACATTCGCCTGCGTCACCGTGTTTTCCGCCTCCCTTGCCGCCTGTTCCACTTATGGCACCCGCCCGACCATGGTTTCCGAAGGCATGCTCACCGGCGCCAACGGCATGACCCTCTACACCTTCGACCGCGATGCTGCCGGCAGCGGCAAGAGCGTATGCAACGGCCCCTGCGCCACCAACTGGCCTCCCTTGATGGCCAAGGCGGGCGACACGGCCAGCGGCGACTACAGCATCATCACGCGCGACGACGGCAGCAAGCAATGGGCATACAAGGGCAAGCCGCTCTACTATTGGGTCAAGGACCAGAAGCCGGGCGACAAGACCGGGGACGGCGTCAATAACGTCTGGCGCATCGCCAAGCCCTGATCGCGGTTCCGGAGGGCGGTCACGATGAATCGAAAAATGACCTTACAGAATCCGTCATCCCGGCGCAGGCCGGGATCCAACATGTGCTCTGAAAACCTGGATTCCGTTGGTTTGCGTCGGAACGACGTAGCTCTCGTTTTTTTCAACGAGACTGACCACTAGCCAAACCGTGGACAGCCACGCGATCCTCGCCGAAATCCCCCGCCTGCGCCGCTACGCGCGGGCGCTTCTCGGCGACCGCGTGGCGGCCGACGATCTGGTGCAGGACACGCTGGAGCGTGCCTGGTCGCGCATCGACCAGTGGCGCCCGGGCAGCGACTTGCGCGCCTGGCTGTTCGGCATCATGCACAACCTGCGCGTTGACCAGTTGCGCCGCTCGCCGCCTCCGACCCGGCCGGTTGAGGAAGGAGATTGCGATCTGCCCACGCGACCCACGCAGACCGACGGACTGGAATTGAAGGATCTCGAATCCGCGCTGAACCAGATCCCGGACGAACAGCGCGAAGTCGTGTTGCTGGTGGCACTGGAGGACATGGCTTATGCGGACATCGCCGCCATGCTCGGCATTCCCGCCGGCACGGTGATGTCCCGGCTCGCGCGCGGACGTGAGCGACTGCGGCAGATCATGGCGGGAGTCGCCGACACACCTGCGTCACGATTGAGAGTCGTCAAATGAACCCGAACACTGTCAAGGAAAGCGACCTGCACGCCTACGTTGACGGCGCCCTGCCCGACGCGCAACGCCAGGCGATCGCACGCCTCCTGGCCGATCTTCCAGACGAAGCGCAACGGGTACGCGACTATCAGAATCAGAAGCGGGCAATCAACGAGCTGTACGGCGCGACACTCGACGAGCCGATACCGGACCGCCTGCGCGCCCTCGACTCGCCTCCCCGCCTCGCCGACTCGCCAGCCTTGCCCCACAGGCATCCGGGACTCTTGTCGCGCTGGTCGCTCCAACGTATCGCCGCCGGCATCCTGATCGCCGCACTCGGTGGCGCCGCCGGCTGGATCGCGCACGGCCAGTATCCGTCAACTGAACGGATCGCCGTTGCGGTTCCGCTGCCCAGGCAGGCCGCCATCGCCCATGCCGTCTATTCGCCGGACGTGCGCCGTCCCGTCGAGGTCAGCGGCGAACAGGAAGAGCAACTCGTCACCTGGCTGTCGAAGCGCATCGGCACCTCGATCAAGCCGCCGAAACTCGGCAAGCTGGGCTACGAACTGGTCGGCGGGCGCCTGCTGCCCGGCAATGTCGGTCCGGTTGCCCAGTTCATGTATCAGGACGGTACCGGGCAGCGGCTGACGCTGTTCGTATCCACCGAAAACACCGTCAACCAGGAAACCGCTTTCCGTTTCGCCCAGGAAGGCTCGGTCAACGTCTTCTACTGGATCGACGGCAAGTTCGGTTACGCCCTCTCAGCGACCATCGACAAGGGAGAACTCGCCCGCCTGGCCACGGAGGTCTACGAGCAGATCGAGGGCAGGTAACCATCAGGCGATCACCCGCTAGAGCGTGTCGCGGGTAAGGAACAACGAATGACCAACGTGGCCGCTCATTTTTAAAGAAAAGCGGCCGTTTTATTGATATCCGTTAACCGCACCACGACAGCACTCACCCCCTCCTGTTCCGTGTCGATTTTCCTTACATAAATTTCCAACAAAAGCAAGGACTTTTTTCACGACAAAATAACCCATTGTTTAGACGTGGTTATTTATCAGTGTTCTTTTTGGGCACGTTCTATGCGTGCCCTGAAAGCACAACCGCCATGGCCTCGGGCGCGAGGTCTTCATGCGGGTGCAAAATTGTCGATAAACAACTCGAACAGGAGGCATCATGAAAAGGTTGACAAGGTTGGCAACTGTCATCTCGGTTGCCTGTGCAACGTTGTCGGTTACCACGGCCTTCGCGGCCACGGAAGCCGAAAAACGGGCCGCCATCGATAGTGGATTGGCCTATCTGGCCACGACACAAAATGCTGATGGCTCTTTCGATGGGGGCGGTATTGACTACCAACTGGCGCAAACCGGTTCCGCTTTGACCGCATTCCTTGAAGAAAAGGCCAACTGGGGCGCCAATGCCGCTGCGTATCAGACGGTCGTGAACAAGGGGTTGAATTACTTGTTGGGCAATGCCTCGGTGGTTAATATTGCCGCCCAGCCAGCAGGAAACCCGGACAAGGACGGCAATGGTGTCGGCGTAAAATTTTACCCCGGCGGTTTAAGTACCAGAGACACTTATGTGACAGGACTCGTCCTGCCGGCCATCGCATCGTCAGGCACGCCCGATGCGTTGGTGACCGTGGGGCCGTTGGCAGGAAGAACGGACGGCAGCGGCGCTGGCGGCGCTTGGACGTTCAAGGATGTGGTGCAGAACACCATTGACTATTTCGCTTTCGGGCAGAGCGACGCGGCAAGTGGCGTTTATCAAGGCGGCTGGAGGTACTATGCCAACTATGGCAACTCCGACCAGTCCACCACCCAGTGGCCGGTTATCGCGGCGCTTTACGCTTCAAAGATGGGCGTTACTGTTCCCGACTTCTTCAAGACCGAACTGGCCCAATGGGTCGCCTACATCCAGAACGACACGACAGGTGCTGCCGGATATACGGGTCCTGATAGCTACTACGGCAGGATGAACGAAACCGGGGCTCTGCTCATCATGATGGACTTCCTCGGAATGCCCACAAGCAATGCAGACGTGCAGAAGGCTCTCGCTTTCATCAATCAGTATTGGCAACTGGGTGCGAGCAGCTATGAAGGAAACTTCGGCCAGCCCTATGGCATGTGGGCGATCTACAAGGGTCTGGAGCTGACGCTCGGTACGGACGCCACCAACGCCATCATCAGCAACCTGCGTGCAGGCAACTGCGGTGGCGATGTCGACAATCCCGACCATGGCTGCAACTGGTTCGAGGACTACGCCGAATACCTGGTGAGTACCCAGAATGCGAACGGCTCCTGGTCCGGCTATTCAAGTTGGGGAGCCGGCCTTGCCACGCCGTGGTACATCAACATCCTTGCTGCTACCGAGATACCGGATGATGATGACAACAACGTTCCCGAACCGGGCACGCTGATGCTGCTTGGCGCCGGCTTGCTGGGTGGGTTGGCCATCCGGCGCAGGCGTCTGCCAGTATGATTGCGCTTTGACTGTCGTATGAGTTGACGACAGGGCCCGGCTAAACGCTGGGCTTTGTCGTTTCAGCATCCACATATCTGTTACAAGATCAAGACAAGGGGAGCCGCATGTCAACTTTCGCGCATAACACACAGCAATTCGTTTTGACGCTTTTTGCCACCGTTTTCGTCCTAAGCACCGGAACGGCCAACGGTGCGCTAGCCCCCGAAACCGCGAAGTCTCCGGCCCCCACCGTGTTCCCCTTGCTCGAGGAACCGGGCGATCCCGCGATCAAGCCATTGCTCAGCGACGAGCAGCTCCGCAACCTCACGTCATCGCAGATCACGGCATCCCTGAGCAAAGGCTTGTGGAATTCGGTATGTTCCAGCGCGACCGCCATCCTGGCAAAGCAACAACCGGATGTAGATGCGCTCGGGGCATTTGCCCTGTGCGCTGCGCTCCGCAACGACAAGGATGCGGTCACTACCAGCCTGAAGCGCCTCAAGGAAGCCGAATTCCCACCGCGCTACTACGAGCAACTCACACAGGGCATTGTGCTGCTGAGGAACAAGTCGCCCGACAAGGCGGGCACCGTCTTCAAGAATGTTTTGCAGCAACGCGCCGATGATCCCCTTGCGCTGTATTTCGCGGGAGAGGCTTTCCACGCTCAGGGGAAAGATGCCGAGGCTATCGCCAGCTTCAAGTCCAGCTTGAAAGCCTGGCCCGACCATGCACCGGCGCACTCGGCCGTGGCGCGCCTGACCGCTGCAGGCAATGCCTCGAAGAGCGCGCTGCAGTCAGCCATTACGTCGGCCGAGCGCGCCACGAAAATCGACCCCGGTAATCGGGCCTACTGGCAACAACTGGCGGATCTGTGCGAGAAGGCTGGAGAAACGGGCCGGGCGAACGCCATCCGGCTGCAGTGGCTGACACGTCGCACTCCCTGACACGCCGCGCGGCGTACTCCAGAGAGAATCGTCTTCAGCGGATTGCAGCGGCCTCCGCGACGAGCCGCACGCTGAAACACGTCACGCCATTTGCCGACATCACGGAGACACGCCCGCCATGCGCCTCAACAATCGACTTGACGATGGCGAGCCCCAGGCCGGAGTGTGATCCTTCGCCCGTGCGCGAAGGATCAACCCGATAGAAGCGATCGAACAAACGCGACAGGTGTTCGGCCGCAATCGTTTCCCCAGTATTGGCTATATCGACCGCCACGTATCCGGCTTCCGGGACGCCAATGGTGACGTTGACGCGTCCGCCCGGCGGCACATGGCGGATGGCATTGGATAGCAGATTGCTGATCGCCCGGCGGATCATCAACGGATCGCCCCGGACACCCCCCTCGCCGTCGCATGCGATGACGACACCCTTCTCGTCAGCGGCCAATCGATGAAACTCCACCAG
>CAZCJW010000064.1:0-5142 GCA_964499185.1 uncultured Propionivibrio sp. | reverse complement strand
GCTGCTCGACAGTACTGCCGATCAGGTAGCCGAGCACCAGCAGGACCACGGTTGAAACCGTGGCGAACAGCACCGTCAGGCGTAGCGTGAGCGAAGCGCGTCCGATCATTTCTTGAAAATCCGTTTTAGCCACGACGGGCGCAACGAAATGCAACGGCACGGTGTTCAACACACCGAGCTTCGTCATCCCGGCGAAGGCCGGGATCAAGCCGGTGCTCCGCAAACCTGGATCCCGGCCTTCGCCGGGATGACAGAGGAAAACAACGCTTGTCGGATCCGCTCGAAAAGCCTTTGTTACGCCGTTCGCTGTATTCGTTGTACCCGTTGTGGTTGACTACTTGTTCCAAGTTCATTCTCCCTCAGGAACCTCGAGCACGTACCCCATCCCGCGCACGGTGCGGATCAGCTTGGGTTCAAAATCGTCATCGATCTTGGCTCGCAGGCGGCGTACCGCGACCTCGACCACGTTGGTGTCGCTGTCGAAGTTCATGTCCCACACCTGTGAAGCGATCAGCGAGCGCGGCAGCACTTCGCCCTGCCTACGCAACAGCAGTTCGAGCAGCGCGAATTCCTTGGCTGTCAGGTCGATCCGCTTGCCGCCGCGCATCACGCGCCGGCGCAGCAGGTCGAGCTCCAGGTCGGCAGCGCGCAGGAATTCGGCATCCTTGGACTTCGTCCCCCGCCGCAACAAGGTGCGCACGCGCGCCAGCAATTCGGCAAAGGCGAATGGCTTGACGAGGTAATCGTCGGCGCCGAGTTCCAGGCCCTTCACCCGGTCCTCGACCTGGTCCCGCGCCGTCAGGAACAGCACCGGCATGTCATTTCCGGCACGGCGGATACCCTGCAGGATCTGCCAGCCGTCGATGCCGGGCAGCATCACGTCCAAAATCCCCAGATCGTAACTTTCACTGGTCGCCAGATGCAGGCCATCGAAGCCGTTGGTCACCAGATCGACCACAAAACCGGCTTCCACCAAGCCTTGCTTCAGGTAGGTGCCTGTCTTGGCTTCATCCTCGACCACGAGAATCTTCATTGCCTTTCTTCTCCTTTCGCGCCTGTGGCAGACGATTCTCCCGCGATTGCGCAGCGCAACACGGAAGATTACAGAAATGTAATCTTCCGGTCAGCTTCGCGTCGGACTCATGCAGCGAAACTCCTCCTGCTCAAACATTCAAACAGAGGAGACGCATTCATGACCAGACGACTTTCGCTCATCCTGGCCGCTCTGGCGCTGGCTGGCGCGAGCGCGGGATTCGCACAGACATCTGACACGGTGGAGATGTACAAAAGCCCTTACTGCGGTTGCTGCGGCAAATGGGCCGAGCACATGACCAAGGCCGGGTTCAAGGTCAAAGCACACGAGGTGAAAGACGTCCCGGCCATGCGCAAGAAACTCGGGATGCCCGACAAACTCGGCTCCTGCCATACGGCCAAGGTCGGCAATTACCTGCTCGAGGGCCACGTACCCCCCGACGACGTCAAGCGCCTGCTCAAGGAAAAACCCAAGGCGCTCGGGCTGGCCGTTCCCGGCATGCCGGCCGGATCACCGGGCATGGACGTGCCCAATTCGCCGCCTTACGACACGCTGCTGGTGCAGAAGGACGGAGCCATCCGCGTATTCGCCAAGCACTGATTCGATCGAGGACTATTCATGAAAAACATTATTTCCATCTCGCTTGCCGCCCTCTTCGCCCTGTTCCCCCTCGCCGCGCAGTCGGCGGGAGGTCACGACCCCCATGCCGGGCATGGGGCCATGCACTCCACCGCGGAAGGCGGCATGGTCGACGGCGTGGTGAAGAAGATCGACAAAGCCAGTGGCAAGGTCACTGTAGCCCACGGCCCGCTGACCAACCTGAACATGCCGGCGATGACCATGGTCTTCCGAGTCAAAGACGCTGCATGGCTCGACCAAATGCGCGCCGACGGGAAAATCCGCTTCGTTGCCGACTCGATCAACGGAACATTGACCATCGTGCGCTTCGAGGAAGCCAAATGAAGGCCCTGTCCGGTCCCGGACTGGCGGCAGTGATCCTCGCCCTTGGGCTGGCCGGACCGTTGCGCGCAGACGACACGCCCCCCGGCCGAACGGTGGACAGCCTGCTCGACTATGCGCGGCAGAACAATCCGGAGTTTGTGGCGATGCGCCACGAGGCCGACGCGGCCGGAGAACGGGTGACTCCCGCCGGCGCCCTGCCCGACCCGAAGCTCAAGATCGAGTTGATGGACATCACCCGGATGGGCGAGCAAAACGCCACGCTCTCTCCAAGCCGCGTCGGCAGCACGCAATACACGATCACACAGGAACTGCCCTGGTTTGGCAAGCGCGATCTCAAGCGCGAAATCGCCGCACTCGACGCGGATGGCGCCACCGGACGCGCCCGCGGCGCCTGGGCAGAAATCGCCGCGCGCCTAAAGGCGAGCCACGCGCAGTGGTACCTCCTGCAACGCAACGAGCAGATCACCCGCGAAATCCTCGACCTGATGGTGCGCCTGGAGAAAGTCGCACAGGTCCGCTACGCCGGCGGCCTCGCCATGCAGCAGGACGTGATCCGCGCCCAAGTGGAGCAAACCGGCATGCGCAACGACCTGATCATGCTGGAAAACGAAAGCACCATGCTGCGCGCCCGCATCAACATGTTGCTCGGACGCCCGGCCGGTGCGCCGCTTGCCGTCCCCGAGGGACTGCCCGACCTGCCGACCCCGGCCAGGCTCGATTACGTCTCGCTCGAAGAGCGGGTGCGGGCCCGCAATCCGCGCCTGTTCGCCGACGACGCGGCGATCCGCGCCGCCGAGAAAAAACGCGAGCTCACCTACAAGGAGCGCTACCCCGACTTCATGCTCGGTGTAACGCCGGTGCAGTACCAAAGCTCGATAAAGGAATGGCAGCTGATGGTCGAGGTGAACATCCCGCTGCAACAATCCTCGCGCCGGGCCATGGAGCGTGAGTCGGAAGCCATGCTATCCGCGGCCCGCGCACGCAAGGAGGCGACGGCCAACACCGTACTCTCGGAACTCGCCGAGAACCTGGCCGGCATCGACGCCGCCCGCCGCACGGAAAAACTGGTGGAAAGCAGCCTGCGACCACAGGCCGAACTGACGTTCCAGTCCGCGCTGGCCGGTTATGAGAATGGCGCCGCCAACTTCGCCATGCTGCTCGAAGCACAGCAGCAGATTCGCAAAGCCCGTCTGAGCCAGATCAAGGCACAGGCCGAGGCGCACATCCGCCTCGCTGAAATCGAAAGACTCCTGGGAGAAGAATTATGAACAAAGGCCCCTCGACGGCCATTGGAATCCTTGTTGTTGCCGTCGCTGCAGCCGGTGGCGGCTACTGGCTGGGCACGAAAGGAATGGTTCACGGCGACGCAAACTCTGCTCAAGCGTCCGTCGCCGCCCCCGTCGCGGACAGCGGCAAGAAGGAACGCAAGCTTCTCTATTACCGCAACCCGATGGGTCTGCCGGACACCTCGCCGGTCCCGAAGAAGGATCCGATGGGCATGGACTACATCCCGGTCTATGAAGGCGAAGACACGTCGGAAAGCGACTCGTCGGGGACCATCAAGGTCAGCACCGAGAAAGTCCAGAAACTTGGAGTGCGCACGGAAGCCGCGCAGGTGCGCGCGCTCGACAGGATCGTACGCGCTGCCGGCCGCGTCGAACCGGACGAACGACGCCTCTACGCCATCTCGCCGAAGTTCGAAGGCTACGTCGAGCGCCTGCATGTCAATGTCACCGGCCAGCCCGTCGGCAGAGGACAGCCGCTGTTCGAGGTTTACAGCCCGGAATTGGTCTCGGCGCAACGCGAGTACGCCATCGCCGCGCAGGGCGTCGAAGCGCTGAAAGACGCAGACACCACGGCGCAGGCCGGCATGAAGCAGCTGGCCGAATCGAGCCTCGCGCGGCTGAAGAACTGGGACATCTCCGAGGCACAGGTCAAGGCGCTGGTGCAATCAGGCGAAACCAAGCGCACGCTGACCTTCCGCTCGCCGGTGGCCGGCATCGTCACCGAAAAGATAGCATTGCAGGGCATGCGCTTCATGCCCGGCGAGGCGCTGTACCAGATCGCCGATCTGTCCTCGGTGTGGGTCGTTGCCGACGTCTTCGAGCAGGACATCGGGCTCGTAAAAGCTGGCGCGAACGCCACGGTACGTATCAACGCCTATCCCGACAAGGTGTTCGAGGGCCGCATCGGCTACGTTTACCCGACGCTCAATGCCGACACGCGCACGGTGCCGGTCCGCGTCGAACTGGCCAACCCCGGCCTGTTGCTCAAGCCGGCGATGTTCGCGCAGGTGGAACTGCCCGTTTCGGCGAGAGGCTCGGTGGTCACGGTACCGCTCTCGGCCATCATCGACAGCGGTACACGGCAGGTCGTGCTGGTGCAGCAAGGCGAAGGCCGCTTTGCCCCGCGCGAAGTCAGGCTGGGTGCGCGCAGCGAGGCGCATGTGGAAATCCTCGACGGCATCAAGGACGGCGAACAGGTCGTCGTCGCCGCCAACTTCCTGATCGACGCGGAAAGCAATCTCAAGGCGGCGCTGGGTGGTTTGGGGACTGACAACAAGGCACCGGCCAGTACAAAAGTCGGTCACAAGGCCAGCGGGCGGGTTGACGAGATTGACGCCAAGAACGGGACGGCAAGCATCGAACATGGCCCGGTGGAAAGCCTCAAATGGCCGTCCATGACCATGGAGTTTACGTTCTCCAATTCAGCCCTGCTGTCGGGCCTCAAGCCGGGCGCCAGCATCGATTTCGAGTTTGTCGAACGCGGCCAGGGTGAATGGGTGATTACGGCGGTCAAGCCGGCGGTAGCCCACAAGCACTGACGAAAGACACGTCATCCCGGCGAAGGCCGGGATCCAGAAACCCACGCCTCCAAAGCACCTCCTGGATCCCGGCCTGCGCCGGGATGACGGTGATGACCGAATACGCACGGAAGCAAAAAAACATGCTCAACACCCTCATCGACTGGTCCGCCCGAAACCGCTTCCTCGTCCTGCTGGCGACCCTGTTCATCATCGCCGCCGGCACGCTGGCCGTGCTGCGCACGCCGATCGACGCCCTGCCCGACCTCTCCGACGTCCAGGTGATCGTCTATACCGAAGCGCCGGGCCAGGCGCCGCAGGTCGTCGAGGACCAGATCACCTA
>CAZCJW010000063.1:0-14397 GCA_964499185.1 uncultured Propionivibrio sp. | reverse complement strand
TCGCGAAAACTGGCGGCCTCGAACTCGCGATTGAGCCAGTCACGCCAGGCATTGAAGGAAAACTGCGCAGTATTGCCCGCCAGCTCTTCCCGGCGCGTTTCAAGCAGCTCGAGCAGCGCCTGGCCGGCCACATCGTCCTTGAGCGGCGCGAGGGCCCCGAGCACCTCCAGCGCCTTGTGCAGACGACCGAGCCAGCCAGCCAGCGATGCCGGCTTCGAACGCAGCAGGGTGGTGGCCGCCTCGACGCGATCGAGCAACGCCAATCCCTGCGTCTTGTCTTCAACATCTGATTGAAGGAAACAGCGCCGGATGCGAGGCAGGCCCGACTTGACCGACGCTTCCCGGATCGCCGTCTCGAGCGAGAAAACCGCTCTCTTGCGCTCGTTTTCGGGGATGTCGGAGAACACGAACGGCGACTTGCACAGGTCGAGCACGTCGCGATGATAGGCGTTTCCCGCGGCGGTCTCGATCACGGCGTCGACCGCCGCCGCCGCGCGGGACGTGGAAAGCAACCAACCGGTTTCGTCACTGACCAGTACGTTTTCTCGCTCGAGCAACGCCCGCACGCGCCGAGCCGTCAGCCGGTCCTGGGCGATCAGGGCGATGCGCCTCAGGCCGGCCTGCAGCCACTCGCCCATCTGCGCGACGGCCGCCAGTGCCTCGTGTTCGCGCCCCGCAGCCGGGACAAGCTGAAGGCGCCCGTCGAGCGGGCTGACTTGATGCTGTCGCGCCAGCGACTGCGCGCGCTCAAATAAAGGAGCATCCATCTCTCGTGGCCAGGCAGCATCGAGTGTGGCCAGGAGAGGCAGGATGCGCGACTCGCGTGGCGCCGGATAAAACACATGCACGGGCTGAGTCGTTCCATAGCGACGCAGGAAGTCACGTTCGGCGGGATCCAGCGATTCGTCCGGCGCGGCGTCGAGCAACACCAGCAGCGGCTGAGGCGTTTCCTGTCGCTCGGCCTGACGCGCCAGCCCGGCGAGCCGCAGGCGATAGACCGCCGCCGCGTCGGGCGTTCCTGCCGCGGCAAGCGCTTTCCACAACTCATGCACGACACGCGCTTCAAAGGCCAGGGGCGCCGAGGCGCGCAAGGCGTAAGCACGCTGCAGCTGCTCGGCAAGCTCAGCCTCGCCATCTGGCAACTGCACCGCCGCCGCCGTCAATTCGTCGAACAAACCGGCCATCTCGGACGCGATACCCCACAACGCCGATTCGTCGAACCAGCCTTTGTCGCGCAAGGCTTCGTGGAGCAGCACCAAACGCTGGCTTTCCGGCAAGGAGTCGGGTATTTCGTCGAGCGGAGAGTCGAGTACCCAGTTTCTCAGCGTATCGACGCGGGGGAGTAAAAGAGGCATCCGGCTCGCCCGAACCAGTGCCGCACGCAATTCGAAGGCCATCGGCAAGGCCGGCACCAGTACCCGCCATGCGGAGAAGTCCCCGGCTGCCCCCGACAAACCGCTTTCAAGAAGTCGCTCCGCCAGCGCGTCGAAAAACAGCTCGCCGGGCGGCAGAGCAATCCCCTCAAGTCCGCCGCTGGCTATTTCCGTTGACACGTATCGGATCGACTCAGCGTTCCAGTTTGTCCAGCTTGTCGGCCACACCGTTCCAGGCATCGGCATCGTCCAGCGGCTCCTTGCGCTCGGTGATCACCGGCCAGGTCTTGGCCATTTCGGCATTCAATTCAATAAAGCTGACCATGCTGTCTGGCACATCGTCCTCGGCAAATATGGCCGAAGCAGGGCATTCGGCAACGCAGAGAGTGCAGTCAATACACTCTTCCGGATCGATCACCAGGAAATTGGGACCTTCATGAAAACAATCCACCGGACAGACGTCCACACAGTCGGTGTATTTGCACTTGATGCAATTCTCGGTAACAACATAGGCCATGGCTTGCCTCGGGACTCTCGGGTGATGGATATCGAAAACTATAGCGCATTTGCGGGCCAACAGCGGCTTGCCCCCGTCAGCAGAAGGGACATGCGCCCCGGCTCTGCTCAGGAATGATCGCGTTGCAGCAGGCGCCGGAACAGCCAGCTGCGCGGCGGTTCCATTCCGGTACGAACGTAGGTCAACGGACTTGGTTCCAGGAGAAAACGCTTCTGCAACTCCCCTTCACCACGCTGACCTGCAAAAAGGATGCGATCGCCAGACATCAGAGTCATATCTTCCGGGGGCAATGGAATTTCCTTCTTCTTGCGCAAGAGCAGCAAGGGTACGGCGCTGATGCGCTCGGGCGGCTGCTCTGGATTGATCAGCAAGTCGCCGATGGACAGCGGCGGATCGACGTCGGGCGCCAGCGCCTCGCGCAGCCCGGCATAGGACGCGAAGCAGTCGAAAACCCACATGAACGGCACCTTGTCACCGACATGCTGTTCAAGCAACGCTCCCGTTCTCCGGGCCATTTCACCCGAGTCTTCGTCCAGATACTTGAGGAAGCGAATCAGCAGCGGAGAAGTCAGCAGTTGACGCGCCTTGTGCGAAACGACTTCTGCCTTGATGAAACGCAGATTGGCCATCGACGCGTCGATCAGGCTGGCATTGGCCGCGTTGGCCTGCCGTATGACCACATAAATCCCCGGGTTGATCGAGCGCGCTCGCGTCACGGTCGCCAGATTGAAGGAATCATTTTCCGTACACACGACCAGCCCCACTGCCTGTTCAATCCCGGCGGCGATCATGTCGCGCGTTGCTCCGCCATGATGCTGCGCCGCATCACCGTCGCCCTGTTTTTGCGGATCAGCCTGGACCACCGAGCAGGTCACGCCTGCACTTTCGAGGGCGGACTTGAAGTACTGCGAAAAGCTCCCGGTCCCGCAGACAACCCAGTGCCCCTTCGGCAGATTGAGCGGTTCCGGACGCAAGCCGCCGGGCAGACCGGACAGCCATTCGATTACCCGCAATCGCTCGGGCGACCCCATGTCCAGATTGATATTGTTGGCAAAGGTCTGGAACGGATTGATCGGCTCGATGTTGCGGAACGACTCAAGGTTGGCCTGGGCAATCGGTGTATGCACTCGCGTGATGATGCGCAGCGACGGATTGAGTACGGTCCCCCCGATGGCCACCGACTGGTTGGTGTCATCGTTCCCCGCTAGCGCCACCATGGCCATGCACTTACGGTGCGTCACGCCGGCATCCACCAGCACATCCGGCGACCGGCCGTCGGCCGCCAGAAAAAGCGGGAGATAGTGGAACTCCTCGATCTCGATGCGTGCCGCCCGTTCCGCACGGGTTTCGACGATCACCATGCGCTGGCCCATACGATCCAGCATGCGGGCGAGCATGATCCCGCTCTGGCCGTAGCCGACGATCAGGACGAACGGCTCCTGCATGGCCGCGACGCGCAGGGCGAAGCGCCGCCGCGCCACGGCATCACGCAGCGTCTGATCCTGCGACAGATGAAAGATGCTGCCCAGCGCATAAGCCCACGAAACAACGCACAGGTAGATGCAGACAATGGTCCATACCCGCTGCGGATCGGTGAATTCATAAGGGATTTCGCCGAACCCGATTGTCGTGGCGGTATAGCTGATGAAGTAGAGTGCGTGAAAAAAGCCGAGATGGACGACATTGCCGTCCTTGTCCATGCCGGGAATCAACACCAGCCCCCACACCGAAACGGCATAGGCAATGATCAGAACGATCAGCGGCCGGCGCAGCCGGCGCAGAATGACGAACAGAACTTCGTTCACGCGTGGCGGTCCTAATCAGCGCGTCTGGCGCAGCGTCTCGCTGATCAGCAGAATCACGGATATGAGGTTGGCCACCAGGGCCCCGCCACTCAGCGAGACGATGGTCGACATCGTTTCGCCGTTCATCGCCAGATGGCTGATATTCACTTGCCACATCCAGACGAAAGACGCAGCAAGAAGTTGCAGCATCGCCACCATGCTCGTTGCCAGGTGAGTCGCGCCGATGTGTGTGCGGTCGCCGAACTTCATCACTAGTGCAATCAGATTGACGACGACTGCCGCAAAAAGATGTCCGGCATCGTGCACTTTGACATTATCAAGATCCCCGATGAAGAAACCGAAATTCAGCGTGCATGCAAAAATGACAAAAAAACCAAAAATGACTTTTTCCAGATTCATGGCCGCTTCCCGCTCCCGTTATGTTCTCGGAGCATCATACGGAGTCCGGTTTGGGCTGTAAACGACGCCTTCCAGGCATGCTGCCCCGGTTAAAGGAATCGCCATAAAGCGGTCTTGCCACGCGGATTCGTGCTTCCAATGCCGTTTTTTTTTCGCTAGGATAGAACTTCGACCCGGAATCGATCCTCTATCCTCCTGTCCCAACTACAACATCCCCACGAGGCAAACAATGAGTGAACACATTCATTACGTCACTGACGACACTTTCGCGACCGAGGTCCTGCAGTCGCCGCAACCGGTCCTGCTGGATTTTTGGGCGGAATGGTGCGGTCCCTGCAAGATGATTGCCCCCATTCTCGACGACATTTCCAGCCAGTACGCCGGACGCCTTAAAGTCGCCAAGATCAATATCGACGACAACCCGACGACGCCGGCGAATTTCGCCGTGCGCGGCATTCCCACGCTCATGCTGTTCAAGAATGGCAGTGTCGAGGCCACCAAGGTTGGCGCACTGTCCAAGTCACAGCTCATCGCTTTTATTGACAGCCACTTGTAAAATAGCTACGCTCCGCCTGAAAGTTTTTGGCCGCGCTCCCGGAAAACAGAGACAAACCAGCACGGCTGGTGCTTTCAGGCCCGGATCCAACCCGTGATCCAGCAGTTGCGACAACTCCGTTGTAAAAATCCCGGCATTACCCAAACACTTCTGTTCGCGTCATCCACGTGACGGCTTCCGGCACCCCCGGCCTATCCTTTTCGAACTCCGCACATGCATCTATCCGAACTTAAAGCCCTCCATGTCAGCCAATTGCTCGACATGGCCGTTGCCAACGATATCGAGGGCGCCAACCGACTGCGCAAGCACGAACTGATTTTCGCCCTGCTCAAGAACCAGGCCAGAAAGGGCGAAACGATTTTCGGCGACGGCACGCTGGAAACACTGCCCGATGGATTCGGTTTCCTGCGCTCCCCGGACACTTCCTACCTGGCCAGCACCGATGACATCTATGTCAGCCCCAGCCAGATTCGCCGCTTCAACCTGCACACCGGCGACACCATCGAAGGCGAGATCCGCACACCGAAGGACGGCGAACGCTACTTCGCCCTAGTCAAGGTTGACAAGATCAACGGTGAAGCACCGGAAGCCTCGAAGAACAAGATTCTGTTCGAAAACCTCACACCGCTGCATCCGGAAAAGCACATCAAGCTGGAGCGCGAAATCCGCGGCGAGGAAAACATCACCAGCCGCATCATCGACATCATTTCACCGATCGGCAAAGGCCAGCGCGGCCTGCTGGTCTCCAGCCCGAAGAGCGGCAAGACGGTGATGATGCAGCACATCGCTCACGCCATCACGGCCAACCACCCGGACGTCACCCTGATCGTCCTGCTCATCGACGAACGCCCGGAAGAAGTGACCGAAATGACGCGATCCGTGCGCGGCGAAGTGGTCGCCTCGACGTTCGACGAACCAGCCACCCGCCACGTGCAAGTCGCCGAAATGGTCATCGAGAAAGCCAAGCGCCTTGTCGAACACAAGAAGGATGTGGTCATCCTGCTCGACTCCATCACCCGCCTGGCGCGTGCCTACAACACCGTGCAACCGGCGTCCGGCAAGGTACTCACCGGCGGCGTGGACGCCAATGCCCTGCAAAAGCCGAAGCGCTTCTTCGGCGCGGCGCGCAACATCGAGGAAGGCGGCTCGCTGACCATCATCGCCACGGCGCTGATCGATACCGGCAGCCGCATGGACGATGTGATCTACGAGGAATTCAAGGGCACCGGCAACATGGAAATCCATCTGGATCGCCGCATGGCCGAAAAGCGTGTCTATCCGGCAATCAACGTCAACCGCTCCGGTACCCGCCGTGAAGAGTTGCTGCTGATGCCCGACGTGCTGCAAAAAATGTGGGTACTGCGCAAGCTGCTCTACAACATGGACGACCTCGAGGCGATGGAATTCCTGCTCGACAAGATCAAGGCCACGAAAACCAACAACGAGTTCTTCGATTCCATGCGTCGTTGATCTTGCGTTTGAGTTGCTTTGATTTGATTGCAAATCAGGACAAAACCGAGCATAATTCCGCGTTCTCCGGAGTCGGCCACCGACGTAATGCCCGTTTACATCGAGCCGGCTAGATTTGACTTACAGGAATTCCCCAGATGAAATCCGATATCCATCCCGCTTACCAAGAAATCGAAGTCACTTGCTCATGCGGCAATGTCTTCAAGACGCAATCCACGATGAAGAAGGCGCTGCATATCGAAGTCTGCGCCGCTTGCCACCCGTTCTACACGGGCAAGCAGAAGATCATCGACACCGCCGGCCGCGTTGAGAAGTTCAACAAGAAATACGGGACCAAGGCCAAAGCAGCCTGATCCGAACGCCAGACGGCGAGTTCCTGCGGACTCGGCAAAAAGGCAGCCGCCGGGCTGCCTTTTTTGTTTGTCCTGACACAGTACCTAGGCGGTTGCGGCCATGCCTTTTCTCGAGGAAAAACCACGTTTCAGCGGAATCACCCTGCCGCCCGGCGGCTGGGTGCTGACCGTCCTGCTGGTCATTTACATTTTCACAGGACTGATCGGACACGACCCGTGGAAACACGATGACGCGATCTCCATCGGCATCGCGCATGACATTGCACAGCACGGCAACTGGCTGATCCTGCAATTGGCGGGCCGGCCCTATCCGGACGCTCCCCTCTACTACTGGCTCGCCGCAATAATGGGGAAGGCCTTCTCCTGGCTGTTGCCGTTCCACGACGCAGCCCGCATGACCAGCGGCATCTTCACCCTGCTAGCCCTAGAATTCATCCTGCTCGCCGCACGCGAACTGCACGGACGCGAGCACGCTGCCGCTGCGCCGCTGATTCTTGCGGGCAGCATCGGCTTCCTGTTTCACGCGCATGAAGCGCAACCCATGCTGGTCGCATTGACAGCGCACACGGCGGCGTACTGGGCATTAGCGCTGCTCCCGCGGCTGCCGCGACTGGCTTCTGCCGTATTTGGCGCAGCGCTTGCTGTCGGCTTTCTGGCCAATGGGTTGTTGCCGCTACTAACACTTATCCCGGCAACCATCATCGCTATCTACCTATCGGAAAAGCGCTGGACAGATGCCGCCTGGCTGGTTACCGGACTGGCGGCAGCAGCGGTGCCTTGCGGTATCTGGTTGGCGTCCGTCCACCTGGCTTCGCCCGAATACTTCGCCAGTTTCTTCCAGGCTGAAATTACGGCACTGACGCGCTCGGTCGCCCCGGCAACAAACCTCCTGCGCTTTGCCAACCTGCTGCTGTGGTACGCCTGGCCGGCACTGCCCCTGGCCGGTTGGGCGCTATGGTCGAAACGACGGTTGCTGCGCACGCGAGCGATCGCCCACCCGGCGATTTCCTTCTTCAGCATCCTGGCCATGCTGGCGATTTTTGTCGCCATGCGCAGCGCCATCGCACTGTTACTCCTCCCCCCCCTCGTGCTACTCGCCGTTCCCGGAGCCACTTCCCTGCGCAGGGGTGCCGCCAATGCCTTCGACTGGTTCGGCATGGTGACGTTCACCTTTTTCGCCGGCATCGCCTGGATCGGCTGGAGTGCGCTAACGTTCGGCTGGCCAGCGCGCCTGGCCCGGCAGGCTGTAAGGCTGGAACCCGGTTTTGTCGGCACTTTCAACGCCCTAGCCGTGATTTTTGCCCTGACGTTCACCGGGATCTGGTTCTGGATGATCATTACCAGCCCCCGTTCTCCGATGCGCGGAATCATGCACTGGATGTCCGGCCTCACGCTGTTCTGGCTGCTCATCGCCAGCCTGTGGATGCCCTGGATCGATTACGGAAAAACCTTCCGCGAGGTGTCCGCATCCTTGCAGGATGCGCTTCCCGAAAAGCCCGACTGCATCGCAGGCGCCGCCTTGCCGCTATCGTTCCTCGCCTCTCTCGATTACTTCGAGAACATCCGTACCGTACCGCAGAAGAGCAAGGACGCGGCACGCTGCTCATGGCTTCTAGTGCAAGGCACGGTCCGCGACCCCGTCGCCCTTTCCGAGGCCGGGTGGCGCAAGGTCTGGGAAGGCAACCGGCCGACTGACCGGCGAGCCAGCGACAAATTCCACCTGTATCGGCGCGGCAAGAAAGCCGACCCGGCTCCCAAGCTGACCGATCTTGAACCCGATGGCGGAGAGCCTGACCGCTCTGTACCGAGTCGGGCCCAACCCTGATGAACCGGACTTCTACAACTTGATGAAACGATCCCGGTAATATTTCAGCTCTTCGATCGATTCCCGGATGTCGGCCAGCGCGGTATGCGCCGATTCTTTCTCGAAACCCGCCGCCACTTCGGGCTTCCAGCGGCGGCAAAGCTCCTTCAGCGTACTGACGTCGATATTGCGATAGTGGAACCAGTCTTCCAGGGTCGGCATGTAACGCACCATGAAGCGACGATCCTGGCCGATTGAATTACCGCACATCGGACTGACGCGCTTGGGGGCATATTCCTGCATGAACGCCAGCGCTGCCGCCTCGACAGCCGCCTCATCGAGAACGGAAGCCTTGACCCGTTCGATCAGCCCGGACTTGCCATGCGTGTTCTTGTTCCAGTCGTCCATCGCGTCAAGAACCGCGTCGGTCTGATGCACTGCCCAGACCGGCGATTCGGCGACTGTTTCGAGGTTGTTGTCGGTGACGATCATCGCCATTTCGATGATACGGTCGCGCTCCGGGTCGAGGCCGGTCATTTCCATGTCCAGCCAGACGAGATGATTGTCGTTCTGTGCCATATAATCCGTCCCACACATTAAACTCGCATTCTGGCACAGCTTGATGCTCAACACTTTTTCTCTCGTTTTCCTCGGCGCACTCGCCCTGATGATCATGCTCAGGGTATGGCTCGGCGCGCGTCAGGTGGCGTACATCACTGCCCACCGAGAAAGCGTTCCCGAACAGTTTGCCGAGCGAATTTCGCTGTCCGCGCATCAGAAGGCTGCGGACTACAGCATCGTCCGGACACGCTTTGGCCGACTGTCGCTGGCCATCGAAATCGCCGTCCTGCTCGCATTCACGATAGGCGGCGGGCTGCAGGCGCTGCACGACTTCTGGACAGTCCAACTGCAGGGAATCTGGTACGGAGTTGCCCTTATTTTCAGCGTCATGGCCATATCCGGGATCGTTGACTTGCCGCTGTCGTTGTACATGCAGTTCGTCATTGAAGAAAAATTCGGTTTCAACCGGATGACCTTGCGCCTGTTCATCACCGACATGATCAAGCAACTGGCTCTCGGCCTCGCTATCGGTACGCCCGTCCTGCTCGCCGTGCTGTGGCTGATGGCACAGATGGGCGAACAGTGGTGGCTGTACGTGTGGCTATTCTGGTGCGCATTCAACCTGCTGATCCTGTTCATCTATCCGACCTGGATTGCGCCCTTGTTCAACACGTTCACACCGCTCGAAGACGCGGCGCTCAAGGCGCGCATCGAGGCACTTCTGACGCGCTGCGGGTTTTCCAGCTCTGGACTGTTCGTCATGGACGGCTCGAAGCGCTCAGCCCACGGCAACGCCTATTTCACCGGTTTCGGCAAGACCAAGCGTATCGTCTTCTTCGACACCCTGCTAGGCAAGCTGCAGCCGGAAGAAGTTGAAGCCGTGCTGGCGCACGAGTTAGGGCATTTCCGGCACCGCCACATCATCAAGCGGATCGTCCTGATTTTCGGCACCACGCTGCTCTTGTTGTTCGCGCTTGGACAACTCATGCAGACGGACTGGTTCTACGCCGGCCTTGGCGTCACCGGCATGGATGGGCGCAATACGGCGATGGCTCTGGTTCTGTTCTTCCTGACCGTGCCGGTTTTCACCTTCCTGGCCACCCCGGTCGCCAGCCTGCTTTCTCGCCTCCATGAGTTCGAAGCCGATCGGTATGCCGCCGAGCATGCGTCCGCGCCAGACCTGATCAAGGCGCTGGTCAAGCTGTACGAGGACAATGCGGCAACACTGACTCCGGACCCGCTGCACTCGCTGTTCTACGACTCGCACCCGCCGGCCGCATTGCGCATATCTCGCTTGTCCACGACGTTGCCCAGGTTGACTTGAAGTTGGAGGGAACGGTCATCGCCGCGCATGGACGGCATTATCTGGTCGAACTTGCTGACGGATCGACGCTTCCCTGCTTCCCGCGCGGAAAGAAAAGCGACCTCGCCTGCGGCGATCGCGTGTCGGTACGGCGCAGCAGTGAATCGCAGGGAGTCATCGACTCCGTGATGCCGCGCCAGACGCTTCTGTACCGCTCGAACGAATTCCGGCAAAAGCTGATCGCCGCGAATGTGACGCAAATCATTATCGTCGTCGCCACCGAGCCATCATTTTCAGAAGAACTGGTGACGCGCTGCCTGGTCGCGGCCGAGAGCCAGGACATCAGCGCGTTGATCGTGCTCAACAAATGCGATCTTGCCAGTCGTCTTGCGCCGGCAGAAAACGCGCTGGAAGCTATTGCCCGACTGGACTACCCGGTAATTCATCTTTCCGCGCGGTGCAGCGTCGAGGACTTGCGCCCTCATCTGGCGGGACACACCAGCGTGCTTGTCGGCCAATCCGGCATGGGCAAATCAACGCTGGTCAACGCATTGATTCCGCTCGCCAACGCCCGGACCCGAGAAATATCCGCAGCACTCGATTCCGGAAAGCACACCACGACGCACGCCACACTTTATCGATTGGACGATAATTCGGCACTCATCGATTCACCCGGTTTGCAGGAATTCGGCTTGCATCATTTGTCCATGCCTGAACTGGAACACGGTTTCCGGGAGTTGCGCCCTTTCCTTGGTCAGTGCCGATTTCGCAACTGCCGCCACGACCGCGAACCGGGTTGCGCGGTTCGCGAGGCACTCGCGGCGGGGCGAATCGACCCGAACCGGTTCGCCGTCTTCAGCTCGCTGAGCAGAGAATCCCGCCCCCTTTGACCGCTACCGCTTCTTTTCTGCCGCAGACCCCGAGCGGGGCGTTCCCGCGACATCGTCCATCGCGCTTACACAACGCTTGAGCGTTGCCGCCTGTTCCTCCGGCGACTTGCCAACCAGTTCGCAATTTTGCGCGTCCTGTTTCGCTCGTTTCTCCTGTGCCGGGACAGGAACGGCGTCTGCCTTGACTGCGCCACCGTTTTTTTTCTTGGCAGCATCATTCGCATGAGCCGGCGCAAGTGGCATTGCCCCCGAACTGGCTGGAGACGACGTTGGAAGCGAATCATCCGGATCCACCTTGCCCACCCCATTGCCTCTTGAGCGAGCCACCGAAAATTCTTTCAACACGCGGATCTGCGATGAAAGCGCTTCAATCTGCGACCGCATATCCTCGAGTGCCACCCCCCTATTCTTGATTTCCTCCCGCGCCAGCACGATCTCGGCCTCCAGGCCGCGGCTCTTCTGGTAGCTGAAATAGGCACCCACACTCGCGAGGCATAGCAGGAAGCCAAACAACATCGACACAATGACAAGTGGGGTAAAGCGCGGCTTTATGTCAGGAACGCTCTCAGGAGCTTCCGGCGTTTCGTCGTCTTCGATCACGGCGTTGTCCTTTGATATTCAGTTGACCAGGCACAAACGGTGCTACGAGAGAACAACTGGGTTTTGGTACCCGCAATTTCACCATTACGTGAAGCCATAACGTACAGTGCATCGTAATACTTTAGGTATGGCGCCGGAATAGATGCGGCAAGCAACCAGCGAATATCGGATTATGCATCGCACGCATGCCGTGATAAGCTTTCCGCCCGACTGCCATTGCCTTCAGAATTCGTTCGATCCACTCATGACTACCGCCACTACTACCGCCTCTCATGCCGCTACACCTCCCGCACAGGAAGCCCGCAGCCTATTGAAGGCCCTGCAGGATAAGTTCCAGGTTTTCCGCGATTACGCGCCGTTGGCCATCGGTATCGACAAGCAATTGCTGGCGCAGGACGGCAGCCTTAACCGTAAAGCGCTGCGGTTGGCGCTGGGGATGCATACCAACTCATACCGCTATCTGAAGTCGATGGAAAACGCGAAGCAGCGATTCAATCTTGACGGTAGCGATGCCGGAGAAGTTCCCGCGGAGCATCGAAAACACGCCGCCGAGATTCTGCGCGAACGTTTCAAAAAGGAAGTTGCACGGCGCAAGGCGCAGAAAGAAGCGGAAGCCCTGGAAAAACAGCGCGCCGAAAAGCTGAATCAGCTCATGCAGAAATTCGGCAAGAATAACTGAGGCTAACTGTACCGACATCCGTGTCCATGGGTCTATTGCGCCGCGGGTTCCAGCACAAGCGCGGGTTGCTGCGCGAGATCCCAAGCGGCAGACAACCGCCACTGGCTCGCATCATCTTCCAGCATGACGTACCAGCGTCCGGCCAGATCGCCCTTGACTCCCGCCGAATAGCCTCCAGAATTGTCACGCCGTAGCCGGAACGTCTGATCGAATCCGCCACGGGTCGGATGTGACAGTTTCAGGAGAAGGTTGTCCGGCATCTCGCTCAGTTTTCCACGGCTCAAGACGACACGCACCAACTGCCGGCCACCGTCCACCGACACCTCGCCGCGCAACCCCAGCTCCGCGGCCCGACGGTCACGCGAAGTCACCTGGTTGATGGCCAGTCCCTGCTTGTAATAGTCGTCCGCGACCAGTCCGTCATTGCTGCGTATCGCCAGCCAGACCGTGATCGCCGCGGCGACGATCACGACGAACGGACCGAGCATGAGCAACCAGGGCCAGCGATGGCGGTACCAGGGAAGAGCAGGCGTCAGTTTCGGGTTCATGGCATGAAGAAGGTCGATTTTTCCTGGACGGCGATCGCATCGTTTTCCGTTGCGCGAATCTCGAACTGTATCTTGTTCGACCCCTTGGGCGCCGTCCCATCCTTGACCGAGGCAATCACCAGAAAGTTCTTGTTGGAGGCCCCGGGAACCTCGACGATTGTCTCGCCGACAATGGCGATCCCCTCGATCCCGCCCACCGAAATGCTGTAACGGTGAGGCCTCTCGTCGGTATTTATTACGTGCAGGCGGAACACATTCTCGATTTGCTCATTGTCGGCCTCGCGGTAGAGCGTCGCCCGGTCCCGTATGACGTCAACCTTGAGCGGGATGCGTGTCGCCAGGCTCCACGCCGTAGCCACCACGATGATCAGCAAAATTCCCGCGTAGATGAGTGTGCGCGGACGCAGCAGATGCGCCAGAATGTCTCGCCAGGAATAATGGCGGGCCAGCGCATTCTCGGTGGAGTAGCGAATCAGACCACGCGGCAGGTTGACTTTGTCCATCACTTCGTCACAGGCGTCGATGCAGGCCGCGCAGGCAATGCACTCCAGTTGCAGTCCCTGGCGAATGTCGATCCCGGTCGGGCAGACCTGGACACAGATGTGGCAATCGATGCAGTCGCCGAGTGGCGGCCCGTCATTACCCGCGTTTTTTCGGCGCGGACCGCGCGGTTCGCCGCGCTCGGGATCGTAGCTGATGATCAGTGTATCCGGATCGAACATGACCCCCTGGAAGCGGGCGTAAGGGCACAGGTACTTGCACATCTGTTCGCGCATGAACCCGGCCATCATGTACAGGAAGGCCGAATAGAAGCAGACCCAGAAGATTTCCCAGCCACCCAACTTGAATGTGAAGACGGACGCCATCAACTCCCGGATCGGAGTAAAGTAGCCGACGAAGGTGAAACCCGTCCAGACGGCGACCACCGCCCAAAGCAAATGCTTGAGAAGCTTGAGGCGGAACTTGCGTGCCGTCATCGGCTGGGCATCGAGCTTCATGCGCGCCGGCCGTTCGCCTTCGACCTTGCGCTCGATCCACATGAAGATCTCCGTATACACCGTTTGAGGGCATGCATAGCCGCAGAAAAGCCGCCCCCCGACGGCGGTGACGAGGAACAGGGCGTAAGCTGAGATCACCAGCAAAATCGCCAGGTAGATCGCATCCTGCGGCCAGAAGACCATCCCGAAAACGTAGAATTTGCGCTCGGTGAGATGAAAAAGGACGGCCTGACGCCCACCCCAATCCATCCAGCAAAGCCCGTAGAACAAGGCTTGGGTCACCCAGACCATGATCCAGCGCCAGTTGTTGAATACACCGCTGACGCTGCGTGCATAGATTTTGCGGCGCTTTTCGTAAAGACCGGCAGTATTGACCGGCACCTCCTTGGTCCGGGAGGCTTGCGGGGTGGTCGTCTTGTTCATCGATCAATTGGACACCAGAAAGGCGACGAACGTCGCCTTTCTGCGTGCGGCTATTTGGCCGGACCTCCCGAACTCAGGCTAAGCACGTAGGCTGCCAGGACGTGGATCTTGGCTTCGC
>CAZCJW010000062.1:11003-14478 GCA_964499185.1 uncultured Propionivibrio sp. | reverse complement strand
TCATTCCGCGCGGTCGGGCGCTTGGTCTGACCATGCAATTGCCGGAAGAAGATCGTTATTCCTACGACCGCGTCTATCTGATGAGCCGGATTGCTGTTCTGTTCGGTGGCCGGATTGCGGAAGAGTTGTTCATGAACCAGATGACCACCGGCGCTTCCAACGATTTCGAGCGCGCGACGCAGATGGCACGCGACATGGTCACCCGCTACGGCATGTCCGACGCGCTGGGGCCGATGGTTTACGGCGAGAACGAAGGCGAAGTCTTCCTTGGCCGGTCGGTGACTACGCACAAGAATGTCTCCGAAGCGACGATGCAGAAAGTCGACGCGGAGATCCGTCGCATCATCGATGAACAGTATGGGCTGGCCAGAAAGTTGCTCGAAGAGAACCGAGACAAGGTCGAAGCGATGACGGCCGCGTTGCTCGAATGGGAAACCATCGACGCGGAGCAGATCGACGACATCATGGCGGGGAAATCGCCCCGCCCGCCCAAGGATCCGCAACCGAAGATGAAAGGGTCGGCGGGTACACCTCCGCCCGATGCGGCACCGAGTGCTACCGCGCCGGCCTGAGTCCGGGCCGGTGTCTGACCGAACCGGGGGAGGCGACTCCCCCGTTTTTCTTGCAGGATACCCATGTTGCGCTGCGGAAAGTTTGAGTTATCCCTTGAACGCCCGTTGATCATGGGCATTGTCAACCTGACCCCGGATTCTTTTTCCGGCGATGGTCTCGCTTTCGATCGTACGCGGGCGATCGCTCATGCCAGAAAATTGATCGAAGAGGGCGCCGACATGCTCGACCTTGGCGCGGAGTCTTCGCGTCCCGGAGCCATTCCCGCGTCTCTCCAGGAGGAGATGGATCGCTTGCTGCCCGTTCTGGAAGCGTTGACCGATTGCGGGGTCCCGATCTCGGTGGATACGTACAAGCCCGAGGTGATGCAGGCCGCAATCGACCATGGTGCGGCAATGATCAACGACATCTATGCCTTGCGTCGTCCGGGGGCGCTGGAAGTCGTAGAGACAAGTGATTGCGCGGTCTGCCTGATGCACATGCAGGGGGAACCATTGACCATGCAGCAGAGTCCGGTTTATCAGGATGTCGTCGGGGAGGTTCGCGAATTCCTCGCTGAACGGGTGGCCGTGGCACTTGCCTCCGGAATCGAACGTAGTCGCCTGGTAATTGATCCCGGAATCGGGTTCGGTAAGAGCCTGGAACACAATCTTGCCCTTCTATCTCAACTGGAAGAAGCGGCGGCAGATGGATTGCCGATACTCGCGGGGATATCACGCAAATCGATGCTCGGAGCCATTACGGGGCGCCCGGTTGGCGAGCGATTGGCTGGGAGTCTCGCCGCGGCGCTGATTGCTGTACAGCATGGCGCCCGCATCCTGCGCGTGCATGATGTTGCCGCGACGCGTGATGCCCTGTCCGTCTGGCAAGCGGTCGAAGCAGCCAGGAACGCTTCCCGGTTCGGACTGTCGCAGGCATGACAAGCGCAGCGCATCTCTGCTACCCTCAGAATGCTGGTATCGGCAACGGAGATGAAAAATAATGCCCAAGGAAATCGAGCTCAAGCTGCGCTTGACCTCCTCTCAGGCTAGGCGTCTGGCGGGCCAGCCGGCTCTGGTAGGCGTAAAACCAGAGAGATTCAGGCTGTTCAACACATACTACGATACGCCCGAATTTGACCTGTGCCGGCGTGGCATTGCCCTGCGTCTGCGCCGCAAGGGGCTGAATATCTGGCTGATGACGGTCAAGGGCGGTGACCCGGCAGCCGGCGCCCTGGCACAACGCAACGAATGGGAAGTGCCGACACAGCCGGGGGTCTTCGATTTCGATATTGTGACCGATGCGGGGTTGCGGGATTTCCTGAAGGCGCATCAACCGGCGCTGCTCCCGGTTTTCTCGACTGATTTTACCCGCACCGCGTGGACCATCGACCGCTCCGGCTCCGTCATCGAGGTTGCGCTCGATCGCGGGCGCATCGATGCCGTGAGCCTTGAGGACAAGGTCACCCCGCTGAGTGAGCCGATCTGCGAATTGGAACTGGAATTGGTTAATGGCAGTTCGCCCGATGCCCTGTTCGAAGTTGCCATCGAGTTGGCCGCTGAACTGCATCTGCATCCGGCGATCGCCAGCAAGGCCGAGCGCGGCTACGCACTGGGCAAAGGGCTGGTGGAACCTCCGGCAAGATCGGCGCCCTCGCCGGTTGATCGGCGCATGTCGCCGAGTCAGGCTTTTCGTTCAATTGCGCTCTCCTGTCTGCTGCAGTTGCAGCGCAACGAAGCGGGGGCGGTCGCCGGGCGGGATTCCGAGTACGTGCATCAGGCCCGCGTTGCCATTCGTCGTCTACGCTCGGCTTTCCGGACATTCGCTCCTGCACTTTCTCGCGCTTTCGTCGAAGTCTATGCGCCGCGCTGGAGCGAATTGGCACGGGGCCTGGGAGGCGCCCGCGACTGGGATGTGTTTCTCGCCGAAACGCTGGCGCCGCTTGAGGCGGCATTCCCTGACGATGCCGATCTTGCTCGGCTGCGGCAGCGAAGCGAGGCTGTGCAGGCGGAAGCCCAGGCTTCCGCAGGGGTGGCATTGACGCGCAATGTCTATAGCCAACTGTTGCTGGCGTTTTCGGCGGCCCTGTTTCGTAACGAACCTCCGACCATCGAGTCCGATCGTGGTAGCGGTTCGAATCTGCGCAAGTTCGCGGTGCAACGTCTGCAAGAACGCGTGCGAGAGATCAAGAAGATCGCCCGCAAACCTGGATCGCTCAGTGATATGCAAAGACATCGCCTGCGCATCGCCTTCAAGAAGCTGCGCTATGCACTTGAATTCTTTGCGCCGGTATTGCCGCGAAAAAGGCTGAAGTCCTACCAGGAGGACTTGGTGGCGATCCAGGATCTGCTTGGCAAGCTTAACGATCAGGTCACCGCGGAACGACTGCTCAAGGGTCTGCATCCGATGGCTGAACCGGACCCGCTCACCAGCGGTTGGATCGCCGGAAGAAAGCATCTGCTGATTGAGGCCTTGAACACCAAATTGGAAATTTTTCTTTCACTGCGCAAGCCTTGGTAGGCCTGATCTTTTCAGGGACTTCGCCAATCCGACATCAATTCATCATGGTTATTCGCAAGGCAACGGAAAACGACTTGGACGGGATCTGGTCCATATTTCAGGCGGTGGTATCGAAAGGTGATACTTATGTTTTTTCTCCCCAAGCGACGCGGCAAGACGCCTTTGAGTACTGGTTCGGGTCCGGCGTGACCTCGTATGTCGCGGAGCTGGATGGGCGAGTCGCCGGGATGTACAAGCTGATTCCCAATCAACGCGACCTTGGGTCGCATGTGGCCAATGCCTCGTTCATGGTCAGCCCCGATGCCCGCGGCAACGGCATGGGCGCTGCGCTCGGCCGGCATTGCCTGGATGAGGCGCGGAGAGCAGGTTTCAAGGCCATGCAGTTCAATTTCGTGGTGAGTACCAA
>CAZCJW010000062.1:9707-10903 GCA_964499185.1 uncultured Propionivibrio sp. | reverse complement strand
CGTTCGACGAACAGGCTGCTGCCGACGGTTTTCTTGGCGTTCTTCTTGGCTTCGGCGGCCGCGGCAGAGACTTCGCGGTGTGATTCGAACAGTTCGTTGCCCGGTATATGGACGGCGCCAATCGACAGGCAGGGGAGTGAATGAAAGTCCATCTGGCCGCGCCGGTTTTCGGCGAAATACCCGTTGTCCGTCATTAGCCCGGGGTCGACGAATTCCTGGATGCGCAGGTCAAACCGCTGCAGTGCGTCATGGCAGCGGTTTTCCCAGTCGGAACTCTGGAACAGCACCATGAAATCGTCGCCGCCGATGTGGCCGCAGAAGTCCGCCAGCGGATTGATGATCTCGGCCAAGGTTCTGGCCAGCATGACAATGATATCGTCGCCTTTACGGTAGCCGAATACGTCGTTGAAAGGCTTGAAGCAGTCGATATCGAAGTAGCAGGCGTGAAAGCCGATTCGGTGCTCCAGCAGGCGGTCGATGTGTTCGTTGATTGGGACGCTTCCGGGCAGCTGCGTCAGCGGATTGGCGTAGCGGGCGGCCTGCATCTGCATTTCGGTGATCATGCCCATCAGGTCGTGGGCACTGCCAATTCCCGAGTAGCGGCCATCCTGGGTGACGATGAATCCATCATAGATGTGCCGGCGTGCTGAACGGCTGACGATGAGTGCAGCGTCCTGGATGGTCGAGGTCTCGTCGATGCACAGGGGTGATGAATCCATGAACTGGACGCAGGGTTTGCGGCCGTAGAGCTCGCGATGAAAGGGGCGAGCCATGCGGTCGACCATTTCGTGGCGGTTGATCAGCCCAATCGGGCTTCCTTCGCATACCACCGGCATCGACATGAGTTCCGGGTCGTCGTCAAAGCGGCGATAGACTTCGTCGTTGAAAGTTTCAGGCGAGACCGGTTCGACCAGGCGTGTCAGGCGGCGTACCGTCGTGTGGCCGACAGGCGTCGATGCGTTTGGGAACACGATGATGTTCTTCTGCTTGATCATCTGCACTAGCTTGTCGGACGGAAACCTTCTCGGATCGCTCACCGGCATGGCGATCAGGTAGCCTTGGCCGCAGGCGATTCCCAGGTCGCGTACGGCCAGGCAATCCGCCTCGGATTCGATTCCCTCGGCCACGATTGTCGCGGAACAACTTTCGGCGAGGTTCTGCATGGCCTTGACGAAATGGTGCTTCAGGCTGTCTTC
>CAZCJW010000062.1:0-9607 GCA_964499185.1 uncultured Propionivibrio sp. | reverse complement strand
AACTTTCGGCGAGGTTCTGCATGGCCTTGACGAAATGGTGCTTCAGGCTGTCTTCCGAAATTCCGTCGATGAAATGTCGGTCGATCTTGACGTAGTCGGGGTGGATTTCCGACCACATGCGCAGATTGGCGAAGCCTTCGCCCAGATCGTCGATGGCGATCTGGTAGCCGAGGCTGCGCAATTGCGTGATCGCCTGGTGGACGCCGGGGAAGTCGTTGATGTGCTGGTTCTCTGTAATTTCGATGACCACCCGATTCGGATTCAAGCCCAACTGGGCGAGCAGGTTTCCCGTGCTGCCGTTGAGAAAACTTTCATCCTCAAGGCTGTCGGGGCTGGCATTGATGAACAGTTTTCCCGGCAGATGCAGTCGGGCGAAATCCCGGAATATCGTTTCCCGACAGGCTCGTTCGAGCATCCTGCGTGCTCCCAGTCGGTCCGCGGCTGCGAAAAGCGACTTCGGGGTATGGAACGGCGAATTTTTCGGCCCGCGGATTAATCCCTCGAATGCGATGTACGAGTGATTGCGGAAATCGATGATCGGTTGAAACACAGCGCTCAACCGCGATTCTTCGATCAATTCGTAGAAATGCCGTGCCTCGGGTGTTCGCCGCTCATCGACCGGCGATTCGGTCAGGGAAAGACGAAAGGATGGTGCGTACGCCAGCGCCATCATGATGGAATCTCCAGGTTGAACGTGTGACCGCGGCACTTTAAGGGAGAAAGATTTCAGTACAATGACAGCCTTTGGATTCAGGTGGGGAGAGCGAAATGACGAGAAAATACTTTGGTACCGACGGGGTGCGGGGCAGGGTCGGTCAGTCTCCGATCACGCCGGATTTTGTCATGCGGCTCGGCTATTCGGCTGGCAAGGTATTGGTGGCGCACGGGAGAAAACAGGGAAACCTGAAGGCCGGCGATCGCCCGGAGGTGTTGATCGGCAAGGACACGCGCATTTCCGGGTACATGCTCGAAGCAGCCCTGGAGGCAGGGTTTTCAGCCGCCGGTGTCGACGTCTGTCTGGTCGGTCCGATGCCGACTCCGGCCGTTGCCTACTTGACCAGGGCCTTGCGATTGCAGGCCGGCATCGTCATCTCGGCGTCGCACAATCCCTACTACGACAACGGGATCAAGTTCTTTTCCGCGCAAGGAACCAAGCTCGACGATGCGATCGAAGCCGAAATCGAGGCGGGTATTGATGCGCCGCTGACCTGCGTGCAATCGTCGGAACTGGGCCGAGCCCGCCGCATAGAGGATGCGGCAGGGCGCTATATCGAATTCTGCAAGAGCACGTTCCCCAACGAGTTCGACCTGCGCGGATTGAAGATCGTTGTTGATTGCGCCAATGGTGCGGCCTATCACATTGCTCCGCATGTATTTCATGAACTGGGGGCAGAAGTCGTTGCCATCGGCGCCGAGCCGAACGGGCTGAACATCAACAAGGACGTCGGGGCGACTTCGATGGCTGCACTGAGCAATGCCGTCCTGGTCAACAAGGCTGACCTCGGGATCGCGCTTGATGGTGATGCCGATCGCGTGATGATGGTCGATGGCAACGGCAACGTCTTCGACGGGGATCAACTGCTGCTGGCGGTCGTCCGCAGTCGCTTGCGTCGTGGCCCGGTGGCGGGCGTTGTGGGTACGTTGATGACGAATCTGGCGTTCGAACATGCGCTGGCGGAACTCAACGTTCCCTTCGCGCGTGCGGCGGTCGGTGACCGCTATGTGCTTGAGATGCTGCAGGACAAGGGGTGGCTGTACGGCGGGGAAAACTCCGGGCACATTCTTTGTCTCGACAAGCACACGACGGGGGATGGCATCGTTTCTGCCTTGCAGGTGCTGACTGCCTTGTGCGAAGAGGGCGGCGATCTGCAATCGTTGCTGGCGAAACTCGAACTGTATCCACAGCAGTTGATCAACGTGCCCTTGATCAAGGGGTTTCCGTGGAAAGATCATCCCGCGATCAATGCCGCGAAACAGCAGGTGGAGCTGGAACTGGCCGGGGCCGGGCGGGTCTTGCTGCGTGCCTCGGGGACCGAGCCGTTGTTGCGTGTCATGGTTGAAGGGCAGGATTCGGAAAAGGTGCTTGCGGCCGCCGAAAAATTGGCCAATGCCGTGCGCGAAGCTGTTGCCACGTAAAGTCATCGCAATGTAACAGAGACGTAACATTCGCTGGATAGACTGCACGCGTTGCATCTGATTGTGACGTGACTATTCCAAGGAGAGTGTTGCATGAGAATGACGAAATTTGCTGCTGTAGCTGCGATGGCGCTGACCGGTGTGTCGGTTTCCGGCCTGGTGCAGGCGCAGGCGCTGGTGAAGGTTGACGGATCGTCGACGGTCTATCCGATTACCGAGGCGGTTGCCGAGGATTTTCAGAAGTCCAAGAAGAACAGCGTCCGGGTAACGGTGGGTATTTCCGGTACGGGCGGCGGCTTCAAGAAGTTCTGCCGCGGCGAGACGGACATCTCCGATGCATCGCGTCCGATCACCAAGAAGGAAATGGAGGACTGCAAGGCGGCCGGGATCGAATTCATGGAGTTTCCGGTGGCCTACGATGCGCTGACGGTGGTGATCAATCCCAAGAACGACTGGGCCAAGAACATGACCGTGGCCGAACTCAAGGCCATCTGGGAGCCGGCGGCACAAGGCAAGATTACCAACTGGAAGCAGGTTAACCCGGCGTGGCCCGATCGTCCGTTGAAGCTCTATGGGCCAGGTGCGGATTCGGGAACGTTCGAGTATTTCACAGAAGCGATCAATGGCAAGTCCAAGGCGACCCGCGGCGATTTCACCGCTTCCGAGGACGATAATGTGCTTGTCCAGGGCGTTTCGCGCGATGTCGGAGGCTTGGGCTACTTCGGTTTTGCCTACTTCATCGAGAATAAGGATAAGTTGGCGGCTGTTTCGGTGGCTACCGAAGCCGGCAAGCCTCCTGTTGCACCGTCGCTTGAAACCGTGATCAACGGTAGCTATCAACCGCTGGCCCGTCCGATCTTCATCTATGTCAATGCCAAGGCGGCAGATCGTCCGGAAGTCAAGGAATTCGTCGAGTACTACATGACACACGGCGAGAAACTGACTAAGGAAGTCAAGTATGTGCCGTTGCCGGCCAAGGCGTATGCCTATAATCTCGACCACTTTGCCAAACGCGCGAAGGGTACCAAGTTCGGTGGAGAGAACAAGGTCGGCATGACCATTGAAGAATTGATGAAGATTGAAGCCAAGTAATTTGCAGCATGCCACCGGCGCGCACCTTGCCAGTTCGCTGGTGGCATGGCGATCCTTCAATATCCCCGGGCTGGTCCCGGGGAGTTGTTCAAGGCAGATTGGGGAGAATTGGTGAACCCGCGCGCTACAACTGCCGAAAGGCTGCTTATGTCTGTGCCCAGTGATCGACTAAAAAAAGACCATACCCGCAACATCAAGGAGCGGGTGATCGAGGCAGTTCTTTTCCTGGCTGCTTGCGTTTCGGTTTTTACGACCACCGCGATCGTATACATCCTGGTCAAGGAATCCTGGGTCTTCTTCCAGCACGTTCCGCTGACCGATTTTCTGTTCGACACGCAATGGACGCCGCTATTCGACGATGCCCACTACGGCATCATGGTGCTCCTGTCCGGCACCATTACCAGTTCGGCCGTGGCGCTGCTGGTGGCGATTCCGCTCGGAACCATAATCGCCATCTATCTTTCCGAATTCGCCCCGTTCAGCGTCCGCGAAATTGCCAAACCTTTCCTCGAGTTGCTAGGCGGCATCCCGACGATCATTTACGGGTATTTTGCGTTGTTGTTCCTGACTCCGTTGCTGCAAAAGATTTATCCCGATTTGCCTGGATTCAACCTTCTTTCGGCGGGAATCGTCATGGGCATCATGATCATCCCCTATGTGGCGTCATTGTCGGAGGACGCCATGCGCGCGGTGCCGATGGCCTTGCGCGAGGGTTCCTATGCCATGGGGGCAACGCGTCTGCAGACATCCTTGAGGGTAGTGGTTCCATCCGCCGTTTCCGGAATCACCGCCGCCTATATTCTTGGTGTCTCGCGTGCGGTCGGTGAAACAATGATTCTCGCCGTGGCCGCGGGGATGCAACCGAACCTGACATTCAACCCGACCGAGCCGGGAGCAACGGTAACGTCGTTCATTGTGCAGGTGGCGTTGGGTGATCTGCCGCACGGGAGCATCGGCTATCAGACCATTTTCGCCGCAGGACTGACGCTGATGCTGCTGACCCTGGCGTTCAACCTGGTCGGCTACTACATGCGCAAGAAGTACCGCGAGGCGTATTGAGATGAATCAGCAAGAATTGCAGTCATTGCGGGCGCTTATCGCTTCGCACAAACGATGGGATTTTCTGTTCGGCGTGCTTGGAGTCCTGGCATTGATGGTCGGGGTGATGACTTTTGTCGCCTTGTTCGCCGATATGACCATCAACGGGATCGGGCGGATCAATGTCGACTTTCTGACTTCCTTTCCGTCGCGGCGCGCGGCGAACGCCGGCATTCTGTCAGCGTGGGTGGGTTCCGTCCTGGTAATGCTGGTGACAGCGTGCGCGGCGGTACCCCTGGGTGTGGCTGCCGGGGTTTACCTGGAGGAATATGCGCCGAAGAATTGGTTTACCGACATCATCGAAATCAATGTGACCAACCTGGCGGGCGTGCCTTCCATCATCTATGGATTATTGGCGCTCGGGTTGTTTGTGTATGCCTTCGGTCTTGGACAAAGCATCCTGACAGCCGGTCTGACGCTGGCTCTGCTGATCTTGCCGGTGGTCATCGTGGCGACTCGCGAAGCCATTCGTGCCATTCCGCAGATTATCCGTGAGGGAGCCTATGCCTGCGGGGCGACGACATGGCAGGTCGTCAGTGACCATATCCTTCCTTACTCCAGCGCCGGTATCCTTACTGGCGTAATCATCGGCATGGCCAGGGCAATTGGCGAAACTGCGCCGATCATTACCGTCGGGGCGCTCACGTTCATCGCTTTTCTACCCACAGCACCGTTCACCGGCGACCCACCTGCAGGCTTGTTCGACTGGCTGTTCGCTCCCTTTACAGTCATGCCGATCCAGATGTTCAACTGGACTTCGCGGCCAGAGGCGGCTTTTCTCGATAACGCTGCGGCGGCCGGGTTCATTTTGGTATTGATGACGCTGACCATGAACGGGCTCGCCATCTGGCTGCGCTACCGACTCCGCAAAAACATCAAATGGTAAGAATTCAACGATGAAGACAATGATTGCACACGCAGAGCATGATGTGGCCGAGTCCGCTCCGGCGCTAAAGGCAGAAGCCAGGAACCTGAGTTTCCACTACGGCAATTTTCAGGCGCTGAAGAACATCAACATGCCTGTCTATGAACGCAAGGTAACTTCCCTGATTGGCCCGTCGGGTTGCGGCAAGTCCACTTATTTGCGCTGCTTCAACCGAATGCACGACCTCTATCCGGGTAACCGGTACGAGGGGTCGATCGAGTTCCATCCTGACCGGACAGACCTCTTGTCGAAAGCCGTCGATCCTATCGAAGTCAGGATGCGGATCAGCATGGTATTCCAGAAACCGAATCCCTTTCCCAAGTCAATCTACGAGAATGTGGCCTACGGCCTGCGGGTACGTGGCGAGTCTGCTCGTTCGGTGATCGACGACAAAGTCGAGGCGGCGCTTAAGGGGGCGGCTTTGTGGGGCGAGGTCAAGGACCGGCTCAAGGAACTCGGCGCCAATTTGTCCGGTGGTCAGCAACAGCGCTTGTGCATTGCCCGGGCGTTGGCCACCGATCCCGAGTTGCTGCTTTTCGACGAGCCGACATCGGCGCTTGATCCGATTGCCACGGCCAATATCGAGGAACTGATCTCCGAGTTGAAGGAAAAGGTCACCATCCTCATCGTGACCCACAATATGCAGCAAGCTGCGCGCATTTCCGACTACACGGCTTACATGTACCTTGGTGAAATGGTCGAGTTCGGTGTGACCGACCAGATTTTCATCAAGCCTCGCCGCAAGGAAACCGAGGACTACATCACGGGCCGTTTTGGCTGACCGCGCATTCCCAAGGCATAACCGCGAAAGCCCTATTAACGGCCGGATTTGCGGCTGATTTTTGTGCATTCGAGTGTCGCAACAGCCGCGTTTGATTGACCTCTTGCGCTTCCGTTGGCTATAATCTTGCTTTTTTCGCACAGGGTGTTCTATGCGTCAGAAGCTCGTAGCTGGAAACTGGAAGATGCATGGTGGGCTCAAAACCAACCAGCAATTGCTTCAGGAAGTAATTGCCGGAGTGGCTGGCATGCGTGACGTCGCGGTTGCTGTCTGTGTTCCATATCCCTACCTGGCGCAAGCTCAGTCGATATTGAGTGGCACGTCGGTCGTTTGGGGAGCGCAAAATCTCAGCGAGCAGGCTCAAGGTGCATTCACTGGTGAAGTCAGTGCTTCCATGTTGCAGGATTTTGGCTGCCGTTACGTTCTGGTTGGGCATTCGGAGCGCCGTTCCATCTACGGTGAATCCGACAAAATGGTGGCTGAAAAATTCGCCGCGGCCCTGGCTTCCGGACTGCGTCCGGTTCTCTGCGTTGGCGAGACTCTGGAGCAACGGGACGCCGGCAAGACGCTGGAGGTTGTTTCCGCTCAGATCGACGCTGTTCTGAATCGTGTTGGCGTGGCGGCTTTTTCCGGCGCCGTCGTGGCCTACGAGCCTGTTTGGGCGATCGGTACCGGCCGTACGGCCACGTCGGCTCAGGCGCAAGAAGTGCATGCGGCAATCCGTGCGCAGATTGCCAATGCGGATCCCAAGGTGGCTGATGGCCTGCAGATTCTTTATGGCGGAAGCGTCAAGCCGGCAAATGCGGCGGAACTTTTCGGCATGCCGGATATCGACGGTGGTTTGATTGGCGGTGCTTCGCTCGTGGCTGCCGATTTCCTGGCTATTTGCGCGGCTGCCGCGCAGTAAGTTAGTTGACAAAATGAACTATTTTTTCTCAATCATTCTGCTGGTTCATATCCTGTCCGCGCTCGGAATTATCGGGCTTGTCCTTGTTCAGCACGGGAAAGGTGCTGACATGGGGGCAGCGTTTGGCAGTGGAGCATCGGGTAGTTTGTTCGGTGCAACTGGATCGGCTAACTTCCTTAGCCGGACGACGGCGGTGCTTGCCGTTGTTTTCTTTCTGACGAGTCTTTCGCTCGCCTATATCGCTTCCAACAAGCCAAAAACGTCTGGCAGTGTGATGCAGGATGCTGTACAATCGCAACCTGTTGCCGTGCCTGTTCCGGGCGATGGCGAAAAGGCCGGAAGTCCTGCAGATTCTGGTTCGAAGACAAAGGACATACCCAAGTAGATTGGGTTTCGATTGACGGCGAGAGAGTTTGATTCCCCTCGTTTTATCTTTCCGTCATGATGTGATTGTGCCGACGTGGTGAAATTGGTAGACACGCTATCTTGAGGGGGTAGTGACTTCGGTCGTATGAGTTCGAGTCTCATCGTCGGCACCAAGTAATTTCAATTCGCTTAAACAAGAATAATAAATCGCGAAAAATCAGAAAAACTAATGCGCTGAGAGATCAACACGCTTGCTGTAGGCGCGAGCGAGCGATATAATCCGCGGCTCGCTTCGCCAAGCGAAGTTGTTTTTTTAATCTGGCGTTGGCTCTATCAAACTGGGGCGGCGTCGCTACTTAGGAAAGAGAGTTTGACATGGCGATCACTGTTGCGCAAAAAGCGCAGATCATGAATGACTACCAGCGTGCTGCTGGCGATACCGGTTCGTCGGAAGTGCAGGTGGCCCTGCTGACTGCACGCATCAACGATCTGACAGGCCACTTCAAGGAGCATGTCAAGGATCACCACTCGCGGCGCGGTCTGTTGCGCATGGTCAGCCGCCGTCGCAAGCTGCTGGACTATCTGAAGGATACGAACATTGACTCGTATCGTGCACTGATCCAGCGTCTCGGCCTGCGCAAGTGAGCTTGTCTGCCGAACCGCTGTGCGGTTGGGATTATTCGGGTTCTGAATAAGTTGCAGCGGACAACCCTCTCGGGGTTGTCCGCTGTACTTTTTTGTAGTTTCGCCATCACGGCGTATTGATGAATTGCGTGCCGGTGTCGTGGGTACGCGCAATGGACTAATTGAGAGGTAATAATGTTTAAAATTGCCAAAAAGACTTTTGCCTACGGTGCTCACCAGGTAACCCTGGAAACCGGGGAGGTTGCACGCCAGGCTGACGCCGCCGTGCTAGTGACGATGGATGATACCGTGGTCCTGGTCTCAGTGGTCGGTGCCAAGACGGTCAGGCCAGGCCAGGATTTCTTTCCCCTGACGGTCGATTACATCGAGAAGACCTATGCGGCTGGAAAGATTCCCGGCGGCTTCTTCAAGCGCGAAGGGCGTCCCTCCGAGAAGGAAACGCTGACCTCGCGCCTGATCGACCGTCCGCTGCGCCCGCTTTTCCCGGAAGGTTTCTTCAATGAAGTCCAGGTCGTGGCGATGGTCGTCTCGCTCAACCCGGAAATCGATCCGGATATCCCGGCGATGATTGGCGCCTCGGCGGCGATGGCCGTTTCCGGCATTCCGTTCGATGGCCCGATTGGCGCGGCACGCGTGGGTTACCTGAACGGCCAGTATGTCCTCAATCCGACCAAGACCCAACTCGAAGCCAGCCAGCTCGATCTGGTTGTTGCCGGAACGCAAGCGGCCGTGCTGATGGTCGAATCGGAAGCCGACGTGCTGCCGGAAGACGTCATGCTCGGTGCTGTGGTCTATGGTCACGAGCAGATGCAAACCGTGATCAATGCCATCAACGAGTTCGTTGAAGAGGCCGGCAAGCCCGAATGGGATTGGGCTCCCGCCGCCAAGAACGAAGATCTGGTAGCCAAGCTGAATGCGCTGGTCGAAGCCGATCTGCAGGAAGCCTACCGCATCACCAGCAAGCAAAAGCGCACGCAGCGCGTCAATGAAATTTCCGCCAAGGCGGTCGAAACGCTGACCACTGGCGACAATGCCCCGGACGCCGCCACGATCGGCAACCTGTTTTTCGAGATCGAGTCGCGCATCGTACGGGGCCGCATCCTGGCCGGCGAGCCGCGCATCGACGGGCGCGATACCCGTACGGTACGCCCGATCGCCATCCGCACGGGCGTTCTGCCGCGCACGCACGGTTCGGCCCTGTTCACCCGTGGTGAAACCCAGGCGCTGGTCGTCGCCACGTTGGGAACCGGGCGTGACGAGCAGATCATCGATTCGCTGGCTGGCGAATACCGCGAGCGCTTCATGCTGCATTACAACTTCCCGCCCTACGCCACCGGCGAGTGCGGTCGTGTCGGTACGCCGAAGCGCCGCGAGATCGGTCATGGCCGCCTGGCCAAGCGTGCGATGATCGCTGCGCTGCCGAAGCATGAAGATTTCTCCTACACGATGCGCGTTGTCTCCGAGATTACCGAATCGAACGGTTCGAGCTCGATGGCTTCCGTGTGCGGCTCCACCCTGGCCCTGATGGACGCAGGTGTGCCGCTCAAAGCGCACGTCGCCGGAATTGCCATGGGTCTGATCAAGGACGGCAATCGTTTTGCCGTGCTGACCGACATCCTGGGTGACGAAGATCACCTCGGTGACATGGACTTCAAGG
>CAZCJW010000061.1:0-14649 GCA_964499185.1 uncultured Propionivibrio sp. | reverse complement strand
GCGACGGTGCGGATGGTCAGCCCGAAATCGGGGGTGGTGAACGACGTTGAACTGCCAGCTTCGTCGTCCTCGCGGAAACCTGAACCCGCCTTGAGCGAATCGAGCAACTGCTTCGAACCGCGCGTATGGCAGGCGGTACCGCGGCACACGGTCACTGTGTGCCGGCCCTGTGGCGCGAGGTTGAAGAACGAATAGAACGTGGCGACACTGAACACCTGCGAGCGCGACACGCCCATCTGGCACGCCACGTAATCAAGTGTATCCAGCGGAAGGTACTTGAGCGGATGCGCCTGCTGGATTTCCTCGAGGACGCTGAGTACATCGCCCGTCTTGTCGGGATGCCGGGCAATGATCTCGTCGATGATCTCGTTCGGCAACGGCGTATTGTCTGACGCAAGCATTCTCAGCCTCCTTTTCCTTTTCGTCCTTCCAGGCCCCTTGGCCCTCCGTTACCCCGGCAAAGGCCGGGGTCCAGGAAATTTCACGGCTTTTCTGGATTCCAGCTTCTGCCGGAACGACGATCCCGGGGCCAATTCACCTTTATCGCTATTCCCTGAAAAACGCACTCCCCTCGATCAGCGCCACGGCCTCGTCGATCCAGAACGATGTCTGCGGCGATATCTCTTCGCCGGCATCGAAGCAATGCGCCGGAATGCCTACGACCCAAGCGTCTGGCGTCGCGCCGAACAGCCGCCGCGCCAGACCGACGAGGGTCGCCGGATCGTTGCGGTGACCAAGCGGCGAACCCCACCCTTCACGCTCTTCGCTGTCACGGGGAACTCGCTCGACACGGAGCGGCGCGCTGTCGCGGTCCGCCGGATAGGCATCGACAAAGACCACGCACTCGGCCTGCGCAATGTCGGCGGCCAATTCGGGCATCAGCTGCTGGGTGATGATAGAACGGTGCTCGGGCACCTCTCCAGCCAACAGGGTGGCCACCCGGATGCCGGCTGCATCGTCACCGCGCAGGTCGTTTCCGTAGCCGATGACCAGCGTTGCAGGATGGGGCGGCACGCGTTCAGCCGACCGCCAGGACAGGTCACAATCCACGTTCGCAGGAATCCAGGATTTCGCCGGATGCATTCAGCAGTTCAATATGCAACGGCATTTCGCCGAGAGCGTGCGTCGAGCAGCTCAGGCACGGGTCGTAGCATCGAATCACCGCCTCGACACGGTTGAGCGCTCCTTCGCTGATCTTTTTGCCGTCCACGAAGCGCTTGGCGACCTGCGTGATGCCCTGGTTCATGGCCAGGTTGTTATGCCCGGTGGCGATGATCAAATTGGCCCAGGTGATCAGACCGTTGGCGTCGATCCGGTAGTGGTGGATCAACGTCCCGCGCGGCGCCTCGGAGATGCCGACGCCCTCGGCCTTGTTCGGGTTGGCGATGGCGCGAACCTGGGTGCTCAGAATCGCGGGCGAGGCGAGCAGGTCGGCAACGCGCTCGAGGGCATAAAGAATCTCGACGAGGCGCGCATGGTGGAAATGGAACGAACTGAGCACCGCCCCCTCAGGTTGAAGGGTGCGAAAATCGACCAGTTCGGCCTCGGCCAGAGGCGTTCCCATGCGCTCGCACACGTTGAGGCGCGCCAGCGGGCCGACGCGGTAGAGCCCGGCGGGATAGCCGAGCGGCTTGAAGTACGGCGATTTGAGGTAGCTGTCCGGCTCGACGGCCTCGCCGATGTACTTTGCGTAGTCGCGGGATTCGATCTTATCGACGACGATACGGCGTTGCGCGTCCACGACGCGCATGTACCCGTCGTAGTGTTCGATCGCTCCATCGGGCGAGACGAGGCCGAGGAACAGGCTGGGGAAGTTGGCGAAGCTGTCGATCTCGTCCTGGAAATTGGCAATCGCCGGCTTGAACCAGTCGAGCGTCTTGCGTGCGATGGCCATGGCCTGCGGGATCTCGGCCACTATCTGATCGCGCACCGCTTCGCTCAGCGACTGGCTGACTCCACCGGGAACGATCCACGTGGGGTGGATGCGCTTGCCGCTCAGCCGTTCGATCATTTGCTGGCCGAACTTGCGCAACCAGATCCCGTCTTTTGCCAGTTCGGGAAACTTCGCGGCAACGCCGAGGATGTGGCGCGACGCCGGATCGGAATCCATGCCCAGCAGCAGATCCGGCGAACTGAGATGGAAAAAGCTCAGCGCGTGCGACTGGATCAACTGCCCGAAATTGATGACCCGGCGGAGCATTGCCGCCGATTCCGGAATCGTCACCGCCATGAGGTCGTCACACGCCTTGGCAGAAGCGAGCAAATGGCTGATCGGACAGATGCCGCAGGTCCGGGCGGTGAGCGACGGCATTTCCTGGTAGGGCCGTCCCTCGGTGAATTTCTCGAAGCCACGGAACTGCGTGATGTGCAGTCGGGCGACATCGACCTGGCCCTGATCATCCAGGCGGATGGTGATCTTGGAATGGCCCTCGATGCGCGTGACGGGATCGATGGTAATGAGTTGTGTCATGACGTCTCCCGGGATCTCGCTAACTCTCAACCAAAGCGCGCCTTGGCGTCCAGATCGGGCATGCGGCCTTCGAGCAATGCAGCCACCGCACTGAAGATGATCTCCGCGTGCGGCGGGCAACCGGGCACGAAGATATCGACCTTGACGTATTCGTGGACCGGCTTCGACTTGGGTAGCAACGGCGGGATCACTTCGACCGGAATTCCCGGATTCGCCGAGGCGTTCTCAACGTAGGCGCGGCGCAACAGTTCGTCGCGTTTGAAGTAGTTGCGCATGCCGGGCACGTTGCTGGTCACCGCGCAATCGCCGAGCGCCATCAGCAGTTTGGTACGCGAGCGCACGGTCTTGATCTTGTGCAGGTCGTCCTCGCTGCTGACTGCGCCCTCGACGATGGTCAGATCGACGTTCTCCGGAAACTCCTTGGCGTCGACCAGCGGGCTGTACACGAGATCAAGCATGTCCGCGACGGCGAGCAAGCGTTCGTCCATATCAAGAAACGACATATGGCAACCCGAGCAACCATCCAGCCAGACGGTGGCAATGCGTAACTTGCTCATGCTCCCTCCCTCTTGCTTCCTTGGCCGGGCAGCACGTCATCTGCTTCTTTGTTTTCGGAGCCCGGATTCCTTTTTCAGGATAGGAAAACGCATCGGGAAATACAAAAAATCGTGGCCCTTCTGCAAGCATCCGATCAGCAGATACGCGGCAACGGCTCTCCGCTCAGCCAGTCGAGGATGCGCCGTCCGCCCAGGCGGGTCGTCATCTGGACAAAACCGTGGCAGTCCTCGACCACTTCTCCGATGATCGCGGCGCGTTGCCCGAGCGGATGCCCTTGCATCGCCGCCAGCAAACGATCGGCATCGTGCGGCGCGCAAATCGCCACGAGCTTGCCTTCGTTGGCGATGTAGCAGGGATCGAGGCCGAGGAATTCGCAGGCGGCAGCGACCGTCGGGCTGACCGGGATGGCCTCTTCTTCGAGGCGCATCCCGACGCTGGATTGCTTCGCCAGTTCGTTGAGCGTCGTCGCCAGTCCGCCGCGCGTCGGGTCGCGTAGCGCCCGCAGTTGCACGCCGGTGTCGAGCATAGCCTCGACCAATCCATTGAGCGGCGCCGAGTCGGAAACGATGCTGGTGTCGAAGGACAGGCCTTCGCGCTGAGACAAAATCGCCATGCCGTGCTCGCCGATGCATCCCGAAAGCAGCACCTTGTCGCCTGGTCTCGCCAGATTGCCGGAAAGCACGATACCGTCGCGAACAACGCCAACGCCGGTCGTGGTAATGAAAACCCCGTCGCCCTTGCCCTTTTCCACGACCTTGGTGTCGCCGGTCACGATAGACACGCCTGCCTCGACCGCCGCGCACGCCATGGATTCGACGATGCGCCGCAGGTCGGCGAGCGGGAAGCCTTCCTCCAGGATGAATGACGCGGCAAGGTAGAGCGGTCGGGCGCCCATCACCGCCACGTCGTTGACCGTGCCATGCACGGACAGGCTGCCGATGTCGCCGCCGGGGAAAAACAGCGGCGAGACCACGTGGCTGTCTGTCGAAATCACCAGTCTCCCGGCAGGCGCGGGCAACACTGCGCCGTCATTGCCCTGCGCCAGGTAGTCGTTGGCAAACTGCCTGGCAAACAGTCCGTCGATCAATTGCGCCATGGCGCGGCCGCCGCTGCCGTGGTTCATCTCCACGCGCCCGTGATGCAAGTCGAGCTTCATCCTTGTGCTCCTGACGCGGCCGCAACGGCCGAATCCCTGAACCGTCCATAGCTGTAATACGCCGCGCATGCGCCTTCCGCCGAGACCATGCACGATCCGACCGGCCGGTCCGGAGTACAGGCAGTGCCGAAGATCCGGCACTCCTGCGGGCGTTTTTCCCCACGCAGGATGGCGCCGCACTCGCAGGCTGTGTTGTCCGGCACCGGAACGTAGCCGACGCCGAAACGCGCTTCCGCATCGAAGTCGGCGTAACGTGGGCGCAGCTTCACGGCGCTGTTCGGCAGCGACCCCAGGCCACGCCACTCGAAGCTGTCGCGCAGTTCGAACACCTCATTCACTATCGCCTGGGCCTTGACGTTGCCCTCCTCCGTGACCGCCCGGGTGAATTCGTTTTCAACCTCGGCGCGGCCGGCATTGATCTGGCGCACCAGCATCAGGACAGCCTGCATCACGTCCAGCGGCTCGAAACCGGCAATCACCACCGGCTTGCCGTAATCGCGGGCAAACACCTCGTAGGGGCGACGGCCGATCACGGTGGACACGTGTGCGGGACCGATAAACCCGTCGAGTTGCACGCTTGCCGCATGACTGAGGATCGCGTGCATGGCGGCGGGTGTGAGCACATGGTTGCAGAGCACGGAGAAATTCTTCACTCCGAGCGCATCTGCCTGCCGCAAGGCTACCGCGGTCGGCGGGGTGGTCGTCTCGAAGCCGATGGCCAGGAACACCACCTGCCGTTCGGGGGTCTGCCGTGCCAGTTCCAGCGCATCGGTAATGGCATAGACCATGCGCACATCGCCCCCCTGCGCCTTGGCCTTCAACAACGACAGCCCGTGCGATGCCGGAACCCGCAGACAATCGCCGTAACTGCATAGCGTGACCCGGTGTTCCAGCACCAGACGAATCGCCTGGTCGATGCGTCCGATCGGCAGCACGCACACCGGACACCCCGGTCCGTGAATCATCCGCACCGAAGGTGGCAGCAGGTCACCGAGGCCGTAGCGCGCGATCGCATGGGTGTGCCCGCCGCAGAACTCCATCAGGTGATAGCGGCGTCCATTCTGCATCTCGCCAGCGATGGCAGCCGCCAGATGGCTTGCCCTTCCACCGTCACGGAATTCATCGACGTATTTCAAGTGCTCGGCCCCTGATTCATCTCGGCAAACAACTCCAGCGTACGCTCGGCCTCCTCGACATCGAGCTTCTGCAGGGCGAAACCGACATGTACGATGACGTAGTCGCCGACGCTGACGCCGTCGACCAGCGCCAGCGAAATCGGCCGACGCACACCGCCGAAATCGACAACGGCGTCCCCGGAATCGGTGATCTGCTCGACGCGCGCGGGAACGGCCAGACACATGATTCACTTCTCGCGAAAATGCTGGACGGCGACCCAGGCCTGGCCCAGAGACAGGCCGCTGTCGCCCGGGGAAATGCGGCGGGCCGTCAGCACGTCAATATTCCGCTCGTGCAGCAAATTGGCAAGCTCCTGCACCAGCAGCCGGTTCAGAAAACACCCGCCGCCACACGCCAGCCGGTGAATTCCGTATCGCTCGGCGGCCGCCCCGGCCCAGTCGGCCAGGCCGGCAGCCAGCGTGGCATGGAACAGCGCGGCGCCGTAGCCAGTTTCGATATCACCGGAGAGAGCGGCCAGCAAGCGCCGGAAATCGAGTGTTTCGCCCAACTCGTAGCCGTCGGCCGACGCCACCACCGTGCCATGGCGTTCCGCCAGCCTCTCCAGCGCCATGGCCGCTTCACCCTCGAACGACTGTACCGGACAGACGCCGAGCAGCCCGGCCGCCGCATCGAACAGGCGGCCGAGACTGGTCGTCGGCGGGCAGTTGAAATCGCGCTCGAGCATCTCCGCAACGGTCGGTGCCGCCGGTTGGTCGCAAAAACGCGCCACAATTTCCTGGCGGCGGTCCAGGCTATCCAGCGCCGACGCCGCCATCCGCCACGTCTCCCGCGCCGCCCGGTCGCCACCCGGCAAACGCATCGGCTGCAAATGGCCAAGACGCTCGAATCCCGCGCCGTCGACGCGCAGCAGTTCTCCGCCCCACGCCTGCCCGTCGCTTCCCATGCCGATGCCGTCCATCCCCAGCCCAAGCACCGGTTCGGTCACACTGTGTTCAGCACACACCGCTGCGACGTGCGCGTGATGGTGCTGCACGCCAAGTGCGGGAATGCCCGTGCGCTCACTGATCCGTAGTGCCAGCCGGGTGCTGAAGAAATCGGGATGCAGATCGTGCGCGACAACAGCCGGTTCGATGCGCTGTTCGGAAAGGAGTTGTTCGACTGTCCTTCCCAATTCCTCGCAGTTGTCGACATCAACCAGGTCGCCGATGGGATCGGTCAAGAACGCCGTCGTGCCGCGTACGGCGCAAACCGAACTTTTCAACCAACCACCGAGTGCGAGCACTCCTGTAGTGCTTACAGGCAGGTCAAAGGTCGTGAGGTGCATTCGCGGGAAACGTATGTTGTGCCTGGAGTTGCGCCTCCAGTTCCGCCACCCGGCGCGTCAAGGCGGCAATCGTATCCCTGCGCCGCGCTTTCACCCCGCCATGTTCCCGTTCCAGCCAATCCAGCCACGCCTTCATGCCGCTTCCTGTCGCCGCCGAGATTTCAAGGGCTTCAATGGATGGATTGACGCGCCGGGCATTCTCGATCACCCGCTGCACATCGAACTGCACATACGGCAACAGGTCGCACTTGTTGATCAGCATGAGCCGCGCCGCGCGGAACATGTCCGGATACTTGAGCGGCTTGTCGTCGCCTTCAGTCACCGAAAGAATGACCACCTTGGACGCTTCCCCGAGATCGAAGGCCGCCGGGCACACGAGGTTGCCGACGTTCTCGATGAACAGCAGCGAATCCGGAATCAGAGGTTGCTCGGCAAGCGCCCGCTGCACCATTTGCGCGTCGAGATGGCACCCCTTGCCGGTGTTGACCTGCACGGCGGAGACGCCGGTTTCCCGGACACGCTCGGCGTCGAGACTGGTTTGCTGATCGCCCTCGATCACGGCGATCGGGGACTTCCCCTGCCAGGCCTCAATGGTACGCACCAGCAGCGATGTCTTGCCCGAACCGGGGCTGGAGACAAGGTTCAGCGCCAGCACGCCTTCCTGCTCGAAACACTGGCGATTGGCGGAGGCAAAGCTGTCATTCCTGGCCAGGATGTCGCGCTCGATACGAACCTCCCGCGGCACGGCTGGCTCGGCGTTGTGGCGATGCGATTCCTCCGGGCCGTGATGATGACTATGCCGGTGGACATGCCGGTAAACCACGCCATCGGCACCGACATGCTCATGCTCGACGTCATCCTGCTGCCCGTCGCGATGAATGTCTCCGCTTTCACAACCGCAGGTCATGCACATGGCTCACTCCACCTCCAGAGACTTCAGTCTCAGTTCCCTGCCGCTCCTGGACTGCACGCCAAAACTGCCGCATTGCGGACACGCCGCAATGGCGTCGTTCATCGGAACAATGGCGCTGCAGGCAGAACACCAACCGCTCCCCGGAATCTCCTCGATTTCCAGAACGGCCCCATCGGCGATGGTTTCGCGCACGATCGCATCGAAGCAGAAGCGCATGGCCGCGGGATCGACCGCCGCCAGTTGCCCGATCTCGAGAACAATTCTCCTGACGCGGCGGAATCCGTTCACCGTCGCCGCGTCATCGATCATCTGGAGAACATTTTCTGCCAATGCCAGTTCATGCATGGCTTGTCACGACGCGACCGAACTGCTCAGCAGATTTCCCGCATCAATCGTCCTCGATGCGGAATCCAATTTTCAGCGTCACCTGAAAATGCGCCACCTTGCCATCAACGACGTGTCCGGTCGTTTTGACCATTTCAAACCATGAGATATGCCTGATCGACTTGGCACTTGTTTCAATGGCGTTCCGGATGGCGTCGTCGACGCCAAGCTTCGAGGAACCAACGATTTCAACGATTTTATAGACGTGGTCTGACATCAAACGCTCCTTGTTATCCAGTAAACGCAACGACTGTCCAGCCAGCAAACCCGCGCGGAACCGCCTGAACGGAACTCCTCAAGAATCAGACTTTCCCGGGCGGGATGATAGGAACGTTATCCGACGGATGTTTTTTAGCCTGCTTGGCCGCCTTTTTCTCCTTCGCGGTCTTTGCCGGCTGTTTCTTCGCTTCCTTGACGCTTTCCCGTGATTTCCCCATGATCTCATCGCTCCTTTTAGCACCGCAAAAAGACTGCAAGCCCAGTATAGGCCGACACGGGAAAAACAGCGCGTTTTCGTTAGGGAGAATTCGCGACGAACCGCTGCAACCGTTCACGGACTATCCCTTCGGTCCAGCGCGAGTGCTGGCGGACGATTTGCGGCAATCCCCGAAAAGCAGAGCGCCGCCCTCCTCCCGCAGGATGCCAAAGGCGGATTCATTGGCATGTGTGCGGCGAAGGGCTATAGTGGCTAGAATGTGCCCGATTGAGCGCATCGATTGGGTCATGGGTGCCCGACTGTCGACCACCCCTTTTTAGTCAATTGATCATGTCGCTCCTTGAACGCTTGAACCTGGGTTATGGCTTTCGCAAATACTTCCGCATCGATGCGGCCTTGGACGATGCGCGGCGTGACACTGCCTATCGCATCCGCCATGAGGTCTATTACGAAGAATTGAAGCAACAGCCCGAGCGTCGGGACCGGTGCCCGGTTGACGAATATGACACGCACAGCATGCATTGCGTACTCAGGCAGGCGCATCACCCACACAAGCTTGTCGGCTGCTCGCGACTGGTATTGACGAATCCGGCCGATCGCGCGACGCCGTTGCCGTTCGAACGAGCCTGTGCGGCGACATTGGACAGGTCTATCGTCGATACGGCCAAATTACCGCGCGACCGCATTGCCGAGGTTTCCCGCCTGGCCGTTCGGGGAATATATCGCCGTCGCGAAGGCGAAAACCACGGCACACTGACAATCCGTGACGAAGATTTCGGCACCAAAACTCAGCCTCGTTTCCCTTATATCCCCGTCGGCCTCTACATGGGTGCCATTTCGCTTGCCGCTCAAAAGAATATCGAGTTCCTGTTCGTGCTTGCGGAACCGCGCCTTGCAGATCATTTTGCTCGCCTCGGCGTTGATATTCGCCAGATCGGAAGCCCGATTTCGAACGGCAGCACACGGGTGCCTTCATTGATCGATGTACAGAATGCAATCCACGGCATGCGTTTCATGATGAAACCGCTGTGGCGTACCGTAAATCGTGAAATCCAGTCCAGTATCGCCCCATCCTCGACGCTTCACTAACGCCGGGAAGACCGCGAAGACACAACGGTCGCGGATATCATTGGGCGAACACTACACAACGCACCAGCGAATCCGGAAACCCGGGCGGAAGCAGTCAAGCAGGTAGCACAGGAAAAGCTTTCGGTTGATCAGACCGTAAAGCACCTATCTCTCCGGAGTGATGGAGTTGCTGCTACCACGGGGCAATTGGTGCGCAGCCCTGAGAGCCACGGGCAATACGTGCAATACGTTGCATAAGAAACATCAAGTCAGTATGATTTTGTCAAAAATTTCCGCTGGAACGTATCCTTCAAGCACCTTATTGATATCAATGAACACTACGCAGTGCGAACGAACAATGCCCAAGGTTTACCTGATCGACGACGATCCGGTAGCAACTTTTTTGATGGTCGATCTCATCGAGTCTGTGGACCTTCCCTATGCGCTATACGAGAGCGCCACAAAATTTCTTGAGCAGGATCTGGATGGTCTTCAGGGTTGTATCGTCAGCGACGTGCGCATGCCGGGAATAAGTGGGCTTGAACTCCAAGACACGCTTCGCGAGCGCGCCGTCAATCTTCCCATCATATTTGTTTCCGCATTTGCCGAGGTCCAGACCGTAGTACGGGCCATGCGCGGAGGTGCTCTCGATTTTTTTCAGAAACCGTTTTCCTCCCAGGAACTCGTTGATCGAATTCAGCATGGACTGCGGATAGATCGGCAACGGGCAGAGTTCTTGAGCAGAAATAGGAAGATCGGCGAACGTGTGGCGCAATTGACCACACGCGAAAAAGAAGTTTTGCAAGGAATTTTCGAGGGCAAGATCACAAAGGTAATTTCTGATGAACTGGGTATCGGAGTCAGAACGACAGAAACCTATCGAAAAATAATCATGCAAAAACTGGAAGCGGGATCGGTAGCCGAACTCATACGTACCGTAATAGACGTCATGCCGATCACCAGTTCTCGGCCTTCTCAGTAAAAGATCCGGGGCCATTTCCAATTAACCCGTGAATCAACATGCATAGATGGCGAGGGGCGCGATGATCGAACCTCGGGGCACCCCAGTGTAAAGAAGCAGACTGGCCTGGATTTGCCGGGTCGCAAAGAATCAGCGCGGCGGCGGATCGAAGCGATAGAACAGGTTCGGTTCGGAAATCAGGAAAATCTCTCCGCGCGGCCCCACGGCAATGCCTTCGGCTTGTGGAACATCTCTCGTCAGCCCGTGCCACCCTTTGCGCAAGACCAGCATACCGGACGGCTGACGCTCGGCGCCGAGTTCGACAACCAGACGCGACTCGTCGCTCAGCAACAGCATGTTCCCCGAATCCTCGTGATACGTCAGCGATGACAGGTCACGTAGTAGCAAGGCGGCCGAACCGCGCGGAAACCACTCCCGGATTTGCAGGTCCAGTTTGTGTCCGTCAAGCGCCGCCGCCAGACCGTACAGTTCAAACAGGCGCAAGGGCCGCTTTTCCTTGACCACGAACAGGCGTTTTTGCGTGTGATCCCAAGAGACACCTTCGAATCCGAGATTGCCGGCCAGATCGAACGCCAGACCAAGGCGCGGTCGCCCCTGCGTACTGACCACCGTCTGGTCGTCGCTGATCTCGACGTGAATCAACTGTTGCGTCCGTTCATCGGCGAGGAAGAACTCGTTGCCGCGCACGTGCGTGATCCCTTCGAGGTCGGCGACCCCTTCGACGGATATGGTTCGCTTCAACGTTCCATCGACCGCCAGTTCCACGATCTTCGCGGGCTGGTTGATCACCGAGAACAAGCTGTTGCGTCCTGGGTGGTAGGTGAGCCCCGAAGCGTTTTCAGCCACCCCGGTCAGCGGCAAGGCATCGATGCCGACCCGGTAGCTCTCCAAACCAAGGCGTGTTGCAGATTCGCCGGCCGTCACGATCATCAGCTGATACGCTGACCGTTCCAGCCAGCCTGAATACCAGCCGAACGCGGCCAACGCTGCACTCCACAGCACAACGGGAACGAGGTACTTGCGAAACCGGGATTTGCGCGGCAGGAACATATTTATGCCCTTAATATAACAGCCGTCTGCACGGCGTTCGTGCACGGCTCGTACTCCGCGCCTCGTGCGTCAGTCGTTGTGGGAAACTCGCACTCACAACCGGCTGGGAACTCACGAATCTTCATCTTGGCTTCCGTGCGAAAAACTGAAGACTGAAGCTTAGCAGGCAGTCATTCCAAAAAAAATCAAGATGATATTCAATGAACTCCGTCACAAACCTGGAATGACCGGTTCCTTTCTTCATCTCCCGCGAAAACGCGGTGTAGACTGCTTGCCTGCAGATTCACTCGACACCGACCATGGACTTCCCGATAAAACCCTTGATTACCTTGCTGGCCATCGTCAATCCGATCGGCGTCATACCTTTCTTCATTCACTTCACGCGCAACTTCACTTCGGCGCAACGGAGAAAAACGGTGCGCGTCGCGGCGATAACCGCGTTCGCGGTGATCGCCATCAGCGCGCTGCTCGGCCTGAAAGTTCTCGAGTTCTTCGGCATTTCCTTGGCTTCCTTCCAGGTTGGCGGCGGACTGCTGCTGCTCATGAGTGCCATCCAGATGCTGAATGCCCAACCTGCGGAATCGCGCGCCCAAGATGTCGACGATGGCGCCAGCCGCGCCGAGTCTGGTGCCAGTATCGCGGTCGTGCCGCTCACCATTCCCCTCTTGACCGGCCCGGCATCGATCTCCACGGTGGTGATCTACGCTGAAAAAACCAAACACATCTGGGAACTCGGCGTGCTTGTCGGCTATGGCCTCTTCATCGGCATCGCGACCTGGCTGGCGCTCTCGGCGGCTGGCCGAATCGGGCGATTCATGGGACAAACCGGAATCAACGTAATGACCCGCCTGATGGGCCTCATACTGGCAGCGATCGCCGTCGAGGTCATGTCCGACGGTCTGGTCAAGTTATTCCCGGCACTGGCCCGCTGATTCGCCATCACCGTGCCGAGCGACGCCGACACCACCCGTAACCGGCAGCATCTCGACATGCTGAAGATCATCCACCCTTCCGGTCACCTTTTCCAGAACGCCTCGTCGAGCACGAATTCCTGTACCGATTCGGCTTCATCCGGATTGGCAATCACCACGCGCAGTCTCGGTACTCCGGAAGCAGGCGACTCCATGATCCACGAGGCCATCGTCCGCGACTTGCCGCTGCGCCACAGGCTGTTATCCGGGCCATCGTTCCGGTCGCGGCTGATCTCGGCGAATTGCGCGCTGCTGAAAGGACGCGATCCGTTCGCGAGCAACTCGTTGATTCGCGTCAGGCGCGTGGCGCTGCTTGACCCGACCTTGTTGTTGTAAAGCGTCGCCAGTTCCGGATCGAGATAGTGGTTGGTGTGGGTGGCTACCCCGTTCTCCAGAACCCTGACGCTGTATTTGCCTTCCAGCCCGACCTCCGCCACCAGCACCTTCCTGCTGTCAGCAACGACAAAATAGCTGGCGCGCGCCGACGAAAACACCTGGTCGGCATCCTCGCTCAGCGCATCCACGCTGGCGTAAGACTCCATGATCCGGCTCATCACACCGCGCTTCCCCGGCTGATCTTCCAAGGCTTTTTTTGGGAGGTTAACCGAGGCCGACACGATGGTCAGCCCCTTCTCGTTGACGCCGGCCTTTAGCCCGGGTTCGTCGTTCCCTTCTGCATACAGGCCGAAATAGTCGAAGCCTCTCTTCGAACGAACGAGTTTCAACTTCTGCGTGTGATCGGGTTTCCAATCGCGGTTCTTGGAAACCAGCGTACCGCCGTTGGCCTCTGGTCCGGCCACTGCCCAGAGGGTACAAGCAACGGCTTGACTCGAGATCAGCGCCAGCATCAGCGCAAAAAGGTTTATCCGGGAGAACAGTTTCATCTCAGTTTTTTTCATGGTCTGGTACAAACAAGTCGCCGTCAGGCGTACCGAGTATAAGTTGATTGTCCAGGGCAAACAAAAAGCTCGCGCCCTGCGGATTCCGCCTGTTGCGATGCTTCCCGACTCCGATACTTGGCTTTGACGCAGAAATGCAAGAGATCCTTCGGGTCAAGACCATTTGTTCTATCCTTGCCAAACAGATCCGCACAACTATTGCCCCCCGTCCGAACATTGACTGCCTATGAATCCACCCCGCATCGGTACCCTGCTTACTGGCCCGCGCAACGCAATCAGCGATGTCGGCGAGATTCGTGTCGGCCACGTCACACTAGACTTGGGCGGCATTCAAACCGGCGTGACGGTCGTCGTACCGCACGCTGGCGATCCGTTCGCCGACAAAACTCCCGCCGCAGCAGCAGTGATAAATGGCTTCGGCAAGAGTGTCGGACTGATCCAGGTCGAGGAACTCGGCGTTTTCGAGACGCCAATCGCGCTAACCAACACTTTTTCGGTCGGCGCGGTGATGCAGGCCCAGATCCGCACGGCGATGGCCGCGCACCCAAGGCTCGGGCGCGAATGGGCGACAGTCAACCCGCTGGTGTTCGAGTGCAACGACGGCTATCTCAACGATATCCGCGCACTGGCCCTCACCGAGGAGCATTACTGCACCGCGCTCGCGAACGCCTCGGCCGACTTTGCCCAGGGCAGCGTTGGCGCGGGACGCGGCATGAGCGCCTTTGAGCTGAAAGGCGGCATTGGCACGGCTTCACGCCGCGTCGGCGACTACACCGTTGGCGCGCTGGTGCTGGCCAACTTCGGCCGGCTGGCAACGCTGACCCTGGCTGGACACCCGCTTGGCCGCAAGCTGAGCGAACGCAAGAGGCCCGGTGACGAGCCCGAGAAAGGTTCGATCATCATGTTGCTGGCCACCGATGCGCCGCTTGACGCGCGCCAACTGCGCCGCCTGGCCTCGCGCACTGGCGCCGGGCTCGCCCGTACCGGCTCGGTGTTCGGCCATGGCAGCGGCGACATCGCGCTGGCTTTCTCGACCGCTTACACCATTCCGCATCTCCCGACCAAGCCCATGCCGGCGCTGGCCATGCTGCACGAAACGCGGCTCGATCCACTGTTTTATGCGGCGGCAGACGCTACGGAACAGGCGATCATCCACGCCCTGTGGCATGCCGAGCCGGTCCGTGGCCGCGACGGACACAAGCGCCGTACCTTACGAGAAATCCTGCGCAGGCTCCCCGACGAGCACAATCCCTGCGCATTCTGATTACCGGGGGCGCGCTCCGTTTGCAGTCAATCTCGGT
>CAZCJW010000060.1:13804-14867 GCA_964499185.1 uncultured Propionivibrio sp. | reverse complement strand
ATTCTGGATGCCGAGGGTCGAGCCCAGCAGGCGGCCGAAAGCTACAACCAGGCGCTTTCGACGTACGGAAAACTGGCAATCCTGATGCCGAAATCGCAGCAACCCCACTTGCGCATGGCGGAAATTCACGTGGCTGCCAAAAACAAGGATGCGGCGCGGCAAAGCCTGCTCAAGGCGCTGTCGGTCCAGCCGGATTCCATCGAGGCGCAGCGAGGACTCATGATGCTTGACCTGGAAGCGGGACGGACGGCTGAAGCCCTGGCTACGGCGCGCAAGATTCAGAAGCAGCATCCGAAGAATGTGGCAGGTTATCTCCTCGAGGGCGATGCGTATGCTCTTGGAAAATCGTGGAAGGAAGCCGCCAATGCGTACCGGAACGGGATCAAGCAGACCGGTGCCAACGAACTGGCCGTCAAGGTCTATGCCGTTTTGTCCGCGCAGAACATTGCCGGCGAGCCCGAGAAGTTCGCTGATGGGTGGCTCAAGGAGCACCCGCAGGATAACCGCTTCAGGTTGTACATTGCCGAATCGGCGACGGCCCGCAAGGATTATTCGTCGGCCATCAAGCATTACAAGGTCTTGCTGGATAGTCAGCCGAACAATCCGGTCATCATGAACAACCTGGCCTGGGTCATGGCACAGAACAAGGATCCGAAGGCGATCGAGCTCGCAGAAAAAGCGTACAAGATCGCACCGGATCAGCCGAGCATTGCGGATACATTGGGTACGTTGCTGGTTGCCAAAGGTGATGTCGATCGTGGCCTGGAATTGATGAAAAAGGCCAATTCCCTCGCGCCGAGGGATCCCGCCATCAAGCTCAACCTGGCCAAGGCCTTCATCAAGGGCGGAAAAAATGCCGAGGCCAAGAAGGAACTCGACGAACTGGCCTCCCTGGGGGACAAATATCCGGCAAGCAAGGAAGTACAGGAGTTGTTGCAAGGCTTGAAATGAATAACAAACAGAATGGAGAAAGCATGACGACAGTGGCAGTTGTGGGTCTCGGCTATGTAGGTTTGCCTCTGGCCGTGGAGTTTGGCAAGAAATGGCGGACGATCGGGTTTGA
>CAZCJW010000060.1:0-13704 GCA_964499185.1 uncultured Propionivibrio sp. | reverse complement strand
GTGTTCGAATCGACGGTGTATCCCGGAGCCACGGAGGAGGTCTGCATTCCGATCATCGAGAAAGAGTCCGGGTTGAAATGGAAACAGGATTTCTTCGTCGGATATTCTCCTGAGCGGATCAATCCGGGCGATAAGGAGCGTACCTTGACCAAGATCGTCAAGGTCGTTTCGGGCGACACGCCGGAGACCCTTGAGCGTGTCAAGGATATGTACGGGAGCATCATCACGGCGGGAGTCTATCCGGCTTCCTGTATCAAGGTTGCGGAAGCCGCAAAGGTCATCGAAAACACACAGCGCGACCTGAATATCGCATTGATGAACGAACTGGCCATCATCTTCGACCGGATAGGCATCGATACGCTGGAAGTTCTGAAAGCGGCCGGCACGAAATGGAATTTTTTGCCGTTCCGGCCGGGGCTGGTCGGCGGCCATTGTATCGGCGTTGATCCGTACTACCTGACGCACAAAGCGGAAATGCTTGGTTACCACCCCGAAGTCATTCTGGCCGGACGGCGCATCAATGACGGTATGGGGAAATTTATTGCCGAACAGACGGTCAAGAACCTCGTGCGCAACGGCTGGCAGATCAAGGATGCACCGATCATTGTGCTTGGACTGACGTTCAAGGAAGATTGCCCGGACCTGCGCAACTCGAAGGTAATCGACGTGATTCGCGAACTCGAATCGTACGGTGCCAACGTGATCGTCCATGAACCCGTAGCCGATGGCGTCGAGGCGAAACATGAATACGGCGTCGAATTGACGGCTTGGGACGATCTGCCGCACGCAGCGGCCATCGTGGCTGCGGTGGCGCACAAGGAATTCCGGAACCGCCCCTTATCCGATTTTACGGATAAACTGCAAGAAGGCGGCGTTCTCACGGATGTTAAAAGCCTGTTCGATGAAGCCCAGCTCAAGGCCAAGGGGGTTACGGTGTGGCGCCTCTGACGGCCTACGACCAACTCGCGCTGCGCTTGCGAGACCGGCCGGCTTGCTGGCTGGTGACGGGTTGTGCTGGTTTCATCGGATCGCATCTTGTGGAAACCTTGCTCAAGCTCGACCAGCAGGTGGTCGGGCTGGACAATTTTGCGACCGGGCATCAACGCAATCTTGACGAGATTCGTGACGCGGTTCCCCCTGAGCAATGGCTGAAATTTCGGTTCTTCAAAGGCGATATCCGCACTCCTGACGACTGTCGTGCCGTTTGCCAGGGTGTTGATTATGTTCTGCATCAAGCCGCCTTGGGTTCGGTGCCCCGTTCCCTGGCTGATCCGCAAACGACCAACGCAGCGAATATCGACGGGTTCCTCAACATGCTGGTAGCCGCCCGCGATGCCAAGGTGAAACGCTTTGTCTACGCCGCGTCCAGCTCCACCTATGGCGACCATCCTGTCCTGCCAAAAGTCGAAGAAAATATCGGCCGCCCGCTGTCCCCTTATGCCGTGACCAAGCTGGTTAACGAGCTCTATGCAGAGGTGTTCGCCCGGTGCTATGGCTTTGCATCCATAGGCTTGAGATACTTCAACGTATTCGGTCCGCGTCAGGACCCGGAGGGCGCCTATGCGGCTGTGATCCCGCGCTGGACTCGAGCCATGCTTCTCCGCGAGGATGTCCAGATCAATGGCGATGGCAAAACCAGCCGCGATTTCTGCTTCGTCGCCAACGCCGTCCAGGCCAACCTGCTGGCGGCGACCACCGCGAATCCGGAAGCAGTCAATCAGGTTTATAACGTGGCGCTGGATGACAGAACGTCGCTGAACAGCTTGTTCGAGTTGTTACGGGACGTGCTGGCTGAAACACGGCCAGGGATAGCGCCGCTCAGACCTTTGTATCGGGATTTTCGGTCGGGGGATGTCAGGCACTCGCAAGCCGACATATCGAAGGCCCGGCGCTTGCTGGGTTACGTGCCGTCCCACCGGTTAAGCGAGGGAATTCGTGCTGCCATGCCCTGGTACATCGCGCGTTTTTCGCCGAGTGAGTGCAGTGGAGTTTGATCGTGAAAACCCTTCGGGACAGCCATCGCCATACGGTATCGGCAATCATGACGCTCTCGCTGGTGCTGCTTGGCCATGCCTCTCCCGTAGTCGCCAACAGCGCGATCCAGCCAGACACCAACGAGATCGTGCTTCTGCGCGCTGAAGCGCGCGCCTTCGAGCATGGAGAAGGCGTCCAGAAAGATCCCTTGCGGGCGGCCAGCCTTTATTGCGACGGCGCACGGTACGGTGACGCGGAATCGCAATTCAGCCTGGGCTGGATGTACGCCAACGGCCGCGGTGTCGCGCGCAGCGACGAACTGGCGTCGGCATTTTTCCAGCTTGCCGCAAACCAGGGACATGAACAGGCCCGAAAGATGTTGCGCTTTGTGGGCGAGACGGCGGCGCCTTTGCCGGCATGCATGGAAACAGCCAAGCCCGCGATCGATGACGATGACTCGTTTTCAGCGGCCAATCCCGTGCAACAGAAAGTACTCGGTCTCGTGCGCAAACTCGCGCCCGAGTATGGTGTCAGTCCGCGGCTTGTCATGGCGGTGATCCGCGCCGAGTCAAATTTCGAACCGGGAGCGGTCTCGCCAAAAAATGCGCAGGGATTGATGCAACTGATACCGGAAACCTCTGTCCGCTTCAACGTCCGCAAGCCTTTCGATCCCGAGCAGAATATTCGCGGAGGGATGGCCTATCTTCGCTGGCTCCTGGCTTATTTCGAGGGCAACGTGGCCTTGGTTGCGGCAGCCTACAATGCCGGAGAGGGCGCCGTGAACCGGTATCGTGGTATTCCACCTTATGCTGAGACCCGGGATTACGTCCGCCGGATCATGCGATTGTTCGAGAAGACAGAACATCCTTTTGACCCTGGGATTACCGAGCCTTCGCCGGAACTTCCACGGATTCGTCTCGCCAGCAAGCGGCGTGGGTAACGTTCAGGAGATTGCAATGTCTTTCACCGGTTTCTCGTTGACCAGGAGCGTTGCTGTCGCCATTGCTGCAGTCGTTCTGGCGCTTCCGGGCGCGGTCCTTGCCGCCTTGCCTGATCTGATTCAGCGCTTAAAACCTTCGATTGTGGCTATCGGTACATTCGACAGGACACGGAGTCCTGCCTTCATTATGAGGGGGACCGGTTTTTCAGTGGGCAATGGGAACCTGATAGCCACCAACGCTCATGTCCTTCCTGAATCATTGAATCCCTCGGGGAACGAACTGTTGGTGGTACGCCTCCCGGCTGGCCCGGGTGAAACCCAGCAGAGGGTGGTCCGAGTCGCCGGAAGCGACAAGTCCCATGACTTGGCCGTGCTGCGACTGGAGGGGCCGCCGATGCCTACGATTCCGTTACACCACGGAGTCGTCAGGGAAGGGCAGGAAATTGTCTTCATGGGTTTTCCCATCGGAACCGTTCTTGGCCTGTCAACCGTTACGCATCGCGGGATCATTTCGGCGATTACCCCCGTCGCTTTGCCAAGTGGTTCAGCGCAGCAACTCAACGAAAAAGTAATCAGGCGCCTGAAGGGTGGGGCTTTCGACGTTTACCAGCTCGACGGGACGGCCTATCCGGGCAATAGTGGCGGACCGTTACTGGATGCTGAGACCGGGGAAGTGATCGGTGTAATCAACATGGTGTTTGTCAAAGGCACCAAAGAATCGGCGCTTTCTCAACCGTCGGGAATCAGTTTTGCCATACCGGTGATTTTCCTGAAGGAACTATTGCAGAACATTCCTTGAGGCATCGACCGAACTATTGCTCTTGTGTAGTGTTTGGCGCAGGATCCTTGGGCGGGAAATGTGCCATAAATGCTTTTCTGAGCAAATGTGGCAAAAGTAGATGAAGAGGCATTCGCATGCTGTGCGATCGCACGTACAGCAACCAGCGCGCCAACCGTGTCGATGCAGTGTCGCAGTCCGGGTGGTTCGGGCGAAATGCCTCCCTCAGCAGCGCTCCCAGGCAGGCGTTCTTCAACCGGCCTGGTCGAAGTGCTTCCAGGTCCGTTGCCGTATCTTGCGGAATGGATAATCCAAAAAGTCGTTGAACGTGGGTTAGTGCGTGGAATAACGGTTCTTCCAGTCCAATCTCTTTTGCGCGTGATAGCAAGGACGGCCAGAAATCAGGCTCGGCAGCAAAATGGGCAATCAAGTCGCGCATATCCAATAGGTCGCGTAGCGCGTGGTCAAACTCTCCCTCCTGATACAGGTGCGCAGCGCTATGCAGAACCATATCGGATTGTCCCAGGACAAAAAGGCCATTTGCATTTGTCGCCCTGATTTGCTGCAGGAGCAAGTTGCTGTCGACCTTGAATCGCGAGGTGGGTGGTGCAATCGTGTGGTGCAGATCTATCGTGGTGCCACGAGTTACATGCCGCAGCGGCGGTATTTCGTGCATCCACTGACGGTAGTACCGCTGGTTATAGGGGTCGCGTTCGGCACTGATCCAGCCGGCTGCAAAGAGCGCACGTTCAACGTCTTCAAGCTTCTTGGCGTCAACCATGATGTCGATGTCAGAGAATATTCGACCTTTCGACGGCGGAAGGTTGGCGAAGAGGTAGGCAGCCCCTTTCAACAGAACGATGGGGGTTGGCACATTCTTGAGCGCTTTCCGAATCTGATCAATTTCCCAGAAGACCTCGGTTTTTTGACGCTCAACATGGCGCAATGCGCTGCTCATGTGGAGTGCGACCCGTTCCGGGATTGTCGCTGTCCAGCCACGATCAGAAAAATGCAGCGCCAGGCGAGCAAGCAGACCAGACCGGCGAGCTTGACCAAGAAGGCTTTCCCATTCCCTGGGGGTGTAGGAGGGAGGAGCGTCTCCTATGGCGGCCCACACGGGTGACAAAAGATCCGGCATTAGTCCTTACTCGCTGCCTTCAGTGCCAGTGAATCAAAAATGGACACAGCCTCGTCAAACTCGCTGTAGACGAATTGATAACAGTCACTCTTTGCCACGACTTTGGACAGAATTTCGAAACCGTCTCGTCCCAGCAAGGAGTAATTGAACGCATTGCGACCGAGTTCAAGCATGCTATGGGCTTTGGAATATGCGGTCAGTTCGGCTGGGGAGTTTTTGACGTATTTGGGAAAAACGATCCAGCGAGGCGCGGCCGGTTCATTCATGCGGTTCACATGGTCGGGTGAAGCTTTCATGTGGCTTACCGAACCTTTGGTGGTGTCGTGAGTTACCCGATTTAATAAGGCGTTCGGGGCATAGGCCTTGATGATATCGATCGAATCGTTCTTGAGCCCAACCGGCCGGGCAAGTGGAAAGATGAGTTGATCAGGTAATGATATCAATGCAAGCTCATCAGACAGGAGTCGCCACCCACGATTCACCAAAGCAGCACACAAGGTGCTTTTCCCTGATCCGGGTGGGGCCGGCATGATCGCGGCAAAGCCTTCACGCTCAATGACGGCCGAGTGCAGCATCAGGTAAAAATGCGCCTGAGTGGAAATGCACCAGTTCATTGCCCATTCGAGCTGCGGGTAAGCATGAGAGATTGGCAATGGCTCGAAGGGGTAGAGCCCATCGAACTGAAAACGCACCTGCCTGCGCCACCATCTGCGCACGCCAACACCTTGTTCGAGAGCGAGGTTGAAGTCTGCGAATTCGGAGGGGTTACAGACGGGGTAGTCTGCGTAGAGAACGTCCAGATCTTGCGCTATGTTCTCAATAGTCGAACTGATCCTAAACTTGAACGGCCCGCTGCGTATGACCAAGGCTCCCTGCGTGAGTCGCTTTAACAACTCCTGCTCGCCCAAGGCGGAGAGAATCATCAGCTCTCCGATTCAATCCAGCCCATTCCCATCAAACTCTCTATTCGTTCCTGAAGCAGAGTTTGCAACTGTTCATGGTCGGTAATCTGAAAATCTTCCGCAACCAGTGCTGCCAGATCGGTCTGGTCGAGCTTGTTCAACTCAAGGGTCATCAAAATTGCGGCGGTCAATGGGTCGGCGACAAGTGTGCCGCCGCTGCCTTCGTTGAACACAACCCACTCATCGTCAAAGCGCTTCCAGCACAAAGACGACCGCTCGCTTATCTGTAAATTCATGCTTGAGCAAACAACCTGTTCGGCAAGTGCTCGATTATGAATTATGTGTTTCCATGTAGTTTTTGAAGAAACTTAGCGCTTCGTGATACCTGTCCCCCATGTAGAACCGAATAACTTCTTCTTTTGAATAAGGGAAATTAAATCCTGGGGGAGACTTCTGGGCATTCAGCCATGCGCAAATCCAGTGTCTCTCATCGCTGCTGGCGTACTTATGGTTCCACATTAGTTCGAACAAGGAGATGTTAAGTGCGCTCTTCATAAGCACTGTGTTCACAGCTTGTCTGTGGTCAGTCGGCCAACTCCGCCTTGGGGTTTTTTCGAATTCAGTTTCGTCTTTTTTCTTGCCGCCTTGCGCATCAACTTGCGTGTGGGCTACTTGACCCCAATAGCCTGGCGAATAACCGCCGCACGGCATATCACATTCACCCGGCTTGAAGGAGTGATTGGCGGACTTCATCCCGGAAATTGTGCATTGATTGTTGTTGCAGCTCGATGTCTGTGCCAACGCTTTGATTGGCGAAGCTGCCGCGAGCAACGCAACTCCTCCGCTCACGCTCGACACGAGTAAACGGCGGCGAGAAAATCTATCGATGGTTTCGGAGTCTCTCGAATCCGATTGGCCGCCATCTTGGTTAGTGTCTGTACTGGAGGGGGTGTGGTTCGTTCCGGAGTTCATTTTATACAACCTCGCCGCAACGGCCTTAGTAACAAGTTGGAAACCAAACTATCAAATAAGATCCCGTCTGTCTGTGACTTATTGCACACCAGAGGTGTTTTTTCGTTCAGATACGACTTGTCGGATTAAAGCACAATTCGCGCCAATTATATAATCGATTCGATATCGCTATGGTTCTGAAAGAAACAATTCCGATTTCAGGTTGCCTTGGATGCAAATTGATTTAAACAGTGTAAAGTATTCCGACATTCCCGCCGATACTCATGTGAAGCTAGAGATGATCAATTACTTAGGCATATTTTGCGGTAGTTCAAGGGCAGATTCATGCCTTTCCTTTGTTTTTCGTTCAAGCAGGCTATCCTGAAAACTGGGTCTTCTATTACCAGTGGAGAGTGGCGATGCTAAGAAAGCTCCTATCGGTTGCAAGACGACTAACGCACCAAATGATGCGGAAGACAATCTCCTGGCTGCCACGGAGTCAACGTTTCAAGATTTTTCGTTCCTTTGCCGACTGTAATCCTTCACCCAGCCGTCGCCTGGTTTTGAAGATAGCGGATACGCGTGAAGAACTCGAGGAGTGTTTTTCGTTATTGCATGATGCGTATGTTGAGAGCGGATTCATGAAACCTGATCCGTCCGGAATGCGCGTGACGATTTACCATGCTTTGCCCACGACCACGACACTTTGCGCAAAGTATGACGGGCAGGTGGTCGGGACCATCTCCCTAATTCGAGAGAGCGCTCTCGGCGTTCCTCTTCAGAAGATCTTTGATTTAAGCGCCATTCGTGAAAAGGAAGGCCAGATTGCGGAGGTGTCTGCGTTAGCCGTGCATCGAGATTTCCGCAAGACGGGCGGCAGCATTCTGTTTCCGCTGATGAAGTTCATGTATGAATACTGCACGACCTTTTTCGACACTCGGCATCTCGTCATTGCCGTCAATCCGAGTCATATCGAGATGTACGAATCGTTGCTTTTCTTTCAGAGGCTTACGGAGAATATGGTAGAGAAATATGACTTCGTGAATGGCGCTCCGGCCGTCGGCGCAACGCTTGATCTAAAGGAAGCTCCGGAAATTTTCCGGAAGCATTATTCTTCAAAGCCGATGCGGCGGAATCTTTACGCCTACTTCACACAGGTTAAGCTGCCAAATATAGAATTCCCGCATCGACGCTTCTTTACGACGAACGATCCAGTATTGACCCCGGACTTGATCGACTACTTTTTCAATGTTCGCACCAACACCTTCCGAAATTTGAGTGCGCGGAAGAAAGTGCTGCTTCACACGATTTATGATTTGCCAGAGTACCGATCCGTACTCCCGGAACTCTCGGCCGGCGCTGATGGCATCCCGATAAGGCGTCACGAGCGCTTCTCGGTAAGATGCCCGGCGAAGATCGTTTTCCAGGGAGCTGAGGGCGATCAGGAAATTCCCATCGAGGTGATCGAGGTTTCCCGTTACGGTTTCCAGGCCCGCGCCCACAGACCGTTGCCTTTGAATATCTGGTTCGACACAATTGTGCAACTGGGGCGGAGCGATATCTCTCACATTCGCGCCTTAGCCTTGCGTGGCCACAATGAAGGCACCGACGGGTTCTATGGCTTCAGCCTCGGAGAGCCCGACCTTCTCTGGCGGAAATTCGTTTCTGCGCTCTATCACAGCAAAACATATGCAGACCTGGAAACACCAACGCGTTTCCTCCACTGAAATATTTTTCGAAGAGAAAATGGTCAATGTCATTTAAACAGGATGGAAGGGGAGAATATGGAAATTAGGGTATATCTCAGCAACGGCAGCGTTCTCGATTATCGCCAGACAGATCCCGACATTGAGCAAGGGATCGTCACCGAGATCAACGCGGGCCGCTTGTTCCAGAGCAAATCATTGATTCTGGGCAGCGGTGAATCGTGCACCATGGTGCAGGTTGATTCAATATCCCGCATCGATCTGATTACCCGCATCCCGCTCACGGTGTCGCGGTCTATCGACGGAAATATCACGCTTATTGAAAACAACGAACAATTCCTTCAACAGACGGCTCACACAGCGAAATCCAACAACGAAGGGGTGGCACCAGGAGAAGCATTTCAAGGTTGTCTGCACTTCGAGTTGGCCGGACATCATCGACTTCAGTTTTCTGTCCAGATGGTCTTGCGCGATCAACTGCAGTTTTTCAGCAATTTGAGGCGAGCCTTCGAAATTCCGACGATGTGGTTTGAGCACCCGAACGGAGGATTGATTGCGCTGAACGTGCGAAATATTCTTTCGATTTCATCAGTGCCGGGTTTTTCCCAGTATCCCAAGGGCGCATTGCTCGTCAGATCAAGCTGACCGCTTGTCGTAACTCGGAGAGCGTTGCGTATGTCGCTTCGCTCTGGGGCCGTCTGTGCCGTGGCGGCAGGCGAGCTGCCGGAACCAAGACGACGCAGCATTCGGCCAGGCGAAGCTGTTATATTGCTGAATCACTGTTGACAAGCTTAGACAGAATGGCAAAGAAGAAATCTGTTTGGCTTCCGCAGATCGGAATTGTTGCCACCTATGTTGGACGCTCCAGCCGGATGGCGAAAGGCGGCTATAACGTGCGTGTCATCGCGGAAGCCTGTGCCGGCCGAATGGTCGTGGAGGGCATCGGTCGCCGCGGGTTTCCAGTGCGCTTTACAGTTAAACGCGAAAACCTCGCGCCGCTTCAGCCGAGCTTGTTCGACCAATTGGACACGCACCGGGTCGATCCGCAACAGGCGCCATCAACGGACTCTTGACGCCTGTCGGCGATCATTCGGGTTTCTCCATCTCCATCTCTCCACCCAGCGCCTTTAGGAGATCGTCAAGCAAGTGGGCCAGTTCTCCGGTCATCAGCGTAAAGTCGAGATCGAAACGCTCGTCCTCGTTTTCGGCTTGGTTATCCGCCTCCTCCTTGAGAATATCGAGGAACGTAAGGCGCTTAAGTTGCATTTTTTCGTCAAGCACAAAGGATATCTTGTCTCCCCAAGTCATTCCCAGACGAGTGACAACCTTTCCCGCGGCAATGTGCTGGGGTATCTCCGCGCCGTCCAGCGCGTGTTTCGAATAGCGAACGATGGCGTTTTCCGCAGAGCGCAGTTCCATATCCTGATCGATCGAAAAGCCGCCAGGAGCGTCTCCATCCGCGACCCATCCGGTCATCGCCGAGCAAGGCGATTGAATGACCTTGACAGGCGTTAGCTGAAGCTTGTCCACTGACTTGTGCAAGTGCTCGATCAACTCATCGGCTTTGGCAGGGGCAGCCGCGTCGATGACCAGCCACCCGTGGACAGGGTCTATCCAGCAATAGGTTGTTCGTTTTCGGATGAAGGCGCGCGGCAGCAACTCAAAGGTTACCGACTCACCGAGTTCGCGAATTTCCCTCCGGCCAACGCGACGGCCCTCCTTTTCTTCGATGGTTCTAACGCGTTCCTGGACGTGTTGCTTGACAATCGATGAAGGTAATAAGCGCTGTTCAACGCCGAGGGCGACTAACCATTGCCGGTTTACCGAATGAACAAGCATTTCTCCCTTGCAAGGAGGAATCCAGCCGATGCTCGATTGAGCACCACTGCCGCAGGGTTGAAGGACCAGCGACTCGAGTTGCTTTTCGAGCAGTTCCGGCTGACCGTTCCAGTCATTTCGGAGTCGGAACACCTGAAGATTTCTAAACCACATACCAATCGGACCCGAAAAGTGGCAAATTATAGGTTAGAAGCGTGGGGGGCGCTTTCGAATTGCACTATTTCTTCGGGGAGTGTGGTTCGGAATCCGGTGAATGGTTGAATGAGGATGCGACTGTGGTCCATAATAGCCAAATGGATGAAATGCAACCAATCGATATGCGTCGTCGGATTCGCGAACTCCTTTCTATTCCGGAGCGTGATCGCACCGATGCGGAATGGGACGAGTTGAACGAACTCGAAATTCGTACGGCTCCAGGTAACCGTGACTACGATCGTTCGCAGGATCGGTCAATGGAGAAGCGTTCCGGCCCAATGGGTCAGCAAGGCCGGCGTCCCGAGCGGAACAACAAGCCGCAGGGAAATAAAGGCAACGCACCCCGTCCGCCGGTGGAGGGGCGACCTGAAGGTCGGCCTGAAGGGCGTATGCTGAAAAGACAGCATCGTCGGCCGAAACGCCAGGGGGAAAATCAGCCGAGTTCAGGGAATGCAAGTGTTGGTGCCAATACGACGGAATCGGCGCCAAGCGGGGAAAAAAGCGAAAGTTGACGCCGATCTTTGGTGCAGGCTTTCTCTGGAAATAAAATTAATCCGCACTCGTTTCGTCTGCCAGCCACACACATTTTCCCTTGCTCTCCTTTTTAATCGCGGCGAGCAGTTGCGCGTGCTCGGCCAGTTCGGCGTCCGTCGCTTTCAGGACACAAGGACTATGGCGGATGTCTGAGAGCACTCCCGAAGACATCGTCGTCACCATCGATTCATCCTGGCCATTGTCATCCTGGTCCGATTCCATGATCAGGCTTTCCTGCCCGCGGGTCATGGCAATATACACTTCCGCGAGGATCTCGGCGTCCAGCAACGCGCCGTGCAATGTCCGCTTGGTGTTGTCGACCCCGTAGCGCTCGCAGAGCACATTGAGGTTGTTTTTCTTGCCGGGATGCAATTCCTTGGCCAGGCGCAAGGAATCGATCACCCCCCGGCACACCGTCTCGACAGGCGCCATGTCCAGCAAGGCCAGTTCCGCATTCAGGAAGCCAATATCGAACGGAGCGTTGTGGATGACCAATTCCGCGCCGCGCACGAAATCGAGGAACTCTTCAGCGATGTCCGAGAAGCGCGGCTTGTCCTGCAGGAACTCCAGACTAATTCCGTGCACGGCCAAGGCGCCAGCATCGATATCGCGTTCTGGGTTCAGATAGCGGTGAAAATGGCGGTTCGTCAGCCGGCGAGCGCGCATTTCAACGCAACCGATTTCAATAACCCTGTGTCCCAGCCGGTGTTCAAGACCAGTTGTTTCGGTATCGAGGAATATCTGGCGCATATTTTTATCTATTCGAGGATTCGTTACTGGAATCGTGACTTCGGCCAGCGAGCAGTTCGTCGATGCCCCGGTTGGCCAGCCGGTCAGCCCGTTCATTCCCGGGATGCCCGGCATGTCCTTTGACCCAGTTCCAGCGGATATCGTGCTCTCCGGCCAGCGTGTCAAGGCGCTGCCAAAGATCGGCATTTTTTACCGCCTTTTTGTCCGCGGTCCGCCAGCCGTTACGTTTCCAGTTGTGGATCCACTGGCTGATCCCCTTATGTACATATTGTGAATCGGTGTGAATCTGCACCGGGACCCGACGTTTAAGCGCTTCCAGCGCGCGGATGACAGCGGTCAGTTCCATCCGATTGTTGGTCGTATCCGGTTCGCCGCCCCAGATTTCCTTTTCGGCATCCCCTGCCTGAAGGAGAACCCCCCAACCGCCCGGGCCAGGATTTCCCCTGCAGCCGCCGTCGGTAAAGATGTTTATGGTTGATTCAGTAGCCACTCTTTTCAATTCCTTTGTGTGTGACGGGTGTAAGCGCTTTGGCCCGCGACTTCTTTGGGGTCCAGGCAGGCATGATCAGGCGCATCCCGCGTACTCGCTTGACCGCCCGCAGGAGATAGACACCTCCGGCAAAGCTCCACCATCGATCACCGGCGGCCTCCAGGAAATGCAATCGCCGGAGCCAGCTTTCCTGATGGCAGGGCGGGGCATAACAACCGAAATTGCCTCGGTCAACCTCGAAATTCAACAACTGCAGCCAGTCCTTGAGGCGCAGGACGGAAATATAGTCACCGTTGAGCGGAAAGGCATCCGGACATTTCGGCAGTCTGCGACGCAATCCCCACAGCGATATCGGGTTGAAACCGGTTATTACCAACTGTCCGTCGGGAATGAGGATGCGTTCGACTTCCCGCAGAATCTGATGCGGATCGTGATGGAATTCCAGTACGTGCGGCATCACGACGAGATCGATGCTGTTGGCCGCGAACGGCAACTCCCTGAAATCGCAAAGCACGTGGACCGGGCCGGAATCCCCGGCAATCTGTCGCAAGGGAATCCGGTTGTGGGCGAGAAGGGGGATCTGCGGCAAGCCAAGTTGCAGGGCGTTGTAGCCGAAGAGATCGTCCACTACACCGTCGATCTTATCCTGTTCCCAGGACATGACATAGTGTCCTTGTGGCGTCCCCAGCCAGTCATCGATCCCGGTTATTGACATTTTCCGCGGTTCTTCCAAAATCAGCCCATGTTCGACGTCATGCGAATTCCAGCGTTCAAGGATAACTACATCTGGCTGTTGCGCAAAGGCGCTTCGGCGGTCGTAGTCGATCCCGGCGATGCCGATCCTGTACTGGAAGTGCTGGATCGAGAAAAACTCGTCCTCGATTCGATCCTTATCACGCATCACCACAAGGATCACCAGGGAGGTGTCGTGCGCTTGCTGGAGCGTTCAGCGGTACCGGTATTCGGGCCGGCGCAGGAGTCTATCACAGGCAGAACTCACGCCTTGAGTGGTGGGGAGTGTGTCTCCCTTACGTCGCTGGGCGCGACCATGCAGGTAATCGCCGTTCCGGGGCACACATTGGGTCATCTGGCATATTACGGTCACGGATGTCTGTTCTGCGGTGATACGTTGTTCGCTGGCGGCTGCGGCCGTTTGTTCGAAGGATCGCCTGCTCAGATGCATGATTCCCTGACGCGTCTTGCCTCCCTGCCGGATGACACTCTGGTGTATTGTGCCCACGAATACACGGAGGCCAATCTGCGTTTTGCGCTTGCTGTCGAACCGGGCAACCGAAGCCTCATGACCCGCGCCAACGAAGTTGCGGTATGCCGCGCCAAGGGCATGGCGACAATTCCGTCCACGCTTGCTGTCGAGAAAGCCACGAATCCATTCCTGCGATGCAAGATCCCCGAGGTCCGAATGGCCGCTCGGGCCCGGGGAGCCTCTGCGGAAGATGAGGTTGCTGTCTTTGCGGAAATTCGCGAGTGGAAAAACACGTTCTAGGTG
>CAZCJW010000059.1:0-15083 GCA_964499185.1 uncultured Propionivibrio sp. | reverse complement strand
TCGCCGCATGGCCTTGAGCAGTGACGAATGTGCACGCGACTCGCGGGCGATATGCAGCCACCTGCAGGAGAAATTTCCGCAACTCGCTGCCCTGCGCGTCGGCTTCTGCTGGCCCATGAAAAACGAACCGGATCTTCTTCCGCTGCTCGGCGCATGGCTGACTGCCGGCCGCCCATCATTCGCCGCCCTGTTGCCCGTCGTCGTCGCGCCCGATGTCCCGCTGGTCTTCCGCGTGTGGACGCCGGACACACCGATGCACAAGGACCGGTACGGTATCCCGATCCCGGTATCGGGTGACTTTCTGCTGCCGGAAGCGCTGCTCATTCCGCTGGTCGCCTTTGACGCCGCCGGTTTTCGTCTGGGCTACGGTGGCGGATTCTTCGACCGCACGCTGTCCAGTCTGCAGCCCCGGCCGCTGGCCATCGGCGTCGGCTTCGAGTTGAACCGCGTCAAAACGATCCGCCCCGAAGCGCACGACGTGCGTCTCGATGCGATCGTCACCGAGGCGGGAGTAACGATTTTCGACTGAGGTTGCAAGGGTTTAGCGAAATTCGAAAAGTTCGCGGTGAAAGCGCCTCGCGTCGAGGCCGAAATCGCGTTCCAGGACTGCCTGGAGCTTCTTGCCCCAGCGAGTGGGACCGCAGAACCACACGCTTCGTGTGCTGCTGACGAACGGGCCGATCTCGGTCGCCGAGAAACGCCCGTCACGGTCGGAAGCCCTCTTGTGCAATTGCACGCCGGCCGTGCGGCAGAGTTTCTCCAGTCCTTTCGGGAAGTTGCTGTCCCGAGCGCTGTGCGCGCTGTAGAAAAGATGCACCCGTCCGTGTGCGCTGCTGTTCGCCGCGAGCATGTTGAGGCGGGCAAGGAAGGGCGCGACGCCGACGCCGCCCGCCACCCAGACCTGGTCTTCGGCAACGTCGCCGAAATCGAAGCCGCCATAGGGCCCCTCGACGTTCACCGTGTCGCCGGCCCGGATTCGGCCCGGCAGGCTGCGTGTGTAGTCGCCAAGCGGCTTGATGGCAAAGCTCAATTCGGCACCGGGTTTCCATTCAGAGATGATCGAGAAGGGGTGCGGGCCTTCGTCACGATCCAGCGTGAGCAGGGCGAATTGGCCGGCCGTATGGCCCGGCCAGTCGGCGCCGGGTGTGATGCTCAGTTCGAGGACGCCCGATTCGCCCACCGTCGCCCGGATGACCCTCCCGGTATGGCTACGCGACGAGCCGATCCGTCCGCGCAACGAGATCACGGCGATGACGGCACCGGCAACGCAAATCGCCACAAGCGTGATGCCGTACGGCGTCGCCAGCAGCTTTTCCTTCCACAACATCATCACGCTGTGAAAGGCACCGAGCAGGAAAACGATGGGAAAGCCCTTGTGCAGCTTGCGGAACCAGTGGTAAGGGATGAAACGCAGCAGCGAGATGATGCCAAGAACGACCATGCCCCAGGCTGCCCATTCGCCCATCTCCTTGCCTTGGCCGATCCACGAAAAGCCGTCACCATGCGAGCGCTTCTGGCGAGTCGCCGCTTCGACCCAGCCCCATGCAATCAGTGTCCGCGGCGAGAGCACCAGCAACCAGTGTGCGGCGACCAGCAGCACGGCGCCGATGCCGGTCCACTTATGGGCGTGATACAGCTTGTCTAGACCACCCAGTTGCTGTTCCAGCCACGCCGGACGGAGCGCCAGCAGCATGCAAAAGCCCATCCAGCCAAGCGCCAGGGCGCCGGTCAGCGTCGTGTAGGCCTTGCGCAGGGAAAAAAAAGAATCGGAGAAAGTCAGGATGCCGCTGGGCTGCAGGACTGCCCAAAGCACGACGAAGGCAACGCTAAGGGGGAGAAGAAAACGTTTCATGGGGGTAACGACTCGCGAGGACTGAATGGCGCCATTGTCATTCCGCCCACGGTTGCAAAGAATTTCGCCGCGGTGAAAGTCTGTTGCAAATCGTTTCAGCGGCCTGCCAACCGGCCGTCAAAGCCGCGCACGAAGTCTTCGAGTTCGCCAGCCGGCATCGGGCGGGCCAGCCAGTAGCCCTGGATCTCATCGCAACGGAAGAGTTGCAGGAGGTTGCACAGTTCTTCGGTTTCCACGCCTTCGGCGATGGTCTTCAGTTTCAGGCTGTGCGCCATCTGGATGATCGCGCGGACGATCGCGGCATCATCCGGATCGCTGACCAGGTCACGCACGAAGGACTGGTCGATCTTCAGTTTGTCGACGGCGAAACGCTTCAGGTAGGCCAGGCTTGAGTAGCCTGTGCCGAAATCGTCCACCGACAGTTTTACCCCTAGCGCCTTCAGGCGATGCACGGTATCCAGCGTCGTCTCGGCGTCCTGGAGCAGGATGGATTCGGTGAGTTCCAGTTCCAGCCACTGCGAATCGAGATCGGAGAGCACCAACGCGTTGATTACGGTATTCACCAGGTCGAGACGCTTGAACTGGATGGCCGAGAGGTTGACGGCCACGACGAACGGCGCCAGTCCGGCATCCTGCCATGCCCGTGCCTGGCGGCAAGCCTCGCGCAGCACCCAGTCGCCGATGTGCACGATGAGCCCCGATTCTTCGGCCACCGGAATGAATTTCCCCGGCAACACCAGGCCGTTGTCCGGGCTGTTCCAGCGCACCAGTGCCTCGACGCCGATGATGGTGCGCTCCTGCAAGTCCAGTTGCGGCTGGTAGTGCAGGACGAATTCGCCGTTCTCCAGGGCGCGACGCAGCTGCGTTTCCAGGTTCATGTGCTCGACCACCTGCAGATTCATCTGCTCGGTGAAGAAGCGGTGGCTGTTGCGACCGGCTTCCTTGGCGTGATACATGGCTGTATCGGCCTTCTGCATCAGCACGTCGAAATCTTCACCGTCATCGGGGAAGATCGCTACACCGATCGAGAACGAGGAGATCAGCGCGTGCTCGCCAATCAGGAAGGGATGACCCATGCGCTGGTGGATCTTGTCGGCGACACGGGAGACGGCATCGCTGTCGCGCACATCGTTGAGCACGATGATGAACTCGTCGCCGCCCTGTCGGCTGATGGTATCGGACTCGCGCACGCAGCTCTTGAGCCGTTCGACGACCGCCTTGAGCAAGGCATCGCCGACGGGATGACCGAGTGAGTCATTGATTTTCTTGAAACGGTCGAGATCAAGGAACATCAGCGCCACGCGGCTCTGCTCGCGTACCGCATGCGCCATGGCCTGCGCCATGCGGTCGCGCAACAACAGCCGGTTGGGCAGCTCGGTCAGCGGATCGTGGTGCGCCAGGAATTCGATGCGCTCCTGTGCCGCCTTGCGTTCCGTCATGTCCGAGAAGATATAGACGAAATACCTGGCCTTGCCGTCGGTCTCGCGGACCGCCGAGACGCCCAGCCACTCGGGATATGCCTCGCCGTTCTTGCGTCGGTTCCACACTTCTCCCTGCCAGTGCCCGGACGTTTCCAAGATCTGTCGCAGGGTGTCGAAAAATCCGTCGTCCTGGCTCGCGGACGAGAAAATGGCCGGCGTATGCCCGGCCGCTTCCGCGGCACTGTAGCCGGTGACTGACTCGAAAGCCGGATTGGCCGAGATGATGCGATGTTCTGCGTCGGTCACCAGGATCCCCTCGCCGCTGTGGCGAATGGCCTCGAAGGCCAGTCGCGCTTTCTCGTCGGCACGTCGGCGCTCGGTGATGTCCGAGAAGGTCAGCACCACGCGTGGCTCTTGCCCCTCGGCCGCGTGCAGCGGCGAGGTGCTGACTTCCAGCCAGCGCACCGCGCCATCCGGAAAACGCAAGCCCACCACGCGGTTGCGCAGCTCCCGCTCGCGGCACAAGGACAGCATGATCTGCGTATTTTCCAGCGGATTGGGGATCGGCCGCTGCTCGTTGTCCACGAATTCCAGCGGCAGTTGCCGCACGTTCAAGCGCAGCAGGCCGTTCTCGGGATAGCCGAGGATGCTCTCGGCCGCCCGGTTGGCGAAAAAGCACACGCCTTCGGGTGAGAGTACCGCCAACCCCTCGGCCATCACGGCCATCGCGCTGCGGAAGCGGCCCTCGCTTTCCTGCAGGCGGGCCATCAAGTCGCGCAACTCGGTGATGTCCTCCTTGATCGCCATGTAGTTGGTGATCCGGCCCTCGCGGTCCTTGACCGGCGCGATCAGAACCCGCTCCCAGTAAACAGTGCCATCGCGCCGTCGGCTGGGCAGTTCCCCCTGCCAGACCTGCCCGGAGATGATCGCCGTATGCATTTCCTTGTACGCTGCGGCAGCCTCGGTTTCGGCGCCGAGCAAGGTTGCCAGCTTTCCGATCGCCTCATTTCGCTCATAACCCGAGGTCGCGACGAACATGTCGTTGACGTACTCGATGTGTCCCGTGAGATCGGTGATGAAAATCGTCGCCGGATTCTGCTCGACAACCATGGAGAGCTTGCCGGCCCAATTCTCCGCCTCTCGCCGGTGTTGCATGGCATCCTCGTGCGATACCTCCAGTTCCTCGACCCGTGCGCTGCGTCCGAGAAGCCGGCGCAACGAAAAAAACAGCAGGACAGAGAGCACCGTGCCGACCAAAACGATGTAGTTCACTCGTCCTCCGGCATTGGCTTCGCGCCATTCCCGGCCAGCCTCGACGCGCACTGTCCACAAATGGCCACCCAGTTCAAAATTCCGCGTGAATTTCAGGGATGGATCGCGATCGACGATCTTGTCTCCCTCGTTTTCCGGAGGCCAGTGGCTGATGGTTCTTTCCGGCGACGCATAATCGGCCAGGCTGACGTGCAGATCGCCCCGGTCGAACGCCATGCTCATGTCGAACAGTTCCGCCGGATCCATGGCGGCAACCAATACACCGCTTATCTTGTTGCGGCGCTCGTCGCGAAGCAGTGGGATCTTGCCGGCACTATAGATCGCGGCGACGAGGACCAGCACTTTCCGGTTGGTTTCAGGCTCGGTCACATGAGGAACCAGCCCACTGGAAACCGGTGTGCCTTCCTCGATGGCCCGGCTGATCAATGGCCGGCGATCAGCGTTCGAACTCAGGTCAAGGCCGTGTACCCGTTGCCGACCCTCGATGGGAACCTGAAACAACACGGGAAAATAGCGGTCGCGCTCGCGCGCCGGAGTCATTTCCCCACCGGTGCCGATTTCCGCAATCGAAAAGCCCGCGCCCCAGCGTTGCATCCCATGTCGTTCGAACTCGCTTCGTCCAGCGTTGTTTACCATCGGCGCCCAGCCAAAGCCGCGCAAGCCTGCGCTTCGGCTCATCGGATCGAGAATCCTGGTGAACGTCTCTTCGTCAAGTTGCCCGACGGTGTGGAACACTCGTTGCAGTACCTGGAACACCGCCAGTTGTTCTTCGAACGGACGAATGACGGCTTCAGCCTTTTCGTGCGCCTCGCGCTGGAAGCGCTGCTCCAGGCGATCCTGATCACTGATCGAAATTCCGTTCGCCAGCCACGCGGTCAACAGCAGACCGAGCAGGCCGACGGCGTAAGCAGTCACCTTGCGCAGGAACTGCCAGGCGGGAGAGAGTCGAAAAATGGCCATTCGGTCGGTCAGATGAGAACTTGCACTTCTGATTCCAATGAACTTATGAAGCGGGACGGGCACCAGCAGACTGCCATGGTTCCAGCATAGCCTATGCCTTCAGCGTGGAACAGGCGGAAACTATGCGCTGCAAGGCGGTTTCGAGTGGCGCGCGCGGGCAACCGAAATTGAGCCGCACCCAGCCCGGGGTGCCAAAATCGGCGCCCTCCGAGAGGCCCACGCCGTTCTCCTCGAAGAAACGCATCGGGTTTTCCAGGCCCAGTCCACGCGCGTCGATCCATGCCAGATAAGTGGCCTCGACATGCGTCATGGATAGCCCTTGGATCTGTGCAACGACGGATTCAACGCGGCGGCCATTTGCGCGCAGTACGTCGATCAGTGCATCGCGCCATGAGTCGCATTCGCAGAATGCTGCCTCGGTCGCTGCCAGTCCCAGCACGTTCACATCCGGCACGATGCCGCTCATGGCGTCGGTAAAGCGGCGGCGCAACGACGCATCGGGTATGACCGCTAAAGAACAGCCCAGTCCGGGAATGTTGTAGGTCTTCGACGGTGCCATCAGGGTGATCGTACGCTTTGCCATGTCTGCATCGATCGTGGCCAGGGGCATGTGGGGTCGCTCGGTTTCCAGCACCAGATCGCAATGGATTTCGTCGGAGCACACCACCAGGTCGTGGCGTCGGCAGAAATCGGCCAACTCGGTCAGTTCTTCCCTGTTCCAGGCGCGTCCGACCGGATTGTGCGGGTGACAAAGCAAGAGCAGGCGCGTTTGCGGCGTAATCTCCGCTTCCATGCGCTCGAAATCCCAACTCCAGCAATTGTTTAGCTGGCGTAGTGGAACCTTGACAAGTTCGCGCCCAGAGTAATGCGGCGCCGCAAGAAACGGCGGGTACACCGGAGTGGCCGTAATTACTCCCCCGCTCACGGCCCGGCAGGCCACATTGATGCCAGTCACCAGCCCGGGCAGCCACACCAGCCATTCGGCAGACACCTGCCACCGGTACCGACGCTGCAGGTAGCCGAGGACGGCATCGGTCAGGCTTGGCCACGGCTTGGCATAGCCGAAGCAACCATGCGCTACGCGTCGTTCCAGGGCCGCAACGACGGCCGGCGGCGCGGCGAAGTCCATGTCCGCCACCCACAGCGGGAGAACATCGCGCCCGGCATATTTGTTCCACTTGAGCGAATCTCCGCCGCGGCGGTCGATTACCGTGTCAAAGTCAAAGTCCTTGGGCATGGGGTGCTGTACGCGTTCAGACGTCCAGATGCGCGTAGAGTTGGGTTGAAAGGTAGCGCTCTCCGAACGACGGGATGACTACCACCGTCAGCTTGCCGGCGTTCTCCGGGCGGCCGGCCACCTGCAAGGCTGCCCACACGGCGGCCCCGGATGAAATGCCTGCCAGGATTCCCTCTTCCGTCGCCATCCGCCGCGCCGTGGTGAACGAATCTTCCGCCGTGACGCGGACGATCTCGTCGTAGACCGTGGTGTTCAGCACCTGCGGCACGAACCCGGCCCCGATGCCCTGGATGGGATGCGGTCCTTTCGGGCCGCCCGACAACACCGGCGAGGCATCGGGTTCGACGGCAATGACCCGCACCTCCGGCTTGCGTGCCTTGAGCACTTCGCCGACGCCGGTGATCGTTCCGCCCGTCCCGACGCCGGCCACGAAGATATCGACTTGTCCCTCTGTATCGCGCCAGATCTCCTCGGCCGTGGTTTCGCGGTGAATGGCTGGATTGGCCGGATTCTCGAACTGTTGGGGAATGACATAGCGCCGGTCGGCGGCGGCCATTTCCTCGGCGCGGCCGATAGCGCCGGCCATGCCTTCCGCCCCCGGCGTAAGCACCAGGTCCGCGCCGTAGGCCTTGAGCAGCAGCCGTCGTTCGCGGCTCATAGTTTCCGGCATGACGAAGCAGCACTTGATGCCGCGTGCCGCGCAAACCATGGCCAGGCCGATCCCGGTGTTGCCTGAGGTCGGCTCCAGCACGATCGAATCGGGAGCGATCTTGCCTGCGGCCACAGCGGCATCGACCATGGCTGCGGCAATGCGATCCTTGACGCTGTGCGCCGGGTTGAAGAACTCGAGCTTGACCGCCACCGTGCCGGAGATACCGGCCGACAGGCGGTTGAGTCGGACCATCGGCGTATTGCCGATCAATTCCGTCACATTGCTGGCGATTTTCAGGGACATTTTGCCTCCTTGCGTTATGGCCTTAGCCGAGGAACAGCTTGTAGGCCTTGTTGGCAGTCTCGTTCCAGTGGGCATAGCCGAGGTTCTTCAGGAACTCCTTGAACTGCTTCATTTCCTCGGGCGGCACTTGCATGCCGACCAGCACCCGCCCGTAGTCGGCGCCGTGGTTGCGGTAGTGGAACAGGCTGATGTTCCAGCCGGAACTCATCTGGTTGAGGAAGTTCATCAGCGCGCCCGGCCGCTCCGGGAACTCGAAACGGTAGACGATTTCGTTGTCGACTTGCGGTGCGTGCCCGCCGACGAGATGGCGGATGTGCGCCTTGGCCATTTCGTCTTCAGTCAGGTCGAGCGTGGCGTAGCCATGCTTCTGCAACTGCTCGACCAGCTTGAGCGATTCGGCACGCGAGGCGACCTGCACCCCGACGAAGACCTGCGCTTCCCGCGGGTCGTTGAAGCGGTAATTGAATTCGGTGATGTTGCGCCGGCCGATCAGGGCGACGAAACGCTTGTAGGCGCCGGGCCGCTCGGGCAGCGTCACGGCGAGTACCGCTTCGCGCTGCTCGCCCACCTCCGCGCGCTCGGCGACGAAACGCAGGCGGTCGAAATTGAGGTTGGCGCCCGAGGCTACCGCCACCAGCGTCTTGTCCTTCAGCCGATGTTGCGCGGCATAGGCCTTGGCGCCGGCCACGGCCAGCGCACCGGCCGGCTCGAGCACCGCGCGCGTGTCCTCGAACACGTCCTTGATCGCCGCGCAGATGGCGTCGGTGTCAACCAGCACCATTTCGTCCACGTACTGCTGGCACAGGCGGAAGGTTTCCTCGCCGACGTACTTCACCGCCGCGCCGTCGGCGAACAGGCCGACCTGTTTCAGGCGAATGCGCTTGCCGGCCGCCAGCGACTGCGCCATGGCGTCCGAATCGACGGCCTCGACGCCGATGATTTTCGTCTCCGGGCGCAGGCGCTTGATGTAAGCCGCCACCCCCGAGATCAGCCCGCCGCCACCGACGCAGCAGAACACGGCATGAATCGACTTCGGATGCTGGCGCAGGATCTCCATGCCGATGGTGCCTTGCCCGGCGATGACTTCCGGGTCGTCGAAGGGATGCACGAAGGTTAGCTTTTCCGCTTTCTCCAACTCCAACGCGTGCGCGTACGCTTCGTCGAACGACTCACCGGCCAGAACCACCTCGCCGCCCCTGCTGCGCACGGCATCGATCTTGATTGCGGGCGTCGTCGTCGGCATCACGATCACCGCCCGGCAGCCGATCTTCGCCGCCGCCAGCGCCACACCCTGCGCGTGATTGCCCGCCGAGGCGCAGATCACTCCGCGCTTGAGGCGCTCGGGCGAAAGTCCGGCGATCTTGTTGTACGCCCCGCGCAGCTTGAACGAGAACACCGGCTGCATGTCCTCGCGCTTGACGAGGACGGTATTGCCGGTCCGCGCCGACAGACCCGGCGCGACATCGAGCGGCGTTTCCAGGGCGACATCGTAAACCTGTGCGTTGAGGATTTTCTCGAGGTAGTCCGGGTGCATGGTGGCTAGGGCGTAGGCGACTAAAGCTTGGATTCTAGCAGCCCTTGGGATGCCTATCGGTTTCGCTTGAAGGCCGCTGTCGAGCGCCGGATGCAAATCTCGTGCGGATCGTTAACAGGAATGAACAGCATCGACCATATCCATGCTGCTAGAATGGCCCGCTCGACGTGGGCGGATGTGCTTCTTCGCCCGAAACATTCCAGCGCGACACCACTACGATCAAGGGTCCCACGATGCTCTTTCGCATGTTCTGTCTCGTCCTGTCCAGACTGTTGTGCGCGTCGCCGCGCCTTTCGGGCGCGGCGTTCATCGTCCTCTCGGCGATCGCTTCGGTGGCTGTTGCTGCTGAACCGATCCGGTCGGCCAGCGAACTCGATTACCCGCCTTATGCCGTGGTGACCCGCGACGGCCAGGCCGATGGTTTTGGCGTCGAAATGTTGCGCGAATCGCTCCGGTTCATGGGGCGTGAGGTTCGTTTCGAGGTCGGTCCCTGGCACCGGATCAAGCAGGATCTCATTGACGGGCGTATTCAGGTTCTGCCGTTGGTGGCACGCACTGAGGAGCGTCAGGCGCACTTCGATTTCACTGCCCCTTATCTGACCTTGCACGGTAGTGTCATCGTGCGCAAGGGCGATTCGCGCATACGTAGTGCCGACGATCTGCGTGACAAGGCTATCGTCGTCATGAAAGGAGACAGTTCGGAGGAGTACGTCAATCGGCACCGCCTGAGCAATCGGATAGCGACAACGGACACCCTGGAAGAGGCATTGCGCCAACTGGCTGACGGCAAGTATGACGCAACGGTCATGCAGACGCTGGCCGCCGAGAACCTGATTCACTCGCTGGGCCTGTCCAACCTCGAGCTTGCCGGTCCACCGCTGGAGCGTTACCACGACTTCTGCTTTGCCGTGCGCAAGGGCGACCACGAATTGCTCGCCGTTCTCAACGAGGGATTGTCGCTGGTGATCGCCGACGGAACGCGCGAGCGGCTGCGCGAAAAATGGATCGCTCCGACCCGGAGCGAGCGTCTGGAGAGAAATCTCCAGCTGGCCTCCACTGCGTTGGGCGCGCTATTGTGTTCCGGCATAATCGCCTGGTTGTGGACGCGCACCCTGCGCCGACAAGTCAGGGCGAGAACGGCCAGTCTCCGGGAAAGCCGGGAGAGCTTGGCGACCACCTTGCACTCGATCGGCGACGGGGTTATCGCCACCGACGCCCAAGGCCGGGTGACACGCATGAACCCGACGGCCGAACGCCTGACCGGATGGCCACTGGCCGACGCACAGGGACAGCCGCTGCCGGCTGTTTTTCGCATCGTCAATGCCGACACTCGCAAGACCGTGGTCAATCCCGTGCAACTGGTCATGGAGCGAGGCGAAGTTGTTGGTCTGGCCAATCACACCGTGTTGCTCGCGCGCGACGGGCGGGAATACCAGATAGCCGACAGCGCCGCTCCCATCCGTGGGGAGAATGGGGAAATCGTGGGCGTCGTCCTGGTTTTTTCCGACGTCACCGAGCGTTACCTGATGGAGAAGGCCGTCCGCGAAAGTGAAGAACTTTACCGCACGGCCTTTCAAACCATCCCGGCCGCTGTTGCCATCGCGCGCCTGGCTGACGGCAAGCACATCGACATCAATGACGGCTTTACGCGCATCTATGGCTGGGAGCGCGACGAGATCATCGGAAAAAGTTCGGCGGAAATCGGCAACTGGTGTGATGCAAAATCCCGCACGCAACTGCTCGAAGCGTTGTTGCGTGACGGCTATTGCATGAACTTCGAGGCAGACCAGAAGACACGCGACGGGAGCGCCATCAACGCGCTCATCTCCGCTCACCCAATCACCGTAAAGGGCGAAGCCTGTCTGCTGGCAATAACGAGTGATATTTCCGAGCAGAAGAGAAGAGAGCGGACCCTCATTGAGAGCGAAGCGCGCTTCCGCCAGCTCTTCGAACAAAACTCGTCAGTAATGATGTTGGTCCAACCGGAATCAGGCGCGATTGTGGACGTCAACAATTCGGCGGCCGAGTTCTACGGCTACTCCCGGGACCAGCTTCGGCAGATGTCGATCAACGATATCAACACGCTGCCGCCGGAAGACGTCCTGCGGGAAAGACAACGTGCGGCGCGCGGCGAACGCCGGGTTTTTTCGTTCAGGCATCGTTTGGCTACCGGCGAGGTGCGTGATGTTGAAGTGCACCTAACTCCTATCAATAGGGATGGACGAACCCTGCTGTTTTCAATTGTCAACGACGTCACCGCACGCAAACGTGCCGAGAAGGAGCTCGACCAACACCGTCACCACCTTGAGGAGCTGGTTGCCACGCGCACGGCTGAACTGACTCAGGCCAAACAGGCGGCTGAGGCGGCCAGCATCGCCAAAAGTGCCTTCCTCGCCAATATGAGCCACGAAATCCGCACGCCGATCAATGCCGTCCTCGGCATGGCCAACCTGTTGCGACGAAGCGGCGTAACCTCCACACAGGCGGAACGGCTGGACACGATTGACGCCGCGACACGGCATTTGCTGGGCATCATCAATGATGTGCTCGACTTGTCCAAGATCGAAGCCGGGAAGCTTGTCCTCGAAGAGGCCACGGTGACTGTCGATAGCCTGATGGCTAACGTCAGCTCGATGATCACCGAGCGCGCCCAGGCCCGAAATCTCTCCCTGAGGGTCGAGGTCGAGCCGTTTCCCGCGAATCTGCGGGGCGATCCGACGCGGATACAGCAGGCCTTGCTCAACTACGCGACCAATGCGATCAAGTTCACCGAATCAGGCACCGTCATCCTGCGCGCCCGCCTACAGGAGAAAACAGACAGCCATCTGGTTGCGCGATTTGAGGTCCAGGACACCGGCATCGGCATACCGCCGGAGACACTGGGCCGGCTTTTTGGCGCCTTCGAGCAAGCCGACAGTTCGACTACGCGCCGCTACGGTGGCACCGGGCTCGGGCTCGTGATCACCAAGCGGCTGGTCGAAATGATGGGCGGCGAGGTCGGCGTCGATAGCACGCCAGGGAAGGGCAGCACTTTCTGGTTTACGATCCGCCTGAAAGAATTGCATCCGCAAGACGCTCGCGAACCGTCGGCCGGAGCAACGGACGTCGACGCCGAAGACCTGATTCGCCTGCACCATCGCGACCGGCGCATCCTGGTAGTCGACGACGAGCCGCTCAATCTGGAAGTCATCAAGTGCCTGCTAGCGGATTCCGGCCTGGTCGTCGATGCCGCGGAAGACGGCATCCAGGCCATCGACCAGGTCAGGGAAAACCCCTATTCCCTCATCCTCATGGACATGCAGATGCCGAAGCTGAATGGACCAGACGCCACGCGCCACATACGCCAGATACCGGGCTACGAGAAAACCCCGATCGTGGCCATCACCGCCAACGTCTTCGCCGAAGACAGGGAGTACTGCCTGGCCGCCGGCATGAACGATTTCCTGGCCAAACCGTTCAATCCAGACCAGTTGTTTTCCAGTCTGTTCAAGTGGCTGGATCGGCATGCGGGGTAGCAGAAGCGGTGCCGTCGCTGCCGGGCTGAATCCGGGGGCTCACGGCGATGGATGCCTCAACTTCCTGAGCGCTCCAGTTTTCTTCCGTTGATGCTTTTCCGCATAAGACGCCGTACTACCGATCAGCCGTCTCAAGATCTACTCCTTCGTCCCGTGTCGGGTTTCCGGTTTGTTCGAGATTCCTGACGCTTGGACGGAAGCAATTCTTCTTTCAGCGGGCTGCAAAGCTACTTACGACGTTCGGCAATGAATCATATCGGTGCGTCAGCCTCACGATCTCGCCCCGCTTCGCAAATTCTTTTTCCAGTTCGGCCATCTCTGCCGTTTCATGCCGGGTCAGCGGCCCACCGCCCAGACGTTCACCGCGATAGCCGTTGACGACGAGCGTCGTCCTTTTGTTGAATCCGGCGGCCTCGATCAGGCTCGCCGCGCTTCTCGCTTGCAGGAACAGCGTGACGTCGTTGATGAACAGGATGTCGCGTTGGGGGTCCAGTCGGCCGATCAGCGTGTCGATGAGTTGCGCGTTTCGCGCTGCCTTTTCGAGCGCCTCGCTTTCCGTGCTGGAGCTGAGGCGTGGCGGTTCGAGGAGCGCCCGCAGGTCGAGAACCTCGCTCTGCGCTGGCGCGCGCAGTTCGCCGCCAGCACCGACGATGCCGCGTTTCAACGCCAGTTCGCGGGAGATGGTAGGCGCCAGGTCGAGCAGGACAATGCGGGTGCCGAACCCCTGCTGGCAGAGTTCGCTCAGCCAGCGTTGGCAGAGAGTGGTCTTCCCGGTGTTGACGTCGCCGATTACCAGGATTCTTTTTCCGAGACACTCGACGCCGGGCACGGGTGTCATCGTACCGCCTCACTCCGGTTCTTGCCGTCGTAGGTTTCGGGCAGCAAAAGCAGCATGATGGCGCCGACGAGGTAAATGCCGCAGGTGACGAGCAGACCAGTCTGCAGTCCGTAGGTTTTCCCGAGCGCCCCGATGGTGAAGGGAGCGGCAATCGCGCCGATGCGCCCCATGTTCCAGCAAAATCCGCCGGCGTAGGCGCGCACATGTTCAGGAAAAAGTTCGGCGTAGTAGGCACCGAGAATGCCGCCCGAGCCGCAGAGGCCGAAGCCGACGACGGCGCCCCACCAGAACAGGAAGGTCGGGTTCTGCACGAGGATGTAGATGGCGATGGCGACCGCACAGAGCGCGAAAGCCGCCATCATCGCGCGGCGTCGCCCGATCTTGTCCGCCAGCAGCCCGAAGAACTGGAAGCCGAAGAACATGCCGACGTACATCACGACCGAGAAGCCCAGCATAGTCGTCACGTCCAGCCCCCGCTCCCGGGTCAGGAAGGTCGGAATCCAGAACGCGGCGCCCCAGTAACCGGCGAGATTGACGATGCTCACCAGGGTCGCTGGCAGGGTGATCCGGGCCAGGTTGTTGGAAAAGATCGTCGTGATGCCGACCTTGGCCGGAGCGGTTTGGCTCTTATGCCCGGTCGTCCGGGTGTCGGGTGGAATCAGGCGCAACACGAGCAGCGCGAAGGGGATCGATATCGCCCCGTAGGCAAACAACAACCTCCAATCGACGGTGATGATCCAGCGGCCGACCAGCGAGGCGACGACCGCGCCGATGGCGAAACTGCTGAAAACGAAGGACGCGGCACGGGCACGGTAGTGCGGCGCCCAGTGTTCCGCGATGAGCGCCGAACAGGGGCCCCAGACGCCGCCGATGGCGAGTCCGGTGATGAAGCGCAAGACCATCCACGACGCCCACGTGTCGACGAGGTACACGGCGCCCATGCCGACGCCGAGCCAGACGAGGGCAAGGACCAGCGCAAAGCGGCGGCCGCGATTCTCGGCGATCAGACCGAACACGATGCTGCCGAGCATGGCGCCCAAGCCGGTGGCCGAGCCGAGCAGGCCGCCATCGGGAAGCGATATGGCCAGTACTTTCAGCAGGACCGGCATGGCAATGGCCAGCACCATCAGGTCATAGCTATCGAAGAGATACGCGACAAATCCAGCCCAAAGGACTTTCCAGCGGTGCACTGAGCCATCGGGGGATAAAGGCAATGTTTTCATTTCTGTGTCAGGTTGGGTGCCGCGACAAGGCGGCGAATTTTTTATCCGACAGGGAAACACCTGGATAGTCGTCACCCCGGCGAAGGCCGGGGTCCAGTTCGTGGAATTTTCTGGATCCCGGCTTTCCCCGGGATGACGGGGCTGGGCTGAATCGGCAGCGCACCCTTACAGCTTCCGATACACCTCGGCCCCGGTCTTCACGAACTCCACCGCCTTTGTTTCCATCCCTTTTTCGAGGGCAGCTTTTTCATCGATCCCTTGCTGCGCGGCGAAATC
>CAZCJW010000058.1:0-15095 GCA_964499185.1 uncultured Propionivibrio sp. | reverse complement strand
GCCCACGAATTCATCCTGCGCCTGCCGCACGGCTACGATTCGCTGGTCGGCGAACGCGGCCAAGCCTTGTCCGGCGGAGAACGCCAGCGCATCTCCATCGCTCGCGCACTTCTCATCGATCCGAAGATCCTGATCCTCGACGAAGCCACTTCGTCGGTCGACACGACGACCGAGAAGGAAATCCAGAAGGCGCTCGACAACCTGGTACGCGGCCGCACCACCATCGCCATCGCCCACCGCCTGTCCACGCTGCGCGAAGCCAATCGGCTGGTCGTCCTCGACCGCGGCAGCGTCGTCGAGGTCGGCTCGCATGCCGATCTGATGGCTCGCGAGGGACACTACTATCGCCTGTATCAGGCCCAGGCCCGCAACGTCGATGCGGAGGAAGGTTCCGAACTGGACGGCAGCAACGGCGAAAACAAGGGAGAACGCGATTGACCACCACACCGGACTACCAACTGTACCGCGACAGTTTCGGGCGCCTTATCTTCACAGGTAACGAAGGCTCAACACACGAAGCCCTCCCGGTGCGCGCCTTCCCGATCGGCGCACCCGACGAAGGCATTGCGCTGGTCGATCCCCACGGCCACGAACTGGCCTGGATCGAACGTCTTGACGACCTTCCCGTCGAGTTGCGCCAACTGGTCGAAAGCGAACTCGCCAGCCGCGAATTCATGCCGGCCATCGAACGCATTATCGACGTCTCCAGTTTCGCCACCCCGAGCACCTGGACGGTGATAACCGACCGAGGAGAGACGAAGCTGATCCTCAAGGGAGAAGAAGATATCCGCCGCCTGACTCCGCCTGCGCTGCTCATCGCGGACAGCAACAGCATCCAGTACCTGATCCGCGACCGCCAGGCACTCGACGCCCACAGCCGCAAGATTCTCGACCGTTTCCTTTGATCCCCGGTAAGCCGAATGGCACCTCCTGCGTTATACGGGCCATAATTACCACGCCACCCTTCGCAACCGCCTGACTGTCCAGTACAGACCCACAACACATGACCAGCAAAGACATCAAGTTCAGAGAAATCCGCCACCTGCGCGGGCCCAGCATGTGGACTTATCGCCCCGTCCTGGAGGCCATCGTCGACATCGGCGACCTCGAGGATTGCCCGTCGAACACGATACCCGGCTACTACGAGCGTCTGAAGGCCATGCTGCCTTCGCTGTACGAACACCGCTGCAGCTACGGCGAGCCGGGAGGATTCCTGCGCCGGGTGGAAGAAGGCACCTGGCCAGCGCACATCCTGGAACACGTCACGCTCGAATTGCAAAACCTGGCCGGGCTTCCCGGTGGGTTCGGCAAGGCGCGCGAAACTTCCGAACGCGGCGTCTACAAGGTCGTCGTACGCGCCTGGCAGGAAGATGTCACACGCGCAGCCCTGCATGCCGCCCGCGAACTCATCATGGCGGCCATGGAAGACAGACCGTTTGATGTCGAGACCGCCGTCGAGGAATTGGCCGACCTGGCCGACTCGCGTTGCCTGGGCCCTTCGACAGCGAGCATCGTTGACGCCGCCGACGATCGGGGCATCCCGTTCATCAGGCTGCTGGAAAACGGCAATCTCGTGCAACTGGGCTACGGGGCAGCCATGCGCCGCATCTGGACGGCCGAGACCGACCGCACCAGCGCCATCGCCGAAGGCATCTCGCGCGACAAGGACCTGACCAAGGGCCTCCTGCAATGCTGCGGTGTTCCTGTTCCGGAAGGGCGTGAGGTCGATAGCCCCGAAGACGCATGGGAAGCAGCGCAGGACATTGGACTGCCGGTATGCGTCAAGCCGGTTGACGGCAACCACGGACGTGGCGTGTTCATCGACCTGAAAAGCCGCGAAGACATCGAAATGGCCTACAAGGTGGCCATCGATGAAGGCAGCGGCGTACTGGTCGAACGCTCCATTCCCGGCTCCGAACACCGCCTGCTGATCATCGGCGGAAAACTTGTTGCCGCCAATCGTGGCGATGTTGTCAAGGTCACCGGCGACGGCCAGCACACCGTGCGCGAACTCGTCGAGATCCAGATCAACTGCGATCCGCGCCGCGGGCCGAGCGAAAGCCATCCGCTGTCGAATATCCGCATGGATTCAGCCGCGCGCATCGAGCTGTCGCGCCAAAGACTCGACCCCGAATCGATTCCGGAGGACGGACGCGAAGTGCTGATCCAGCGCAACGCGAACCACGAATTCGATGTCACCGACGACGTGCACCCGGAAACGGCGGCCATCGCATCACTCGCCGCGCGCATCGTCGGGTTGGATATCGCCGGCATCGACCTAGTCGTAGAAGACATCTCCAGGCCGCTGGCGGAACAGGGCGGTGCCATCGTCGAAGTCAACGCCGGCCCCGGCCTGTTGATGCACCTCAAGCCCGGTGTCGGCAAGCCGCGCCCGGTCGGACAAGCCATCGTCGACCATCTGTTCCCGGATGGTGGCACCGGACGCATACCGGTCATCGGCATCACCGGCAGCTACGGCAAGACAACGGTAGGCCAGCTGATTGCCCGCCTGCTGACACTCTCCGGAAAACATACAGGCCTGGCCTGCAGCAAAGGCTTGTTTTTCGACCGCCGCCAGTCCGAGAAAGGGGACTGCGCGCGCTGGGAATACGCCAACCGCATTCTCATGAACCGGGCCATCGAAGCCGCGGTATTCGAGAACGGCACCGACACCATCGTCACCGAAGGTCTGGCCTACGACCGCTGCCAGATCGGCGTGATCACCAATGTTGACGTTGCCCGCCAGACCGGCCGCCACTACATCGACACCCCCGAACAGGTCTTCAACGTCCTGCGCACGCAGGTGGACATCGTCCTCGATGACGGCGCGGCCATCCTCAACGCCAAGGAGCCAACGCTCGTCGAAATGGCCGACCTGTGCGACGGTGAAGTCATTTACTTCGCCCATGATCCGTCGCTGCCCGTTATTACCGAACACCTGGAACAGGGCAAGCGAGCCGTCATCATCCGTTACGGCCAGATCATGCTGGCCAGCAGCGAAGGCGAACTCTCCCTGGCCAAGCTCAAGGACATCCCGATCACCGAAGGCGGCAAGGACGTGCAGCAGATCGAAAACGTGCTGGCCGCCGTGGGCGCCACCTGGGCGCTTGGCGTCACGCCGGATGTCATGCGCACCGGCATCGAGACGTTCTTCGTCGAACAGCAATAAGTCAAAGGAAAAAAGGACAATGGACGTATCACGCATCCGGGCACTGCGCGGCCCCAACCTGTGGAGCCGGCACACCGCCATCGAGGCCATCGTTTCCTGCAACGACGCCGAACGGGACATCAACAGCATTCCCGGTTTCGAAACGCGACTGCGCGAACGCTTTCCGGAAATCGCCCTCCTGCAGCCTGCGCTGAACGGCGAAACCAATTCGATGGCGCACATCTTGGAGTTCGCCACGCTCGGTCTCCAGGCACAGGCCGGTTGCCCGGTCACTTTCAGCCGCACCGCACAGACGGTCGAACAGGGTATCTACCAGGTCGTCGTGGAATACAGCGAAGAGGAAGTTGGACGCCTGGCGCTCGAACTGGCTCTGACGCTATGCCAGGCTGCGGTCGATGATCAGCCGTTCGACATCGCCGACGCCCTGTCCCGCTTGCGCGAACTCGATGAAGACGTCCGCCTCGGCCCGAGCACCGGTTCGATCGTCTATGCCGCCGTCGCCCGCAACATCCCGTACCGCCGCTTGACCAAAGGCAGCCTCGTGCAGTTCGGCTGGGGCAGCAAGCAACGCCGCATCCAGGCCGCCGAGACGGACATGACCAGCGCCGTGGCCGAATCCATTGCCCAGGACAAGGAACTTACCAAGAAACTGCTGCAATCGGCCGGTGTTCCGGTGCCAATCGGGCGCCCGGTCCATGACGCCGAAGACGCCTGGACAGCGGCGCAGGAAATAGGCATCGAACGCGGCACCGCCGTCGTCGTCAAGCCGCAGGACGGCAACCAGGGCAAGGGTGTGGCCGTCAACCTGACCACCCGCGAACAGGTGCTCGCCGCCTACGCGGTAGCCAGCAAAATAAGCGACAACGTGCTGGTCGAGCGTTACATCACCGGCCAGGATCACCGTTTCCTGGTCGTCGGCAACAGACTCGTCGCCGCAGCGCGGCGCGAACCGCCGATGGTCATCGGTGACGGTACGCATTCCGTCCGCCAGTTGGTCGAACAGGTCAACGCCGACCCGCGCCGAGGGACCGGCCACGCCACTTCGCTGACCAAGATCCGTTTTGACGAAATCGCCCTCGCCCGCCTGGCCGAGGATGGACTCAACGCGGAATCCGTGCCGGCCAAAGGCCAACGCGTCATCCTGCGCAACAACGCCAACCTGTCGACCGGCGGCTCGGCCACCGACGTCACCGACGATGTACATCCCGATTTCGCGGCGCGCGCGATCGCCGCCGCGCAGATGGTGGGCCTTGACATCGCCGGCGTCGATATCGTGTGCAAGAACGTCCTGCGCCCGTTGGAAGAACAGGGCGGCGGCATCGTCGAACTCAATGCCGCGCCCGGGCTGCGCATGCACCTGCAACCCTCGTATGGCAAAGGCCGCCCGGTCGGCGAAGCAATCATCGCCAACATGTTCGCCGACGGCGACGATGCACGCATTCCGCTGGTCGCCGTCGCCGGCACCAACGGGAAGACCACCACCGTGCGCCTGATCGCCAGCATCCTCGCCAGCAAAGGCCACCGCGTGGGCATGACCAGCACGGACGGTGTCTACATTCAAGGAAAGCGCATCGACACCGGTGACTGCAGCGGTCCGAAGAGCGCCCGCAACGTGCTGATGCACCCCGACGTCGACGCAGCGGTACTGGAAACGGCCCGTGGCGGCGTGTTGCGCGAGGGACTCGGCTTCGATCGCTGTGACGTGGCGGTGGTCACCAACATCGGCCAGGGGGACCACCTCGGGCTTTCCTATATCAGCACCGTCGAAGACTTGTCTGTCGTCAAGCGCGTCATCGTGCAAAACGTCAAACCGGAAACGGGCCATGCCGTGCTCAACGCCGCGGACCCGATGGTCGCGCGCATGGGTGATTCCTGTCCCGGCAAAGTCATTTACTTCGCTTGCGATCGCAACCATCCGGTAATGGCCATGCATCGCGCTCAAGGCAAGCGCATCATCTACCTCGACGGCACGGAGATCGTCGCCATGGAAGGCAGTTCAGAAGAACGCATCGCCCTCAACGACATTCCGGTCACGGCCAACGGCGCTGTCGGATTCCAGATAGAAAACGCCATGGCCGCCACGGGCGCCGGCTGGGCGCTCGGTCTCGACTGGGCCGTCATTCGCGCGGGACTGGCCGAGTTCCGTAACGACGCGGCTTCCGCGCCGGGCCGTTTCAACCTGTTCGACTACCGCGGCGCCACCCTGATCGCCGACTACGGCCATAACCCGGATGCCATCCGGGCGTTGGTCAAAGCCATCGACGGCATGCCCGACAAATCCGGCAAGCAGCGCTCGGTAGTCATCAGTGGCGCCGGCGACCGGCGTGACGAGGATATCCGGGAGCAGACGGAAATCCTGGGCGACGCCTTCGATACGGTTGTGCTCTATCAGGACCAGTGCCAGCGCGGACGCGCCGACGGTGAAGTGCTCGCGCTGTTGCAGCAAGGTCTGCACGGCGCAAAACGCGCCAAGGACATCAAGGAAATCCACGGCGAGTTCCTGGCTATAGACACCGCGCTTGCGGGCTTACAAGCCGGTGACCTGTGCCTGATCCTTGTCGATCAGGTCGAGGAAGCCCTGGCGCATATCACCCGGCGCGTTTCCGAGGCGGCGAACTAACCGAGAGGGAGCATCAAGCGTAGCGAACGCCGTCGCGCTTGAAGCGGGTCAAGGAGAAGAGAATCTCGCTGGCGTAGCCGGACAAACCGAGCCGTTGCTTGATCTCGACTATCCCGGACTGCACTGCTTCCCGAGTTGAACCACGCAAGATGCAATAGAGGTTGTACGGCCAGTCCGGCAAGACCCGTGAGCGCTCGTAGCACAAAGCCACCGACTGTTCACGGGCGATGGCACCACCGATCGTGGCGACGGACTCATCGGGCACGTCAAAAACCAGCATGGCATTGACCCCTTCATCAGGTGCCTGATAACGAACGACAACGCCAAAGCGTTTGATCGCACCGTCAGCACGCCAGCGCCGGATGCGCTCCAGGAGTTCGTTCTCGTCGCAACCGACACGGCTGGCGAGTATCGAGAACGGCCGGATGAACAACGGCAGCCCTTCCTGCAGCGCCATGACAAGCCGGCGCCCGATCTCGTCAAGCACGGTCGCTTGCCGGGTCTCTGGAGAAGCGACGTCTCCACGGCCGTCAATATCATCACCGTCCGCACCGGTTCGAAAATCCCGGAGCATGGGAAACGCCACGACCGGATAGCCGACCGCCTGCTCGATAGCCCCAAGCGCTGCTCTCAAGCGACCTTCCGACCCGGCCGTCACGACAAACCACAGGTTGTAGCGATGCTCGCGCTCATAGTTGTGATTGACCTCCGGAAAGCGGTTGATCGCCCGCGCAACCCTGTCCAGCATCTCCGACGGCACGGCCACGGCGGCCAGCGTGCTGGCGCCGATGCGCTTGGGCGCGAACACCGCCCCGACGCGGGATATTCTGCCTTCGCGACGCAACTGCTCGAGCATGCGCAGGACCACGTTTTCGGCGACACCCAAGCGACCAGCCAGCTCCGCGAAAGGCGCCGGGCAGATCGGGAAATTCTGCTGGAAGTCGTGCAGCAGGCGGTAGACTAACGAACGGTCGGCTGAATTTTCAAACATCGCGGCCGAGACAAGGCAATGGATCGTTTGGAAGTCGATGTTGCGCGTTCGATGAACCAGCAAACCGGGGAAGAAATAGTGACATAATTGGCATGAGGTCAAAACATTTGCTCTTAGTATCAGTGCGCTGCCAACAATGTCAAGATAATGGCGCTACCCAGAGGAACAAATTCGCATTCGGCATCACCATTTTTGAAACCGTCGCACGTTTGCACTCATTCAAGGGAGAAACCCCGATGTCGCTTTTCAAGACTGCAGGTTTGCTGATAGCCGCATTCACGTCTATTTCATCCGCCCTTGCTTCAGATATTGTTGTCGGACAGGTGGCACCGTTATCCGGACTGCTCGCGCCAACCGGCAATCACGTCCGGGCCGGCGCACAGATTTACTTCGACGCTGTCAATGCGTCAGGCGGCATCAACGGACAGAAAATTCGTCTGGTTAGCAAGGACGATGGTTACAAGGTTCCGGAAACCATCAAGCAGACAAAGGCACTCATCGAGGAGGTGCAACCCGTCGCGCTGTTCGGGTATGTCGGAACAGGAAACGTCGAAGCGGTACTCAAGGAAAAGATCCTCGATGAAAACGGCATCCCGCTGGTAATGGTTCGTACCGGGGCCTCGTCTCTGGCCAAGAGCGGCAATCCGTGGATGTTCATCACCCGCGCCGGCTATGCCGGGGAAATCAACAAGATATTCCAGCTCTACAGCGCGACGGGTTACAAGAATTACGCGGTTTTCTACCAGAACGATCCATTCGGGCTGGATGGCTTGGCCAGCGCCGAAGCGCTTTCCGAAAAGTATGGCAGCAAGATCGTCGCCAAGGGCAGCTATGAAAAGAACACCACCGAAGTCGCCAATGCAGTCAAGACAATCACGGCAGCAGCTCCGCATGCGGTGATCATGGTTTCCAATACCGCCGCCAGTGCCGCCTTCATCAAGCAGGCCAGAGATGGCGGACTGCGTACCCAGTTCATTGCCATTTCGACGACCGACGCGACCCAACTGGTCGACCTCATCGGCGCCCCGACAGCGGCCGGCGTAGCCATCACTCAGGTAGTACCCCATCCCGAAAACCGCACCGTACCGCTCTCCAAGGAATTCCAGGATAATTTCGCGAAATTCAAGCCGCAAGGCGTGCTTTTCAATCATGCTCTACTCGAAGGATACGTCGGCGCCAAAGTGCTGGTCGAAGGATTGCGCCGCGCTGGCCCGGGAGCCACACGCAGAAAACTGCGCGACGCACTCGAGCAGATCAAGAATTTCGATACGGGCGACCTGCTGATCAGCTATTCGCCAAGCAATCGTGCGGGAACGACGTTTGCGGATATCAACATCATCAGCAACAGCGGAAAACTGCTGAAATAGCGCTGGTACGCCTCGCAGACTTTACAATCCGCCGCGTTCCAAAATGCACCGCCAGACGATCCTGATCGTGATCGCGCTGGCCTTGGCGTGCGTGGCGGTAGCCGGGTACAAGCTTTCAGCCCGATGGCATTCCACAAACACGGCCCAACTCCCCCGCTCATCGTGCGATCCGTCAATTCAGGACTGCACCATCCCGTTGCCACAGGGTGGACAATTGACACTATCGATCACTCCCCGACCGATCCTCGCACTGCAGAAACTCTCGCTCGAAGTACGAATGACGGGGATGAAAGCAGAAAAGGTGGAGATCGATTTCGATGGCGTTGACATGAGCATGGGATACAACCGGCCAATCCTGTCGGGCGATGGCGGGAATTTTTCAGGACAGACGGTGCTGCCGGTATGCATCACCGGTACCATGACATGGAAGGCAACCGTTCTGGTGACAGCGAAGGAGGGAGGAATCGCCGCACCCTTTCATTTCAAGGTCGCCGGACGGTGAAGAAACGACACGAAAGCGCAGGAAACAGCCGATGAAACCTCAATATGTCTGGAGCACCGTTGGAGCATTCCTGGCTGGCCTGCTTGTCTGGCTGGCCTTCTTCTGGCAACCGGACATACCCGGGAAGCCCCTCCCCGGCCAAGGCAGTTTCGTCGTGCATCCCGGAGGACAATTGCCGGCGGGAGATTTTAACGTGGAAACCCCAGACGGCCAGTTGTCGTTGAAAGACTATCGCGGCAAGGTCGTTCTCATCTATTTTGGCTACACCTTCTGCCCTGATGTCTGCCCGACGTCTCTCGCCACCATGGGCCAGGCACTCTCCGCGCTCTCCTCCGAAGAACTGGCAAAAGTGAAAGGTATTTTCATTTCCGTCGACCCGGAGCGTGACACCATGGAAGTTCTCAAGGTCTACGCTCCCTTCTTTCACCCGAACATCGTCGGAGCGACGACGACGCCGGATCAACTGGCGGAAATCGCGCGCCGCTACGGGGTGAGTTACATGAAACAAAAACCCATCGATGGCCGCCCCTATACGGTCGATCATTCGTCCGTCACCTACCTCGTCGGACCAGATGGCAAGCTTGCCGCAGTCGTGCCCCACGGATCGTCGCACGACGAACTGGTTTTAGCAATTCGCCAGCAATTCGGCAGCCCGAAAAAACCCTGATCCCGATTCCACCAAAGATGCAAACCGAAATGAAAATGGCTATGAAAAAACTCTCGCTCGCCGCCCTGCTTCTCGCCGCCTCATTGATCGCTATTGGAGTTCATGCCGCCGATTCCGCCATCGCGATCGACGACCCCTACGTCCGTCTTGTTCCTCCGGGAATCAGGACTACCGGCGGATTCATGGTCATCCGCAACACGGGGACAACCGATCGTCAGTTGATCAAGGCAGAGAGTCCAGCTGCCAACATCGTGGAATTGCACACTCATCTCAACGAGAACGGTGTGATGAAGATGCGCGAGGTTCCAAGCATCGAGGTAAAAGCCCACGGCCAGACGGAACTGAAACCCGGCAGTTATCATGTCATGCTGATCGACCTCAAAACATCGCTCAAGGAAGGCGACAACGTACCGATCACGCTGAAGTTCGACGATGGCAGCACCCAAAGCGTACTCGCCCCCGTCAGAAGGCCGCGCATCGGCATGCCCGAGAGCAAGCCGCAGCATTCCGGCATGCCGGGACATTGATTGATCGGCCGGAATTCACCGGCCCAGCAGAAAAATGTTGTTCAGCAGGTATAAAACTCAGGCATTTCTTTTGAGACAATTGCGCACTGAACGGCTCCCCCCGAAACCACAACGCTCCAATGCCTATAGAAACAATCGAAACCCGTCGACTTTATCGCCAGATAGCCGATCAAATATCCAGACTGATCATATCAGGTGAATACACGCCGGGAATGCGCCTTCCAGCAGAGCGCATGCTGGCTGAGCAACTCAAGGTCAGCCGCCCCAGCGTTCGAGAAGCGCTGATTGCTCTTGAAGTCGAAGGATGGGTGGACATTCGTGGCGGAACGGGAGTCTTTGTTCTCGAAAGAACGCCTGGAAGCGATGATAAGGAACCGGGGGCATCTGCCTCCGTACCGGTGCCGGACGCGGGTGGCGAGTCTCCCCCTGTTGGCCCTATCGAATTACTCGATGCACGCGACGTGGTCGAACCGGAGGTCGCCGCATTAGCCGCACGTCACGCATCCGTCGAGATGATCGCCACGCTCTCGGGCATCCTCGGCGACATGGTGTGCTGCTCTTCGACTGATCAGCGGCACATGGGCTACGACCACCAGTTTCACTCCACCCTGGCAGCAGCCACTGGCAATGCGGCACTGGTTCAGCTGATGGAAACTTTGTGGGCGATGCGCCTCGCGCCTCTTTATGTTCAGTTGCAGAATCACTTCCACAACGAAGCCGTCTGGCAGCAGGCCATCCTCGAACATCGCGAAATACTGGAAGCCGTCAAGAGCCGCGATGCAAGATCCGCGCGAGCCGCCATGCATCGCCATATCCACAACGCCAGGAAACGCTACGTTTCAAACTGGCAGGAAACCTGAACCTTTCTTCCCCTTCCCGACCGAACACCATGCCCATTGAATCCATCGACAACCGTCGCCTGTACCGTCAGATTGCCGACCAGATCATTCGCCTGATTGACGCTGGCGAATACAAGCCGGGCGAACGGCTGCCTGCCGAGCGCGTCCTGGCCGAACGCCTAACGGTGAGCAGACCGACAGTGCGCGAAGCGCTCATCGCACTGGAGGTCGAGGGACGCGTCGAGATCAGGGGCGGGTCCGGCGTATTCGTCCTGAATCGCCCGGAGGTCCTGGCCGTAGAAACAACACCCGCAGCCAACGGCATACCCGCGCCTGGTCCGTTCGAGATTCTATTCGCCCGCGACCTGATCGAGCCGGACATTGCCGCGCTCGCCGCCAAGAATGCTTCGCCGGAGCACCTGGCGGCGCTTTCCGAAGCATTGGGGAACATGGTTTGCTGCTCCGCCGGCGACATCAAAAGAATCGACTACGACCGCGAATTCCATTTCACCCTCGCCGCAGCGTCCGGCAATAGCGCACTGCTGCTTGCCATTCAGGCGCTATGGACCCCTCGCGTGCAGCCTGTCTACCGGTGCCTGGAAGATCACTTCCATTCCGAGCAGGTCTGGCAGCGTGCCATCATCGAACACCGGGAAATCCTCGAAGCCATCAAGCAAGGCGATGCCAAGGCAGCACGCGCGGCCATGCATCGGCACATGAAAAACGTTCGCACACGATTCTCGTCGAATTGGCGCGAGGATTGAGCCCCGGGCACCACCATGGCGTCAAGCAAAACCAGCGCACCGACCTGCCCGTGCGGCAACGGAAAGGACTACGCCCAGTGCTGCAGCCCCTTCCATGACGGACAGGACGCACCTACCGCCGAAGCCCTGATGCGCTCGCGCTACTCCGCCTACGTGCTGGCGCTTGAACCGTACCTGCTGGACACCTGGCACGCCGGCACGCGTCCGCCGTCGCTCGATCTCGACCAGGACGGGGCGACACGCTGGCTGGGACTGGAGATACGACGTCACCAACGCACCGGCCCGGACAGCGCCATCGTCGAATTCGTCGCACGCTACAAGGTTGCCGGACGGGCGTTCCGGCTGCATGAGATCAGCCGCTTCATCCAGGAAGACGGACGCTGGTACTACGTCGATGGCGAGTTCCAGGGGAAGCGCTAGTGCAGGAAAAGCTCCCGATCGTCTACCGTGACGAGCATCTCGTGGCCGTACACAAGCCGGCCGGCTTGCTGGTCCACCGTACCTTCCTTGACCGCCACGAAACCCGCTTCGCCGTGCAGATCCTGCGCGACCAGATCGGCCAGCACGTCCACCCCGTGCATCGTATTGATCGCGGCACCTCCGGCGTCCTGCTCTTTTCCCTCGATCGGGACGTCTGCCGAAGCGTCGCCGCGCAGTTCGAAAACCAGTTGGTCGAGAAAACCTATCTTGCCGTCGTACGGGGCCATCCCGAGGAATGCGGCGTCATCGACCATCCGCTGACCCGCCAGTTCGACGATTACGAGTTCCGCCACGCCAACGCGGCCGGCGAAGCGCAGGAGGCCATCACCCGCTACCGCCGCCTGGCCGTCGCCGAAGTGCCCCATGCCGTCGACCGCTACCCGACCAGCCGTTACGCCCTCCTCGAACTCGCGCCGCAAACCGGCCGCCGGCACCAGATACGCCGCCATCTCAAGCACATCGCCCACCCGATCATCGGCGACGCCACCTACGGCAAGGGGCGCCACAACAGAATGTTTCAGGAGCTGTTCAACTGCCACCGGTTATTGCTGGCGTGCCGGGAGATTCGCCTGACCCATCCGCTGAGCGGCGAAGCCCTGACGCTAAGCGCGCCCCTGGCCGACGATTTCGTCAGCGTTATCGAACAACTCGGCTGGCCCCAGCCCCGGGATCACGTTTAGTCGCCTATTGTGCTTTCCCATAGAGGAAGAAGCCCTTCCTCTCCCGGCGGGCAGGAAAACGCCGCCTCGCAGCCGATTCCCCCCACCCAGGCCAATCGCTCGTTCACCCAGAGCATCGGAAGACACCGGCGCTCCCACGGCGGCACCGCCGCTTCCTGCAGCAGATTGCGCAGGCTCCGGCGCGGCCGCCGTGCATCGGGCTGCAGGCGTTCGCCGCCCTGCCGGACCTTGAGGACGACGTTCCCGCCAAGCAGGTGGCTACGGCCTATTCCCCTACCGGTCACTGCAATGAATCGCACGCGCCCCCCGGCCCACGGCAGGACATCCTGCCCAGACCATGGCAAGGCTTCGGCTGGCGGATCTCCGCACGGCCTGACAAGATAGAGTTCCCCGCGATACACATGCAACGCCCCCTCGGCGGTTGCCACGCAAACTTCCGAAAGCGTGTCGGCCATCGCCAGCTGCTTGAGCGCCTCGTCAACCCAGCGCGTATCCGGCGCCTGGAAACCTGCCGCTGTCCACACATGGCGCAGCAGATTGCGTGCGCGGCCTTGCGGCAACGCGTTCAAGGCCGCCAACGCGACCCGCCCGGAGACGGCGCTCGCCGCCTTCCGGTCAATCGCGGCCAGATCATCGAGCAAGCCGGCCGCTTCGGCAAAATGCCCGGCAGCACGTGCCAGCGACTTTCCCGCACCGGGAAAAACCTCCTCGAGACGCGGCGAGATTTCGTGCCTCAGGAAATTGCGTCGGAAGCGGCGATCGGTATTGCTCTCGTCGTCGATCCAACGCAACCCGTGTTCGGCGGCATAGGCCTCGATGACATTGCGCGGCACGTCCAGCAACGGGCGCACCAGTGTGGGCCCACGCGTTTGCGGGCGTTCGGCAAGCATCCCGGCCGCCCCGGCCACCCCGGCACCGCGCAGGAGATTGAGCAGCACCGTCTCGGCCTGGTCGTCGCGGTGGTGAGCCAACGCCAGCCAATCCGCCCGGCAGTCGGCAAAAACACCGTGACGCAGACGTCGTGCCGCACCTTCAAGCCCTTCGCCGCTATTGCGCGGCACCACCACTTTGACAACCTCGAATGGCACGCTACAACGTTGACAGAAATCCTTGCAAAACTCCTCCCACGCGTCCGCCTGTGCACTGAGGCCGTGATGCACATGGACAGCCGAAAGGGTGACCGGACCGTCCAGCGTCTGCACCACGCGGCACAGCGCGTGCAGTAGGACCACCGAATCCATGCCGCCGGAGAAACCGACGAAAAGCCGCTCGCCGGGCTTCAGGCGCCCGTCAAAAAAGACCAGGAGAGCGGTTTCGATCAGATTCCCGGCTTCCGCCAAGACGTGCTCACGCCGGCGACTGTTCTTTGGTCCGACCATAGGTCATCAGGCGTTTGAAGCGAGCTTCGAGCAACTGATCAAGCGATAGCGCACTCAAATCCATGAGCGCTTCCTGCAACGCTTTTCCCAGATGCTGCGCCATGCGTTCCGGGTCGCGGTGAGCCCCACCCACGGGTTCGCTGACAATTTTGTCAATCAGTCCGAGCGACTTCAGGCGAGTTGCCGTGATGCCCATGATTTCCGCGGCATCGCCCGCCTTTTCAGCGCTTTTCCAGAGAATCGACGCGCATCCTTCGGGCGAGATAACCGAATAGGTCGAATACTGCAGCATCTGCACTACGTCGCCGATCCCGATCGCCAGCGCCCCGCCGGAACCGCCCTCACCGATCACCGTGACAATGACCGGTATCTTCAGCCCGGCCATTTCATACAAATTGCGCCCGATCGCCTCGGATTGCCCGCGCTCCTCGGCGTCGACACCCGGATAGGCACCCGGCGTATCAATGAAGGTCATCAACGGGATGCCGAACTTCTCGGCTAGCCGCATCAGACGCAGCGCCTTGCGGTACCCCTCCGGACGCGGCATGCCAAAGTTACGATAAAGCTTCTCTTTGGTGTCGCTGCCTTTCTGATGGCCGATGACCATCACCGGCTGCCCGTTGAATCGAGCCAGACCGCCAACGATGGCGTGGTCGTCGGCAAAGGCACGGTCGCCGTGTAGTTCCTGAAAATCGGTAAAGATGAGACGGATGTAATCGAGCGAATAGGGTCGCTGGGGGTGTCGGGCGACCTGCGCGGTCTGCCACGGCGTGAGCTTGGCGTAGATTTCCTTGGTCAGTTGCTGCTCTTTTTTTTCCAGTCGCTCAACTTCGTCGGATATGTCGATCGGCGAATCCTGCTGCGACGCGCGGAGTGCCTCAATCCGGCTTCCGAGATCGGCAATCTGTTGTTCAAAAACAAGAAAACTGGTTTTCATCAGGAGCTCGTCCCAACAAGGCGGAGCCCATTCTAACCCAAAGCCGAAAGGGCAGTTTCCGCACACTGGACGTCATGTTGATAAAAAATCAAAAAAGCACTTTACAAGCCTACGACGCCTCCCTATAATGCGCCCTTCTTTCGAGCGGGGGTATAGCTCAGCTGGGAGAGCGC
>CAZCJW010000057.1:9167-15120 GCA_964499185.1 uncultured Propionivibrio sp. | reverse complement strand
AAGAAGCGGATCGGCGCGGCCTGCGGATCTTCGACGCCACCTGTCCGCTGGTCACTAAAGTTCACGTTGAAGTTGCCAGGATGCGAAAAGAAGGGCGCGAAATTATAATGATAGGACACAAGGGCCATCCTGAAGTAGAAGGCACGATGGGGCAGTGTCCGGACGGAATGCATCTCGTTGAAACATCATCCGACGTTCAACGCCTTGATATCGCAAATCCCGAAAAGTTAGCTTTTGTCACCCAAACCACCCTCTCGGTTGATGACGCAATTGGCGTTATTTCAGAACTCCGGACCAGATTCCCGCAGATCGTTGGTCCAAAAAGAGATGATATTTGCTATGCCACCCAGAATCGCCAAGACGCGATAAAGGCACTTCCTGACAACTGTGATGTAGTTATTGTCGTTGGCTCCCCCACGAGTTCAAACTCCAACAGGCTGCGTGAAATTGCCCAAAAACTGGGGAAACGCTCGTTCATGGTTGAGCAAGCAAGCGAAATTAATGAGGAGTGGCTTAACGCCGAGAAAATCGTAGCGGTTACCGCTGGCGCCTCCGCTCCGGAAGTTTTGGTTGAGAAAGTCGTCATGCGCCTGAAGGAACTGGGTGCGACAAGCGTCGTCAATCTTGAAGGAAAGAAAGAGAACACATCTTTCCCGATTCCGGCTTCACTGTAAATCAACGCCGGCGATTCTTTGCCGATAGGGGATTCCCTGTCTCAGGTTCGACTTGCGATGGGGTCGGAGACAGGACAATCATGAGGCGACTCCGAACTGCCGTGTTGTTAACCAAACCAGGAGTAAACCGCGTGCGGGAGAAAGCAGTCTTTGCATAGTCAACAAAGAACTGCGGAAGCGTCGAACTTACGGTCATTATTTCGTCAACATCGCCTTCGGAAGAAATCAGCAGAAGTAACACTATTTCACCCAAGACACCCTCGAGCGAAAAACCGACGGGTGTGGGATCGACTGAGTCAATGGGACTAGGAGGTGATGTAAGAACGCTGGCGGGCAAGTAGTCTTCCAAGGCAATAAGTGGAAGTGGCGAACGGTCTTCCACCTTCAATGGTCCCGCCACGGGAAAATTGGGCGCAGAGGCAGGGACTGCTGCCCCACTGTATGGAGATCGCGCGTCGCTAGCGAGAGCAATAGCGGCTCGTTCGTCGACATAAACGCCAGAGCTCGAAGCTGGCAATAATCGAGCACTCAGACGCGTCGTCTTGCCCCCAGAAGCGGTGTACAAACCAACCAGCGGGAGCGAAAAAAGCAGAATATGCGCTATCGCGGAAACCAGCAGTGAAAGTGTCAAACGAATCCGAACCTCTGTCATGGCGCAATTATTGCCTATCGGAATCCGAGCAAGATCGTTTTTTCGCTCCGACCGTCCCCCCTTTCTTGCCGCCCGTCTGCTGAACAATTGATCGCACGGATTCATCCCTAGAATACGCTCAGGAGGAGTCACAATGGAAACAGGCACCAGACATCTGGGATTTACCCTGATTGAGATGCTCGTGACAGTCGTCGTTTTGGGAATCTTATCTGCGATCGCAGCGCCATCGTTATCAAGTTTCATCAAAAACGGCCGCCTGGCGACGGAAACCAATGACTTGGTATCCGATTTGGCCTTTGCCCGAGCAGAAGCAGCACGGCGAGGGAGACGGGTCACGTTGTGTGTGAGCAGCAACGCAACCGGGTGTGGCTCGGGATCTGCATGGGCAGGCGGACGAATCGTTTTCGCAGACGCTGGAACCTACGGGACGGTCGATGCAGGCGATGAAATACTCAGAGTCAACCAGTCTGTTTCAACGAACAATGTTGCCATTACCGCCTCGGGCTTCAGTGTTTCTTCGACCAGCACGCTCCATTACATTCAGTTCAGACCAAATGGCTCGCTGAATTCTGATTCCACTGGAGTTTTCAAGATCTGCGATGACCGTAGCGGCGCATTTGGAAGAGAAGTCGAGGTATTGAAGACAGGACGTGTTTCCTTGAAAACAACGACAGCGAGTTGTCCATGAGCATTTACGCCCGCCAAAAAGGAAAAACGGAATATCAACAGGGGTTCTCGTTGATTGAAGTGCTGGTAACCATGATCATCGTTGCCATCGGCCTTATGGGACTGATTTCATTGATGCTAAAAGGAATACAGGCCAATGCAACGTCATCAATGCGTACCATGGCTATCAATCAGGCCTACGACATGGCAGACCGTATGCGCGCCAATCTCGCCGGAGTCCAGGCCGGAGACTACAGCGGCGTTGTTCCGCCAGGATCCAGTTCAACCTGTCCGATCGCCGCAACCAGCAATGTTTCACCGCCAACTCCGACCTCGCTCGCCGCGTGCGCTACCAACACCTGCGCCTCAGCATCATGTAGCGCAGCGGATCTCGCTGACAGGGACACGTGCGTATGGCACAACGCCAATGCCGTTTTGTTACCGAGCGGATCAGGCGCTATCTGTAAGGACAACGCCAACAACTGGTACTCCATTCATATTTCCTGGGACGACAGTAAGAGCGGCAACCCGGACAAGACATTCATTCTGAGATTTGAGCCATGAAGCCATGTTTCTTCCGGAGCCAAAATAAACAAGCCGGCCTGACCCTGGTCGAAATGATGGTCGCCATGGCCATCGGACTGTTCATGACCGGCATCATTGCGGGCCTTTACATCAATATGCGGGGCAGTTTCCGCTACCAGGAAGACTTTGCACGCTTGCAGGAAAATGGCCGCTTTGCCATGGAAACACTCACGCGTGATGTACGCATGGCCGGATATAACGGTTGTGGGAACCTGACTAATTTTGCGAATGTGGTAATTGGAGGAGGCACCAATCCATTCCTCAATTTTCTTACACCGGTAATCGGTTTCGAAGGGGGCGTCAGCACTTTCCCATCCGCCCTGACTGCTGCCGGAGCGATTACGGGAACTGGAGCTCCTGACGCAATCATCCTGCTCGGCGTCGATTCGTCGAGCGAACTGGTGGTACAGAATCATAATCCCCCGTCTGCCCAGATCGACACGAATACGCATACGATCAAGGCAGGAGAAATTCTGCTTATAACGGATTGCAGCCATTCAACCCTGTTCCAGATGACGGGCCCCAACAGCGCAACGAAAACCAATGTCGTCCACAACACTGGAACCGGCTCGCCAGGAAACTGCACCAAGTACCTCGGCGCTAGCTGCGGAAGCCCGGACAAATCCTATCAATACAAACCAGGATCCTCACTACTTCGGATTTATTCCAATGCCTACTTTATCGCTCCAAGCTCGTCCGGTAGCGGCCGCTCTCTTTGGTCAATGAGCCTGCTCGGCCAAACCTCTGGAACAGCCGCCGCCAATGAATTGCTCGAGGGAATTGAGAACATGCAGATCACTTACGGCCTGGACACGGACGGCAACCGGTCAGCCGATCAGCTTGTCACTGCCGACAGCGTTGCAAACTGGTCACAAGTCGTTTCAGTACGCCTGTCGGTTCTGGCTGCCTCAAAGAATGACAACATCAGCTCAACCTTGCAGACCTACGAATTCGACGGCACATCGGTTACCGCAACGGATCGCAAGGTTCGCAAGGCGTTTACAGAATCGGTTGCAGTCCGCAACCGGACACCGTGACCATGGGGAGCCTTGACGTGAAGCATCTGCATTTGACAGGAGTATCGCCCAGAAAGGAAAACGGTGCGGTTCTGATCGTCGGGATGTTGTTCCTCATCGTACTGACATTGCTGGTGATTTCGCTGATGAGGACAAGCATTCTTGAGGAGCGAATGATCGCCAATGCGCGCGACTGGAACGTTGCTTTCCAAGCGGCCGAATCGGCATTGCGTGACGCTGAGCGCGAAATCGCGACCGGCACGCGCGTAGTCGGTTTAACCGGCTTTGTGTCCGGATGCAGTTCCTCGACCGACACGCGGGGTGCCGGACTTTGCCTACCCAATTTGTGTACGAATACGAGTGCGTCTGGAGACTGCCTGCCGATCTGGATCGATCTCGCGACGAAACAAGGGGATACTGGCTGGATCAGCGGCGCCAGCGCGGGAAAGAGTATCGCCTATGCTGCCGCAATCCCCGGCTACAAGGCAGCCGCCACACCCATCACGGGCGTAGCCGCCCAACCCCGATACATCATTGAAGTCCTGAGCGTTCCAGATGCCGCCTCGTTAAAGCCACCACCCGGCCAGCCGTCGCAAAAATACGTCTATCGCGCGACTGCTGTCGGATTTGGCGCGTCAGCGAGTACCCGAGTAATGCTGCAAGGAACCTATCGCCAATACTGAACCATCAGTTTCTGGAAGTATCTTGCTTCACGGAGAATCATCATGACTCGTCACGCCCAACTCGCCACCAAGAATGCCATTCGACTACTCGCTTCTGCAATTGTCGGCTGGTCGGTCGCAATCTTGCCGGCACACGCGCTCAACCTTGCCCAGTCGCCTCTTTACCTGACGGCGAGTCAACCGCCGCTGATCCTGATGACGATGGCGCGTGACCATAAACTGTATTACGAAGCGTACAACGACTATTCGGACCTCGACGGCAACGGTACCCTCGATCTCTTTTACACGCCGAGCATCGAGTACTACGGCTACTTTGACTCCTACAAATGCTATGACTACACGGGCGGCATTTTTACTCCGGTTTCGGTCACGACCAACAAGAAATGCACAGGATCCGACGACGGCTACTGGAGCGGGGATTTCCTGAATTACGTCACGACATCGCGCATGGATGCCTTGCGCAAGGTTTTCTATGGCGGGAAGCGGAGCACGGATACAACAACGCAAACGGTTCTCGAACGCGCCTTCATCCCGCAAGATGCACATTCCTGGGGCAAGGAGTATGAAAGCATTGCCAGGGACGGGTACGACCTTCGCGAGTACACGCCGCTCAGCCTGCCTGCAACCGGATACCGTCATCTTTTTGCCAACGTTACGCTAACGTCCAGCACCAGCGCGCCCTTGATGCGCGTGCTCAATGACAGTATTTACCGCATCTGGGAATGGGTGTCGATCGAGCGCCCGGTGGCCGGGACGAAGTGCCTGCACGGAAGTACAGGCCCCAATTGCGCGACCTCCGGCGGATCCACATGGTCGATCGTCCCGTCCAGCAGTTCTCATGGTTTGAGCAGCCTCACCATGACCACCTACAACACGGGCACGGCGGCAAACCCAACGACGCAAGTTGAGTTCGACACGCTTGAGACCAACTACGGAACCAATGCAAGGAAATGCGGATCCGGCGCCGCAAGCACCATTGATGGTACCGGCAACCCGTACGAGCCCGGAACGCCGACCGTAGGCTCATGCACCGGTGACGACAATTACATGTCGATCTTCACGGCAACACTCAACATCAGCACCAGCGGCACCTATACATTCGGGATTGACGGCGACGACGCCATAGACCTGTTTATCGATGGCACGCAAATAGTTGGCTGGTATGGCGGACATGGGGAAACAGGCTCGCCGCCGACGCACACGGCTTCCGTATGGCTGGGAGCCGGCACGCATACTCTCAAGTTCCGGCACCACGAAAAGACTGGAGGAGACACGTATCACCTCTACTGGCAACCGACCACCCCGGCGTCGACAATTACCGACTACAACGTACGCGTCGAAGTCTGCAAGACGATCACCGGCGTGAGCGCAACCTACAACGACGGACGCGAAAGCAACTGCCAGAGCTACGGAACGTCGCCGGTTTCGTACAAGCCGACGGGCCTGTTGCACAAATATGGCCAGAATAACGGCATGTACTTTGGCCTACTGACGGGGTCCTACGACCAGAACACCGACGGCGGCGTTCTGCGCAAAGAGGTCAGTTCGATCACCAACGAAATCGAAACTTCGACTGGCATTTTCAAGGAGACAGGTTCTACGTGCGGCGTATCCGGCGCAACCACCTGTATCAAAGGTATCGTCGGCACCATTGATCGCTTGAAGATCACCGCATTC
>CAZCJW010000057.1:0-9067 GCA_964499185.1 uncultured Propionivibrio sp. | reverse complement strand
GGAAGTGGCAAGTTTCCAAGTTGCGCAAAGCCCTATTTCATGCTGGTCAGCGACGTCTATCCGTCGTTCGACTCGGACAAGATCCCGGGGCTGGACAGCAATTTCGGAACTTTCAGCGGCGACATATCCAATCTGAATGTGTCCACGCAAGCACAAAGCATCTGGGATTTCGAATTCGGCCCCTCGGCTTCAAAGAACATCTTTATCGGCCAGGTCGGTTCGACCTACGACGGAGCTCCAACGGTAAAAGCCGCGACCAGCTTTGGGAACATTCGCGGACTGGCGCCGGGCGAGCCGACCCGGCAGGGAAGCTACTATTCGTCAGCCATCGCCTATTTCGGCAAGATTACCGATCTTAGCTCGGCATCCGGCGGGCAGAAGGCCTCGACATATTCCATCGCCCTTGCACCGCCCTTGCCAAAGATTGAAATTCCGGTCGGCACAAACAAGGTCGTCTTCGTGCCATTTGCAAAATCGGTGGGCGGATCGAGCATCAGTGCGACTTCCGGTAATTTCCAGCCGACCAACCAGATCGTCGATTTCTATATCGACACAATAAACAACACCACGGCGGGCAACACCAATGCAGCGGTTAATGGCGGCCGCCCCTACTATAAGTTCCGCATCAACTATGAGGACGTTGAGCAAGGCGCCGACCACGACATGGACGCGATTGCCACTTATGAAATCAAGCTGAACGCCGACGACACGGTGACCGTATCGATAAGTTCCGACTACGCCGCCGGCGGCATTATCCAGCACATGGGGTATGTGGTTTCTGGGACGACAGCGGATGGTGTTTATCTCGAAGTTCGCGACAAGGACACCGCGGCCGGGTCGGACCCTGATTACTTCCTCGACACGCCGAATACCGCGGGCACTGCTTTGCCACTTAACTCTGCGCGCACTTTCACCGCCAGTTCGTCATCAACAGCCGCGACTCTCCTTCAGGATCCATTGTGGTATGCGGCTAAGTTTGGCGGCTTTACCGACGCCAACAGCAACAATATTCCAGACGCGGGGGAATGGGATGCCGACAATGATGGGGTGCCGGACAACTATTTCCTGGTGGTCAACCCGCTCAAGATGCTCACCCAGATGGACAACGCTCTTGCCAAGATCAAGAATGATTCAGGCACTTCTGCGGCGCTATCGACCAACTCGTTCTCTTTCCAGACAGACACGCTTCTTTTCCAGACCCGTTTCAACAGCGATGGCTGGTCGGGAGAACTGAATGCGTATCCGGTAGCCGCAACCGGGATATCCAACGTGGCCTGGCAAGCACAACAGCAACTTGCATCGGCATCAAGCGCTAGTCGCACGATCCTGAGCTATGACGTTGACAAGACAAGCAATAGGGGCATCGCTTTCCAATGGAACGATATGAGCAGCACGGCCCCGGCCACTTTGCGCACGTCATTGAACAAGACAGCAAATGGAACCGTCGATGCATTGGGTTCGGATCGAGTAACGTATCTTCGTGGAGATGTTGTTACCGGCATGCGCACACGCCCGAATATTTCGGGAACCAGTTTAACCAATCGGCTGGGGGACATCATCAATTCCCAGGCGCAGTACGTCGGAAAACCGAATTTCGGCTATGGCGAATCCTCCTACGCGGCCTTCAGCGTTGCCCAAAGCGCCCGCACCAAAGTGGTCTATGTCGGCGCCAATGACGGAATGCTGCACGGATTCGATGCAAGCACGGGAAATGAACTGTTGGCCTATGTTCCCAGCGAAATGTACCGGACCCGAAACAGTCAGCAACCCCTTAGCAAACTGACGCAGACCGACTACGGAAAAACCGGAAACCTGCACCGTTACTATGTTGACGGAACCCCCACCATGGGTGATATCTGCACTGGAACCTGCGCCGCAGCATCGGACTGGAAGACCATTCTGGTTGGGGGGCTGAATGGTGGAGGCCAAGGCATCTACGCCCTCGATATCACCAACCCAGGCAGTTTCTCCGAGGGGACTGCATCAACAATCGTCAAATGGGAATTCCTCGATCGTGACCATGACGGCACAACGTCCACTGCGACAATAACCGGCGATGCCGAACTGGGCTATACCTACAGCCGCCCATTCATCGTCAAGCTATGCACAAACAGGGACAACTCCTCTACCGGAACACCCAAGGCGTGCAGCGCTTATGGCTGGTACGTGATTTTCGGGAACGGGTATAACAATACCGAAGTGGATGGTTACGCCGGCACCGGCGACGCGGTACTCTACATCCTCAATGCCGATACGGGGTATCTCGTCAAAAAGATTGCGCTCAACGAACCCAATGGCACCAGCCCAAATGGACTTTCCGAACTCGCTCCCGTTGATCTCGATGGCGACGGCACGATCGACTACGTCTATGCAGGGGACCTGAAAGGCAACGTGTGGCGCATTGATTTCGTTTCGGACAATACAAACAACTGGGGTTCTCCTTTTGGCAGCAGTTCCAACCCCGACCCCCTCTACATTGCCAAGGATGAACAATCTACACCACAACGCCAACCAATCACCACGGCGCCCGACGTGATACTGCATCCGAACGGTGGGGTTCTGGTGATCTTCGGTACTGGTAGTTACCTGGACACCGGAGACCCCCTGACCACACAAGTACAGACCGTTTACGGAATCTGGGACAGGATGAACGGAAGCACGGTGAGTTCAACCAACCGCACAAATCTTCAAGAACAAACGGTCAATACGGTTACGGTGTCCGCATCAACCACTGTAAATTTGAGCGGAGGCACAACGGTTACAAACTCCTACGACTACCGGACGATATCGGCAAACTCGGTAAATTGGAACGCACCCAAAGATGGTTGGTACATGAACCTGCCCGAAACCGGTGAGCGAATCAGTTTTAACCCGCAGGTACTTGGAGGAAATCTATTGAAATTCACCAGCACGATTCCCTCGGCTGACGTGTGTGAGGCCGGCGGATCAAGCTGGGACTACTACACGGACGCACTGACAGGCGGGAGACTGGCGTGGTCACCCTTTACCGACCTGGCTGGGCTGCAGACCTTTGGCGGGGTATCGGCTTATGCGAGTGCCCGAAAGTCGCGCATCGGCATTACGCCACCGGGAACCATACTCACGGAAGGGCAAGGGCGCGGGACGGTATTTCAGGGCGGAAGTACGGGTGACATGGATTACTACAAGGCCAACCTGGGACAAGCAACAGCGGGGCGGATTTCCTGGCGAGAAATTCTTAACGATTAAGGAATGTCATGATTGCAAAGCACGTTCGGGGGTTCTCCCTGATTGAACTGATGGTCGTCGTCGCCGTCGTAGCGATCCTTGCGGCGATTGCTTATCCGAGCTACATGGATTCCGTGAGAAAAGGTCGCAGAAGCGACGGGAAGTCAGCACTGCTGGCAACCAGTCAGGCGATGGAGCGCTATTACACCGAGAATACCCGTTACAGCGGCGCCGTATTAGGCACGAGTTCAACGATTGGAAATACAACATCGCCAGAGAGTTTCTATACGATTGCATTTGATAGTGCCCCAACAGGCGCATCAGTATGCGCAGCAACTTCTACCACCAACAGCAACATCTCAGCTTATCGTCTATGCGCCACCCCAACGGGGGCACAATCATCAGACACCTGTGGAGTGATGTCGCTGAGCAGCACCGGCGCAAAAACACCGACGACCTCAGGCTGCTGGTAGCCCAGATAGCAGATTAACGACACGTGCTGGAGAAGATTGATCCGCGTTCTACAGCACTGTATAATCCGCGCCTTGTTGCCGCTGTAGCTCAGTCGGTAGAGCAGCGCATTCGTAATGCGAAGGTCGGCAGTTCGATTCCGCCCAGCGGCACCAGAAGATTCAAGCATTTAGCCTCGGTCACAAGCCGGGGCTTTTTGCTTTCCGGCGTTCGCCACTGCCCTCCGATCAAATTTTGAATAAATTCCGTTCGCGAATCGGGGAACTGCATTCTTTGCCGATACCCCCATACCTCCATGAGTTGCTTGCCACCCTTCAATTTTTGCCCGAACATGCCGCATTGATCCGACCATCACCGTAGCGAATTCGCCATGCCCCCCCTGCTTCGCCGAACCCTGATTTCCTTGGCTATCCTCTCCGCCCTGGTAGCTGCTTTCTGGTGGTTCACCCGCCCGAAGCCTATTTCCGTTGTCGCGCGCGAAATCAACCGAGGAAAGGTCGAATCGAGCATCGCGAACACCCGTGCCGGGACGGTCGAGGCGTGTCAGCGAACGAAGCTGTCGACGATCATCGGCGGGCGAATCGAGGTGCTGAACGTCAAAGAGGGCGACCGTGTCAAGAAGGGGCAGTTGCTGATGAAGCTGTGGAACGACGATCAGCAGGCACAGAGCACGCTGGCGCAAACTCAAGTGGTGACGGCGCGCCAACGTGTCGTGGAAGCGTGTACGCAGGCTGCCAACGCCGAACGGGAAGCCGCCCGGCAGAAGTCGCTACGCGAAAAGGGGTTCGTTTCATCTTCACGCGAAGAGTCGGCCCGCACCGAGGCACAGGCGCGGCGCGCCAGTTGCGACGCCGCCAAGGCCGACGTGGAACAGTTTCTGGCCAAGGTCGCCGCTACCCGCGTTGATCAGGGGCGAACGGTACTTTATGCGCCATTCGACGGCACGGTGGCCAAGATCGTCGGCGAAGTCGGCGAATATTCGACGCCATCGCCCCCCGGCGTGCAAACGCCCCCGGCCATCGACCTGATCGACGATTCGTGCCTGTACATCAAGGCGCCGATGGACGAGGTCGATGCGCCGAAAATCACGGCCGGCCAGCCGGTGCGCATCAGCCTCGACGCTCTTCCCAAACAGTCCTTCGCTGGCACAGTCAAGCGTGTCGCGCCGTATGTCTCAGCGGTCGAGAAGCAGGCGCGAACCGTCGACATCGAGGCCACCTTCGACAAGCCGGAGGAACCCGGCAAGTTGCTGGTCGGCTACAGCGCAGACGTTGAGGTAATCCTTGACGTCCGCGACAACGTGTTGCGCGTACCGACCGCCGCGCTCCTCGAAGGCGGGCGCGTACTGGTCGCCGGCAAGGATGGAAAACTGGAAGAGCGCAAGATCAAGACCGGCCTGACCAACTGGGAATTCACCGAAGTGCTGGAAGGGCTGGAGCCCGGCGAACGCGTCGTTACGTCACTGGAGCGCGCCGGCGTCAAGGGCGGGATTGACTACATGCTCGAAGAAAAACCGCAGGGCAAATGATGGACCAGCCACTGATCGCGCTCTCCGACGTCGAGCGCGTTTTCCGGTTGGGCGACAGCGAAGTGCATGCCCTGCACCAGCTCGATCTGAAGATTGATTCCGGCGAATACGTGGCGGTGATGGGGCCGTCCGGCTCCGGCAAGTCGACCTTGCTCAATCTACTGGGCTTGCTCGACCACCCGAACGCCGGTACCTACCGCCTGGAAGGCCGCGATGTCACGACGCTTTCGCCGGAAGAACAGGCGCGCGTACGCAGTGAACGGATTGGTTTCGTCTTCCAGAGTTTTCACCTGGTACCGCGCCTCACCGCGGCCGAAAACATTGCCCTGCCCATGGTCCTGTCCGGCATTGCCCCGGCGGAACGCCGAAAGCGCGTCGATCAGGCGCTCAGTGACTATGGCCTGACCAACCGTGCCGGGCACCGGCCGAACGAACTCTCCGGCGGACAACGCCAGCGCGTGGCCATCGCCCGCGCCACTATCATGCAACCGGCGGTCATCCTCGCCGACGAGCCGACCGGGAATCTTGACCGTGCCACAGGCGAAGAGGTCATGCGCCTGCTCGAAGAACTCAACAGCAAGGGCGTCACGCTGATCGTCGTCACCCACGACGCGGCTCTCGGCGCTCGCGCGGGACGGCAACTGCGCATGGAAGACGGCGAGTTGCGGCACGATTCGAAATGAAAACACAGCACCCAGCGCAAAGGCGCAAAGAGGCAAAGATTTCACAAAGAAAAGCCTTTCCTTTGCGTTGCCTTTGCTACTTTGCGCCTTTGCGGTGGACGTTCATCCCATGCGCGCCCCCGACCTGATCCGTTTCGCCCGCGACGCCGCGGCCGGCAATCCGCTGCGCACGGTCTTGCTGGTCCTGGCCATGTCCATTGGCGTAGCGTCCGTCGTGGTGCTCACAGCGCTGGGCGACGGCGCCCGGCGCTATGTGGTCAACGAGTTTTCCTCGCTGGGTACCAACCTGGTCATCGTTTTGCCGGGGCGATCGCAAACCGGCGGTTTCAATCCCGGCAACGCCATCACCAATACGCCGCGCGACCTGACCATCGACGACGCTCAGGCGCTGCTGCGTGCCAGCGCCGTGCGGCAGGTTGCGCCGCTAGCGGTCGGCACATCCGAAATCAGTGCCGGCGGCAAATTGCGTGAAGTCATGGTCGCCGGTACCACCGCACAATATATCGACGTGCGCCGTCTGGCCATGGCCCAGGGACGCTTCCTGCCGGAGGGTGACTGGCGGCGCGGCGCTTCGGAAGCGGTGATCGGCGCCAAGATCCGTAACGAGTTGTTCGGCGCGGAACCGGCGCTCGGCCAGCTGGTACGCATCGGCGACCGACGCTTCCGCATCATCGGCATCATGGCTTCGACGGGCCAGGGACTGGGAATGAACACCGACGAACTGGTAATCGTCCCGGTTTCCCTGGCACAGGCCATGTTCAACAGCAACACCTTGTTCCGGATCCTCGTCGAAGCCAACAGCCGGGAATCCATCGAACTAGCGAAATCGCAGGCCACCGCCATAATCAAGGAACGCCACGAGGGCGAGGAGGACGTAACGGTCATTACGCAGGACGCGGTCCTGGCCACCTTCGATAAACTGCTCGGAACGCTGACGGTCGCCGTCGCTGGCATTGCAGCGATCAGCCTCGCCGTTGCGGGTATCCTGGTGATGAACGTGATGTTGGTATCGGTGACCCAGCGCACTGCCGAGATCGGCCTGCTCAAGGCGCTGGGGGCAACCGGCGGCACCATCCGCACAGCCTTCCTGACTGAAGCCGCCATGCTCTCGCTGGCGGGTGCCGTGCTCGGTTTTCTGCTGGGCCACGCCGGAGCGGGGCTCATCCGCCTGTTGTACCCGGTGTATCCGGCTTACCCGCCGGACTGGGCAGCGATCGCCGGACTGGTCACGGCGCTGGTGACCGGCATTCTGTTCGGAGTGCTGCCAGCCCGCCGCGCGGCGCGGCTCGATCCGGTTGAATCGTTGGCCAAGCGCTAGGCGCCACATGATCCGGCCCTCCGACTCCCTCCAACTTGCCTGGCGCGCCATCACCGCGCACCGGCTGCGCAGTTTCCTTACGCTGCTCGGGATCGCTGTCGGGATCGCGGCGGTCATTTTGCTCACCTCGATCGGGGAAGGCATCCATCGTTTCGTGCTTTCCGAATTCACCCAGTTCGGTACCAACCTGATCAACGTCGCGCCCGGCAAGGTCAAGACATCCGGCCCCAACCCGACCGGCATTCCGAGCTCCGTCCGCCCGCTGACGCTCGACGACGCCCGCGCCCTGAGCCGCCTACCACACGTCACGGGATTGACCGCAGTGGTCTGGGGCAATACCGAGATCAAGGCCAATGGCCGCCTGCGCCGCTCCATCGTCTATGGCCAGAGCGCCGACATGCCGAACGTTTACCGGATGAAGCTCAGCAGCGGCCAGTTCCTTCCCGCGGACGAATCGGAAAGCGCCCGCGCGTTTGTTGTGCTGGGAGCCAAACTGAAGACGGAGCTGTTCGGCGCCGAGAGCGCGCTTGGAGCGCGCATCACCATCGGCAACTTCCAGTTCCGCGTCATCGGCGTCATGGAACCGAAGGGGCAGTTCCTCGGCATAGACCTCGACGATTCCGCCTACATCCCGACGGCACGCGCGCTGGAACTGTTCAATCGCGATGGCCTGATGACCATCGACCTGGCCTACGAAGAGGGCATCCCGGCGTCGCGCATCAGCGCGCTGGTCACGTCCACGCTTAAGGCCCGCCACGGTCGCGAGGACTTCACCATCACCACGCAGGAAGACATGCTGCGCACGCTGTCCAATATCCTCGACGTGCTGACCATGGCCGTCGGCGCACTCGGCAGCATCTCCTTGCTGGTCGGGGGTGTCGGCATTGTCACCATCATGACCATCGCCGTCACCGAACGCACCAGTGAGATCGGCCTGCTGGTCGCCCTGGGCGCGCCCCGGCATACCATCCTCGGCCTTTTCCTCGGTGAAGCGGTAGCCCTTTCGGCGATCGGCGGGTTGGTCGGACTGGTACTTGGCGTCGGTCTCGCGCAACTGATCCACTTATTCGTGCCGGCGCTCCCGGTACACACGCCCATGGCGTTCGTCCTCATCGCCGAGTTGATCGCCATGGGCATCGGCCTGCTCGCCGGTGTGCTACCGGCCCGCCGCGCGGCACGGCTGGACCCGGTGGAAGCATTGCGGGCAGAATAGTCACAGGAGGACACGCATGAGCCAAATCGACATCGCGCATCTGCGCACCTGGATCGGCAAAACGTACATCGACGAAGACGAGATTTCGCTGCGCCACGCTCGCCTGATGGCTGCCACAGTCGACCATCCGGATCCATCACTGATCCAGGAAAGGGCCGCACTGCCGCCGCTGTGGCACTGGATCTACTTCCTGGAAGGATTGCCGCCAAGCCAACTCGGACGCGACGGACATCCAGCGCGCGGTGGTTTCCTGCCGCCAGTTCCTCTCCCCAACCGCATGTGGGCCGGGGGGCGAGTGAAGTTCCTCAAACCCGTGCCGATCGGATCGCGTGTCCGCAAGGTGTCGAGCATCCTGCAGATCGATCACAAGGTCGGTCGATCCGGGGATCTGGTGTTCGTTACCGTTCTGCACGAATTGAAATCGCTTGCCGATGAATTGCTCATCCGCGAGGAACACGACATCGTCTACAAATCCGCCACCCGCCCGGCAGCAACGCAGGCGAACATTGCCGAAGCCATCCATGCCCCCTTCATCAAGAGCTTCACGCCAACCTCAACCACCCTGTTCCGCTATTCCGCGCTGACCTTCAATGGCCATCGCATCCATTACGATCTCGACTATTGCCGCAACATCGAGGGCTACGCGA
>CAZCJW010000056.1:0-15249 GCA_964499185.1 uncultured Propionivibrio sp. | reverse complement strand
GTCTCCAGATGGATGCGCTCGTGCTCAATGCCCATCAGGATGATCCACCACGGATGATCCCAGTTGATCGGCAATGACAACGGATGAGTGCGGATCACCTGATCGACCGTAGCGCGTACTTCCTGGCGATAGATTTTCACGGCGTCAACGGCCGGCCAGTCGTAGCGCGCTTCGCTGAGGTCGTCCCAGCTCATTTCATCGACGCCGACGGCGAACATCGACTCGAATGCGGGGTTGATGCGCTTGTCGATCAGGCCGGCCAGCAGCATCTTGTTGATGAAAAAGGTGGCGGTATGGCCGAGGTAGAAGATCAGCGGATGGCGTAGCGAGATAGGTTTCCGGTAATAGGCCTCGTCACAGGTCAGCACTTCGAACAACTGCTCGTAGCGGTCGAAGGTGGCATGGAAGTAGCGGAGGATTTCCGCGCGTTTCTGTTCGTTGTCGCCACCCGACAACTCGGGGGTTTTCGGGAAAATCGGGCCTTGCATGCGTACCCCCTTTGATTATTGTGGCCGGCCAGAAACCGGGCCGAGCGATTCCTTCCTGAGAGACTGCATATTGCCCAGAGGTTCAGGCCGGAATGCAAAAATGCGGCATTCGCGGGTTCTACCCGTCGAAGCGGTCGTCGCGGACCTGCACGGTGCCGTTGGCAACGCGCACCGGGAACGTCGAAATCGGCTCATACGCAGGGGCGGATAGCGCGGCCCCGTCAACCAGTGAAAAGCGCGCCCCGTGGGCCGGGCAGGTGACTTCAAGACCGATGACATTCCCCGCCGACAGTGTCTCGGCCTCGTGCGAGCACAGGTCCTCGATGGCGTAATAGGTGCCGGCAATGTTGAAGACCGCGATCTGCATTCCGCCAGCGTCAATCGTGCGCCGGGTTCCCGGTGGGAAATCGTTGGCCGAGGCGATATCGATCCAGTCGTCCATTGTGCATCTCCTCTGTTTTGTTCAGTTTCTCAGATCATCCCCAGCTGAAGCCGCGCGGCCTCACTCATCATTTCCACGGTCCACGGCGGATCCCAGACCAGTTCCACGCCGACATCGCTCACTCCGTCTACGGTACGGACGGCGTCGGCCACGATTTCGGGCAGACTACCGGCGACCGGGCAGGCAGGCGCCGTCAGCGTCATGCGCACGTCGACGCGGCCGGTCTTTTCGTCCGCCTCTACCCCGTAGATCAGCCCAAGGTCGTAGATGTTGACCGGGATCTCCGGGTCGAAGATGTAGTGCAATTCGGCGATCACCTGGTCTTTGAGTGTTTCGTCCCGTACTGCTTTTTCGCTATCCATCGTTTACTCCGTCGAGATCGGTGCAGGGTCGTCGTGCAGTGCCGCGTGCAAGGTGTGCCAGGCGAGGGTGGCGCATTTGATGCGCGCCGGGAATTCGCGCACACCGGCCAGTACCCGCAGCTTGCCGAGTGGCTCGGCCTGGTTCGCCGCCTGCTTTTCGTCGGGTTCGGTCAGCAGGGTGTGGAAACGCGCGAACAACTCTTCGGCTTCTGCTTCGCTCTTGCCTTTCAGGGCCTCGCTCATCAGCGAGGCGGACGCCGTCGAAATGGCACAGCCCGCGCCTTCGAAGCGCACGTCGGCGATGATCCCGTCGATCACCTTGAGATAAAGCGTCAGTTTGTCGCCGCACAGGGGATTGAAACCCTCGGCATGATGATTATGTCCGGGCAGCGGGCCGACATTGCGCGGCCGGCGGCTGTGGTCAATGATGACTTCCTGGTATAGATCGCGCAGATCGGACATTACCCGAATACCTCCCGAACCTTGGCCAGTGCGGCGAACAGGGCATCCACCTCACCGGGCGTGTTGTACAGGGCGAACGAGGCGCGTACCGTGGCCGGTACGCCGAAGCGGTCCATCACCGGCATGGCACAGTGATGGCCGGTACGCACGGCAACACCTTCGCTGTCGAGGATGGTGCCGACATCATGGGCATGGACGTCGTCGAGGACGAAGGAGAAGATGCCGGCCTTTTCATGCGCGGTACCGATGAGGCGCAGTCCGGGAACGTCCGCGGCGCGTGCCGTAGCCCGGCGGAGCAGGGCATCTTCGTGTGCGGCGATGGCGTCCAGTCCGATGCCTTCGAGGTAATCGATGGCCGCGCCGAGCGCAATGCCGCCGGCGATGTTGGGGGTTCCCGCCTCGAACTTGTAGGGCAGGTCGTTCCAGGTACTCCGGGCAAACGTCACTTGCCGGATCATGTCGCCGCCGCCTTGCCACGGAGGCATGGCGTCGAGTAGCGCCGCCTTGCCGTAGAGCACGCCGGTGCCGGTCGGGCCGTACAGCTTGTGCCCGGAAAAGGCGTAGAAATCGCAATCGAGCGCCTGCACATCGACCGCCAGATGCGGCGCCGCCTGCGCGCCGTCGACCAGCACCACCGCGCCATGGGCATGGGCGAGATCAGTCATTTCCCGCACCGGGTTGATGGTGCCGAGCGCGTTGGAGACATGGGTTATGGCTACCAGTCTCGTGTGCGGGCCGAGTTGTTGCCCGAACGACTCCATGTCCAGTTCGCCGGCATCGTTGATCGCAGCGACGCGTAGTACGGCGCCACTACGCTCGCAGAGCAGTTGCCAAGGCACGATGTTGGAGTGGTGCTCCATGCCGGTGATGAGGATCTCGTCGTCCGGCTTGAGGCGTTGTCCGTAGCTGGCGGCAACCAGGTTGATGGCTTCGGTGGTGCCGCGCAAAAATACGATTTCCTCGCGCCGGGCCGCGTTGATGAATCGCCTGACGCTGTCGCGCGCGGCTTCGTAGGCATCGGTCGCCTCCTGGCTCAGGCAATGGATACCGCGATGAATATTGGCGTTGGTCTCGGCGTAATAACGCGCTTCGCGCTCGATGACGCAACACGGTTTCTGGCTGGTGGCGGCATTGTCGAGGTAAACCAGCGGCTTGCCGTGCACTCGGCGCGCAAGGATCGGGAAATCGTTGCGCAGTTGTGTGACGTCGAAGGCGCCCCGCGCTGTGGGTTGGGGAAGCGTCTGTACAGTCTGGGTGTTTCTCATGCGAAACCCTTCACCGCAGAGGCACAGAGACACAGAGGTTTCGCAGAGAAAGGCATGAATCTGAGAGGTTTCCTCTGTGTCTTCTCTGCGCCTCCGCGCCTCTGTGGTGGATTTTCGAGTTTCTGGAGCTTTCGGTTCATGGCAGTGCTTCCAGTTGTTGCGGCAAAAGTCCGCGCAGCAGACTGTCCAGCCGCTGGCGCAAGCTCGGTTGTTCAACGCGTTGGACCATCTCCGCGGCGAAGCCGTAGGTCAGCAATGCCCGTGCCGTTTCTTCGTCAAGGCCGCGCGAGCGCAAATAGAAGACCTGTCCGGCATCGAGCTGGCCCACCGTGGCAGCATGGTTGCATTTGACGTCGTCTGCCCAGATTTCGAGCTGCGGCTTGGTGTCGATTTCCGCGTGCTCGGAGAGCAGCAGGTTGCGGTTGGTTTGCGCCGCGTCGCTCTGCTGCGCATCGGGATGCACGACCACCTTGCCGTTGAAAACCGCACGGGAGGCGCCGCTCAGTACGCCCTTGTAGAGTTCACGGCTGCTACCGCGCGGCACGTTGTGGTCGACGCGTGTGTGATGGTCGATGTGCTGGCGGCCATCGGTAACGTACAGGCCGTCGAGTGTGCATTCGGCGCCTTCCCCGTTGAGTTTGGCGCGGATATCGGTTCGTGCCAGCGCTCCGCCCAGGGCGAACGACGTCGATACGAAGCGGCTTTGTCCCGCCAGATCGGCGTTGATCGCCGCGATATGGAAGGCCTTGGTGCTTTCCTGCTGCAGCTTGTGGTGTTCGATCCGCGCGCCACGCCCGAGCACGATGTCGGTTACCGTATTGGTGAAATAAGTCGGCGTTCCCAGCGCGGCATGATGTTCAACGATGATGGCTCGGCTGTCCGCTTCGGCGAAAACCAGGTTGCGCGTGTGGATGGCTAAGGTGCTGGTGCTGGCCAAAAAGAGCAGATGGAGCGGCGTGTCGAGTTGAACGCCTTTTGCCAGATGGATGCACGCGCCGTCGGTCATGCACGCCGTGTTGAGGGCGGCGAAGGCGGACGAGTAGCTTGCGGCAGAGTCAAATTGCTTTTCGATGCCTGACTGTTTCCGGTCAAGCAGCGTGGACAAGCCGGCCACGCTGATACCCGCGGGCAACCCATCGATCTTCGACAGCGCAGACATGAAGTGTCCATCGACGAATACCAGCAGATGCGATCCGGGCAGGGCCAAGGCCTCGACTTGCGCCACGTCGATATTGGCAGGGTAGACAAGGGACTGTGCGAAGCGGCCTTTCTCGATGGGTGCAACGTTGGTGTATTTCCAGTCTTCGTCGTGCCGGGTCGGGAACCCCATGACCAGGAACTTGCGCAGGGCGGATTCGCGCAGGGCGGCCAGCCAGCGCCGTTGCCGGCCGGGAAATGCGTCCTTGTTGCGTACGAAGTCCTCGAGATAGTGGAGGCCGGTGTCGGGTGTCGCGGCATTCATGGCCCGGCTCCTGCTTGTTGGCCGACGGCGACCCGTTGGCTGCCGGCTGGCTCGTCATCTACCCAGGCGTATCCCCGACGTTCCAGTTCTCGCGCCAGTTCCGGTCCGCCGGAGCGAACGATGCGTCCGTGCGCCAGTACATGAACGTGATCCGGCACCACGTAATCGAGCAGGCGCTGGTAGTGCGTGACGAGGATGATCGCGCGCTGCGGATTGCGCATGGACTGGATACCATCGGCTACGACTTTGAGCGCGTCGATGTCGAGTCCGGAGTCGGTTTCGTCGAGAACCGCGAGTTTTGGCTCCAGTACGGCCATCTGCAGCATTTCATTACGCTTTTTCTCGCCGCCCGAGAATCCTTGGTTGACCGGGCGGTAGAGAAGCGTCTCGTCCATGCCCAGCAACTTGAGCCGGTCGCGCACCAGGGTGAGGAAGTCCATCGCATCCAGTTCCGGTTCTCCGCGGTACTTGCGCTGGGCATTGAGCGCCGCCTTGAGGAGGTAGATGTTGGCCACGCCGGGAATCTCCACCGGGTACTGGAAGGCCAGGAAGACGCCTTCGCGCGAGCGTACCTCAGCCGACAAGTCGAGCAGATTACCGCCGAAATAGCGGATTTCGCCTTCGGTTACCGTAAAACTGTCGCGTCCGGCCAGGACGTTCGCCAGCGTGCTCTTGCCGGAGCCGTTCGGCCCCATTACGGCATGCACTTCGCCGGCGCGAACCGTGAGGTCGATGCCGCGCAGTATGGGCTTGTTATCGATGCTGACGTGCAAGTTGCGAATTTCGAGCATGATCCCGTTCCTCCTAACCAACGCTTCCTTCCAGGCTCACGCCCAGAAGCTTCTGTGCTTCCACCGCAAATTCCATCGGTAACTCCTTGAATACTTCCTTGCAGAAGCCGTTCACGATCATCGCCACCGCGTCTTCAGCGGAGATGCCGCGACTTTGGCAATAGAACAGCTGATCCTCGCCGATGCGCGACGTTGACGCTTCGTGCTCGACCTGGCCCGTGGGGTTCTTGACTTCGATATAGGGGAAGGTGTGCGCCGCGCATTGGTCGCCGAGCAGCAGTGAGTCGCACTGCGAGTAGTTGCGGGCTCCGACGGCGCTTTTGGCGATCTTTACGAGGCCGCGATACGTGTTGCGGCCGTGGCCGGCAGAGATGCCCTTGGAAACGATGGTGCTTTTGGTATTTCTGCCGATGTGGATCATCTTGGTGCCGGTGTCGGCCTGCTGGTAGTGGTTGGTCAGCGCCACCGAATAAAACTCGCCGACGGCGTTATCCCCCTGGAGGACGACGCTCGGGTATTTCCAGGTGATGGCCGAGCCGGTCTCGACCTGCGTCCAGGAAATCTTCGAGTTGGCGCCGCGGCAGTCGCCGCGCTTGGTGACAAAGTTGTAGATGCCGCCTTTGCCTTCCTTGTCGCCGGGATACCAGTTCTGCACCGTGGCGTACTTGATCTGCGCGTCGTCCAGCGCGATGAGTTCGACGACCGCGGCGTGAAGCTGGTTTTCATCACGCATCGGCGCGGTGCAGCCTTCGAGATAACTCACGTAGGCACCCTTGTCGGCGATAATCAGCGTGCGCTCGAACTGCCCGGTATTCCTCGCGTTGATGCGGAAATAGGTGGATAGCTCCATCGGGCAGCGCACGCCGGGCGGGATGTAGCAGAAAGAACCGTCGGAAAAAACCGCCGAATTAAGGCTGGCGAAGAAATTATCGGTATAGGGGACGACCGAGCCGAGGTATTGCTGCACCAAGTCGGGGTGTTCGCGCACCGCGTCGGAAAAGGAACAGAAAATGATGCCCAGTTCCCCCAGCTTGGCTTTGAAGGTGGTCGCCACCGAGACGCTGTCGAACACCGCGTCGACGGCCACCCCGGCCAGCATTTCGCGTTCGTGCAGCGGGACGCCGAGTTTCTCGTAGGTGCGCAGCAGTTCCGGATCGACCTCGTCCAGGCTGCGCGGCCCCTCCTTTTGCGATTTTGGCGCCGAGTAGTAGGAGATGTCCTGATAGTCGATGTCCGGATGGGTCACCGTCGACCAACGGGGCTCGCTCATCGTCAGCCAGTGCCGGTAGGCCTTGAGCCGCCATTGCAGCATGAATTCCGGCTCGTTTTTTTTGGCCGAGATCAGGCGGATCACTTCCTCATTGAGGCCGCGCGGCACCGTATCGGTTTCCAGGGAGGTGTAGAAACCCTGCCGATACTCCTGACCAATCAATTCATCGAGACTGAATGCCGTGTTTGCCATTTTCGTGCCTGCTGATTTCCTGAAACCGGGGCGGCTGAGCCAGGTTCATGTCGGAGAGCTTGACCTGGGCGAGCGTGCCGCGAACGATGTGGTTGATGTGCTGCCAGTGACCGCGGATACGGCACAGGTCTTCCTTGCCGCACAGGCCGGCCGCAGCGCCGCATTCGGTGAGGCCGAACGGACTCTCCATGGCATCGATGATTTCGGCAATGGATATCTCCGCCGGAGGGCGAGAGAGAACATAACCCCCCTTGCTGCCACGCCGCGACTGGACAAGATCGCGTTTTGCCAAGGCCTTGAGAATCTTGCTGGCCGTAGGTGGGGCCACACCGACGGCCGCCGCCGTTTCCGCAACGCTATATACGTCTTGCGGGTGACGTGCCATGTAGGACAGGATGACCGTGCTGTAGTCGGTCAGTTTGCTCAATCTCAGCATGCTCAACTCCTTCTCGTGCATATGAGACCATTATGGTTCTGTATTGGTTCCGGATGTTTTCTGAATGCGAAATGGCGATGGGGGTGGCCGAGGCTTCAAGCCTTTGCCACCCCCATCGCTGTTTACGGATCTGTGGATCGATCAGCTCAGTACGGATCCCCAGCTGACGAACGCCAGCACGATCATAATGACCCAGGCTACCAGGCCCGCCGCGAACACGGTACCGGCAACAAGAAGGGAATGCCCTTCGTCGCGCAGGTCATACGTACGATCGACGCCCTGGTAAATGAGTGCCGCGGAGCACGCAAGCGCCGTCAGCATGGTCAGGATGTTGAAAACCAGGCTCGGCACGAACAGTGCGAGCGGTGCCAGCCACAGCGGCGTGGGCACCACGGCGGCCAGGGTGAAGGCGTTTTGGTAGGAAGGTGAAGAATCGGCCACCTGGCCAATCATTTGCAAAACCCGTCCCATGATCGGCACCACCACCAGTTCTGCGACAAGAAACACGGTGGCCAGGAACAACGCTTCATTCCGCGTGATTTCCGGCAGAGGCGGGCCTCCGTAAGTGTTCCACGCATACAGCAGCATGGCCGGCGGTATGAGCGACATCGGCAGGACGTAGAACAGGTAGGTTTTGGCGACCGATGCATGCGTGCGCATCAACCAGTCCCAGCCTTCTCCATGCGACGTCAGCATTCTCGGAAACATCATCGGGTTCATGACACGCCTCCAGTCTGAGAGTGATCGTCCGCTTTTGACCGGTGACTCACGAATTAGTTTTCTTTCCCTGCGCGCCAGCTTACGGGCGCGGGAATGGCATGACCTTGATCTTTCCGTCTCTCAGGTATTTGCCGACAATCCGGTAGATGTCCGCATCGAAAGCGGTGGCAGCGTCTCCAGACCGGTTTTCGACGATCTCATCCAGCGTTGCTTCGTCATGGGCTGTCCCGAGATATCGCCAGGCATCGACCACGTGGTAGTCCTCGCGCATGCCGAACTCGTCGCGCTCGACCAGTACGACCGGGCCGGGGTAGGGCCAGGGGTGGATCCGGTACTTGGCCAGCGCAGCCATCAGGCGGGCGCTATGCAGCGACACGGGCTCCTTGCCGATGCAGGCGCCGCGGCAGGTTTTCTGTTTGTACGCAATGCAGGCTTCGCCCTCTTTGCCGGTGCCGAGGCCGACCTGGTTATGGCACAAGCGGTGCGCCTCGGCCAGCTTGCGCAGGGCGTGGACGGCTTCGCGCCGATTCTGGTACAGACCGAACAAATCCTCGGTGTGGGCGAAATCGGTATCGCCGGCAAACATCAGCACGGGGCGGAAATCGCCTTCACCGTGGAGAACCAGCCGCCAGGAGCAAAGTTCGTCCTGCGGCCGACGGACTGCCGACGTCAATTCGATTTCTTTCAGCCTCGCTCCGAGTTCGCCGGCCGCTTCACGCCAGTCGATGCGAAAGGTATCGCGTACAAGCGCCGTGTCGCGTTTGGCTGGAGAAAAATGCGCGAAGACCTGCTGGCGGATATTCGTGCTCCGTTTGGCGAGCAGCAACTCGCCCTCCTTGCCGAAGAGTGCATAGGCGCCCGGCGCTTCGGGCAGATCATCGATCACGGTCGGGTCGATTTGCGGGGGGAGTTCCGGGCGTCCGGTGATCAGGTCAACGGTTTGCCATATGGCTTCTGCCGGCATCATTTCGTGCCAGCGTTGCCAAAGCTCCCAGAGCACGCGCGCATCGGCCAGTGCGCGGTGGCGGTCGGCGACGACGATGTCGTAACGTCCGACCAGGGTGTCGAGACTGTGCCGATGGTGTCCGGGAAAGAGTTTGCGCGACAGCTTGACCGTGCACAGGCTGGTTGCGCGGAAGTCGATGCCGAGACGCTTGAATTCGTGCTTGAGGAATCCATAATCGAAACGCGCGTTGTGGGCGACGAACAGACGGCCCTTGAGTTTCTCCATCAGCAACTCCGCCAGTTGTTCGAAGCGGGGAGCCGACGCAACCATTGCCGTATCGATGCCCGTCAGTCCGGATATGAACGGTGGCACAGGCCGTCCAGGGTCGACCAGACTGCTCCATTCGCTGACGCCCTCAGCGCTGATTTCCACAACACCAATTTCGATGATCCGGTCGTTGGCGAAATTGGCGCCTGTGGTTTCCAGGTCGACGAAAACCAGGGGCTCGCGAATCGTCAGGTTGTTCATCCGTTCCAGTCTGTTCCGAAAAAGACAACGGGCGGTTTGCACCGCCCGTTGTGTGACATTTGGCCTTGTGGTGGCCGGAATGGCCGCTATTCTACGCCATTAGTTCGCGGGTTTCGGAATGCCGAATTTCTCGGGCGACTCCTTGCCGGCGCCGGCATCGTAGATCAGCCAGGACATTTGCGAACGCCAGTTATTCATGAAGTCGCGCGCTTCCTTGCCGGTCAGTCCTACGACGTCGAGCCCGTTGTTGATCGTGTAATTGACGAACTTGCTGTCGTTAAGCGCGAACTTGTAGGCTTCGGTGAGCTTGTTGATGATCGGTTGCGGGGTGCCTTTTTTCACAAACACGCCGTAGAAAAAGCCCGATGCCTTCATCGACTGGGTGAAGGCCGGGTTCAGCTTGGTGATGTAAGGCACTTCAGGGATTGCAGGGTTCGGCTTGCTGCTCATAACCGCCAGCGCACGCACGTCGCCGTTCTTGACGTACTGGACGGCTGCGCCGACAGCCAGGCCGCTCACATCGAGTTGCTTGCCGAGCAGGGCAGTGACCAGCGGGCCGTCACCCTGGAAAGCGACCGGATTGAAAGTGACGCCTTCCACTTTTTTAAGCAGCATCGACGTAACCCAGGGTTGTCCACCTACACCGCTGGTGCCGATCGAGAGCTTGCCCGGATTGGCCTTGGCAGCCTTGATCAGATCGTCGTAGCTCTTGATGGGAGAATCCTTCGGAACGACGATTACGGTTGATCCTTGCACCGACAGGATGATCGGCTCGAAATCGTCATAACTCAGAGGAGAAAGGCCGAGCACCTGATATAACTGCGGATTTTCGGCGTGGTACATCACCGTGTAGCCGTCGGCGGGAGCCGTATGAACGGCTTGGGCAGCGATGGCCCCTGTTGCGCCTGTGCGATTTGCGAGGATGACGGATTGTTTGAGGATTTTTTCGGCGATCGGAGTCAGCAGACGGGTCACCGTGTCAGTGCCGCCACCCGCACCCCAGGCAATTACGCCATTGATCGGACGATCGGGGTAATCTGCGGCACCGGCAAGACCCGCCGCCATGAGTCCTGTCGCCAGAACCAGTTTTGACCATTTGATGATTCTCATGCGTTTCTCCTTAGTTAAAAATGCCAATCAACGACTGCTTCAGATTGGGTACCGCCGTCATCAACGCCCCGTGACTTTTGTGTCGGGGGAGAAGAAAAAACACAATTCACACACTCCTGCAAACACCGCTATCTGACGTCGCCAAGCAGCAGTGCCCGCAAATAGTTCGCTGCCTCGCGCCGGTCATGCTTGAATTCAATGGCTCGGGCGATCAGGATATCCGGCCCGAGCTTGCTGGAATCGATGTCGCGCTTGACGCCTTCGACAACTGCATCATGGCGATCCGGTTTGATGCTCGTCAAAAACACGTGCGGATAGGCCTCCACCAGCTCTTTGTAATACACCTTGCGATTTTCATCCAGCAACAAACCCGATTCGTCATTCCCACGCTCGGCGAACAAGTGCCTGGCCAAGCCACGGCAGGGCGTGTTGATGTCGAATTCCCGGTTTTCCAGCTTTGCCGCATCGTATTCCTGCTCGGCGAGTTTTCCATACGCAATCATTGCCTTGCTGTGCACGCGCCGCCAGGGCTGCGCGTTGTACAGCCTGAAGCGTACCGTCATGTACACGGCAACGACCAGGAAGGGCACATACAATACCCAAGTGATCGGACCGCTCAGGAGATTGATCCCGACGCCGCTGGCGACCACCGTCAGAATCGATGGCCAGCCAAACCCGAGAAACCAGGAAATTCTCATCACGGACGCTTTCTCTCCTTCTAGGCTGCTTTCTTGCCGAACATGCCTTTGATTGCTCCCATGATCTTCGCATTCGAGACAACGGCGGTGAGGAACATCAGAACCAGTATGACCAGCGGTACCGGGTTGGTGACCATTCCTTCGAAAAATCCCCATGCGTTTCCGTGCGACAGTTGAACGCCTCTACGGAAATTTTCGTCGATGATCGGCGTGAGGATTACGCCAAGAACCAGCGGCGCGACAGGATACTCGTAGCGCTTCATGAAGTAGCCAATGATGCCGAAACCGATCATCCAGTAGATGTCGGTAATGCTGTTCTGGATCGAATAGCCGCCGACAAAGGTCAACACCACAATGATCGGGATGATGTAGGGTTTGGGAATCTCGACGATTTTGCTGAAAGCGCGGATGCCGGTCATACCCCAAATGTACAGAAACACGTTGGCCATCAGCAGCGAGCCGACGACGAACCAGAAAAACTCGGGTTGCTCGCGCATCAACATCGGTCCTGGGCGCAGACCGTGGATGATTAATGCGCCGATCAATACCGCCGTGACCGAGTCTCCCGGAATACCCAGCGTCATCATGGGCACGAACGCCCCTCCGATGGCAGCATTGGCGGCCGCTTCAGGGGCGATCAGGCCCTGATAGGCGCCATGGCCGAACGGCTGCGGATAGGGATTCTTGACCGTGCGCTTGGCGTGGTCGTAGGCCATCAACGCGGCTATGTCGCCACCGGTGCCCGGCAGTGCCCCCACGATCACGCCGATCGTCGAGGCACGCAATGTGAGGAACATGTTGTCCCATACCGCCGCCCATTCAGGGGTGATGCGCGAAATACTCTGCTTGACCGGGACGGCCTTGGTTTTCAGTTGCATGAGGGCTTCCGAGATGCCAAAGGTGCCGATCATGATGACCACGAAGTGGATGCCGCCAAGCATGTTCAGCGAGCCGAAAGTCATGCGGCCTTGTCCAGTCTCGGGGTCCATGCCGATTAGCCCGACTACGATGCCGATGAACGCGGTGACTAGCGCCTTGACCATGTTACCTTCCGACAGGCTGCCAACCAGGAACAGGCCCATGAAGGCGAGCAGGAAGTAATCGCGTGCCTGGAATACCAGGGCCAGTTGAGAGATCAGCGGCGCGAACAGTGCCAGGACGACGATACCGAGGAAATTGCCGATGACGGCCTGGGTGGTGGAGAGGCCCATGGCTTGGCCGGCCAGGCCCATCTTGGCCAGAGGGAAGCCGTCAAACGTTGAGGCCACCGCCGCTGGTGCTCCCGGAATATTGAGCAGGATGCCCGAACGGGCTCCGCCGTACACGCCACCGGTATAGATGCCGACCATGACGGCCAACGCCGGGAGGACTTCCCAGGAAAAGGTAAACGAAATCAGCAGCGAAACCGCCATGGTTACCGAGAGCCCCGGGATCGCCCCGACGTACAAACCCACCAGCGTTCCTGCCCCGATCCAACCGATCAGGCTAAGACTCATGAATGGCTGAAGAAAGCCTTCCAAACCTGTATACATAATTGCTTCCCCCAGGTGAATTACGGCAGAACGACACGGAACAAGGTGGAAAAGATCAGGTACAGCACCGCCAGGGTTCCGGCCGATACAATGATTTTGAGCAACAGCTTTTTCGGTTCGAGCAGATACATGGTCGATACCAGGAACAGGAATGTCGCCGGCACAAAATGGATGGTTTCGACAATGAATCCGTAGATCGTCAGGGTAATGAGCAGGATCACCACTTCCCGGTCGAACAAGTGGTGCAAGAGGTCAGCAAAGGTACCTTCCTTGTAGCCTTTTCTGGCGAACTGTATCGCCAGGCCGATGATCATCAGGATCAGAATGCCACCGACGAGTTGTGGAATGCTACCCGGTCCGGCGCTGTGTCCTTGGAAAATACCTTCGCTTTTCAAAGAATCGATAAACAGCGCTACACAGATGATGAACAACAACAGCATCATCTTGTATTCGCCCTTGGGGCGTGCGCGCTCGGTTACGATCGACCCGTCTTGTGCGTGTTCTGACATGTTTTACCCTTCTACAATAGTTCTGAATGACGGCGCGGTTGTCTGATTTCCGAACGCGTCACGTACAAGCGAAATGTCGAGGTAGTGATGCTTTGCCACACAGCCGTCTGGTCGCTTTGGCGACTTGACGACATCCACGACATCAATACACAACCCAACCGCCTTGTAGGTTTTGGAATCCAGTCCATGAGAAGGATGGTGGGAAGGAGCTGGGCGCTTTACGTTGCACCGCAACCGACCGCCGCAAGACTCAGGGAAAACCCTCGATGGGGCGCCTGATTCAACCCGTCTCATGGGTACCATTTGTCCGCACCCTTTATTGTAGGAACGAATCAGAATCTTGCTTCGCGTTCCGTTTTTTTGATGGCGACAAGTTCGCATGGGGGGTATATGAAGTCAATACGATTTTACCGATAGAGGTCATTGCCTGCGGGAATGTCAGGGGCAGGGAAACTATTACCTCGTGATGAATCAGCAGGGGAGTTTGCTTTGCCCCCGGAATCCAATGAAAAAAAGCCTGCCTTCTTTCGAGTCGGCAGGCTTTTAGTACTGACAACCGTGCGGTCAGTCCAGCACAGGTCCTGTGATGCAGGGTTTTCTTTGCGTCAACCGCAGGTCCCGACGGCGCCACAAGCCGTACAGAAATCGCAGCCGTCCTTGCGGATCATGGTGAAATTGCCGCATTCGCCGCAGAGTTTTCCGGCAGTAGGTTTAGGCGCGGTACTGTTGGACGGGGCTTCCAGTATGCCCATCTGCTGCAATGGGAATCCGTTCTCGTCGAGAATACCCAGCATGGCATAGCGGTGGATGATCAGGCTGGCGATGTACGCAACGGTCGACGGATAGGTCTGTTGCTTGCGGGAACCTGGCACGAAGGCCATGAAATCACCGAGCGGTTCCGGGTAGTCGAGCAGTTTTCTGAGTTTCATGCCGATCCAGGCCGGGTCGAGCACACGCATGTCGAGGGAGAGCAGTTTGGTCAGCCCGTCGAGTGCGCGCGGGTAGTTCCCGGCGAGCCATACGGAGTAGGGGCGGGTAACGCCATCGGGCAGCGTGATTTCCTTCAACCCGAGAACGAAATCTTCCGATGTGGCCGGATTAAAAACGTCGACGGTCCAGGACAACGTTCCATCGGTACCAGTTTTCGGTTCCTTCAGACTGAACAGCGCATCGAGAACCGGGGTGGGACCTTCGTTCTTGAACGCCCCCAGTTGTTCAACACGATACTCGATCAAGCGTGCCATGGCCGAGACGAGTGAGGGCATGCGCTTGTGTTCGCCGTGCGGCGGGAAGGGCATGTCGAAGCCTTCGCCATCCGGCGTTTTGGCCAGTGACTCGAGCTTGAGCTTGAGCCAGCCGTGGTCGTTGGCGCGCATGTCCATCGACAGGGTCTTGGCTACCGCGCCAAGACCGCGCGGCTGGGCCGGGCCATTCACCCAGGCTTCGAAGGGCCAGGAGCGGCCTTCCTGATCGACATGGCCGACAAAGAGGGCAAACTTGCCTTGCCCGTGGTCGATCATGTAGGTCCACGCCATGTTGCCTTCGGGGAGGTTCGGCCGGCCGGGCCAGCGCAGGCTGGAGAGAACCGGGGCCGGCAGGTTCTTGATCGACAGGCGACGGTTGGCGTCGCCGCTGACGAAGTCCTGCGGCTGTTTCTTCTCCTCGGTCTGCTTGGCCGTTTCAACAGAGAGCACGGCTCCCAGGACGCTGTTGGGCCGGTAGGTGGCAAGTCCCTTGAGCCCGGCCTTCCAGGCACTCATGTAGAGATCCTGGAATTCTTCATAGGGATAATCGGCGGGGACATTGACCGTCTTCGAGATCGACGTGTCAATGTAGGGCGCCACGGCGGCAACCATGTTCTTGTGGGCTTCGGCCGAAATTTCGAGCGCCGTGACGAAGTAATCCGGAAGATTCTCTGTGTCGCCACCGAGGTGCTTGTAAAGACGCCAGGCGTAGTCCTCGACGGCGTATTCCTTGATCGTGCCGTCGACCATGCGCTTCTTGCGGTTGTAGGTCCAGGAGAAGGGCGGTTCGAT
>CAZCJW010000055.1:0-15312 GCA_964499185.1 uncultured Propionivibrio sp. | reverse complement strand
CGATCGCTGATCTCACCGCCGACGACGGCATCAAGCACACCGTCTGGCTGATCGACGACGAGGTGACCATCGCCCGTATCAGCGCAGTGGTCGGCGCCATGCCCAACCTCTACATCGCCGACGGCCACCACCGTTCCGCTGCCGCCTCGCGGGTTGCCGCCGCCCGCCGTGGCAAGGGCCGGCCGGAGTCGGCCGAATACTTCCTGGCCGTCATCTTCCCGGCCCGCCAGATGCGCATCCTCGACTACAACCGCGTGGTCCGCGACCTCAACGGCCATTCGGTCGAGTCATTCCTCAAGGCCGTCGGCGAACGCTACACGGTCACGCCGTCGGACAAACCGGTACATCCCGAACGCACCGGCGTCTGCGGCATGTACCTCGCCGGCCGCTGGTACCACCTCGCCGTGAATCCGGACCTCGTGCCGGTTTCCGACCCGGTGCGCCGGCTCGACGTTTCCGTCCTCTCGGAACAACTGCTCGGCCCGATCCTCGGCATCGCCGACCTGCGCCGCGACACGCGCATCGACTTCGTTGGCGGCATCCGCGGCCTGCCGGAACTGGAACGGCGCGTGAATAGCGGCGAGATGGCCGTCGCCTTCGCCATGCACCCGACCCAACTCACCGAACTGATGTCGGTCGCCGATGCCGGCGAAGTGATGCCGCCGAAATCGACCTGGTTCGAGCCGAAACTCGCCGACGGCCTTGCCTCGCACGTTCTCGACTAACGATCTTCCTAGGTAACGACGCCCCGAACGGCCTTTCCGGCTTTCGGGGCGTTCTGCTTTTAACGGCTTCCCGGCAAGAACGGCAAGGCCAGATCGACCGCCAGCGCGATTCTTTTCTCCAGCGCCGAACTGGTGATCCGGTAATCCGTGAAATCCGACTCGGTGGCATAAACACCGAGGGGCAGCGTTAATGCCTGCTTCATGGCGAACAGCGGCCGCATCTGCTGGTCGATCATCAAGCCGTGCAGCGGACTGCCGCCGGTGGCCGCGAGCAGCGTCGGCGTCCCGGCCAGCGCATCCATGGCTAGAAAATCGATGAAATGCTTGAACATCCCCGTATAGGTCGCGCTATACACCGGACTGCCGACAATCAGCACATCTGCCGACTGAACGGCCGCCAGATACCCCACAATGTCCGGCGGCAGTTCGCGGTGCTGCAGACACGTCCCCAACGACCGCCCGAATTGTGAGATTTCCAACACCTGTGGCTCGATTGTGCGAAATTCGCCAAGCTGCGCCAGCAGTGCCTCACACAGCACCAACGTGCGCGAAGGCCGTTGCAGGCTGCCGCAGAGTACCGTGACATTGAGTGCCCCCATTTTCAATTTCCTTTCCTTGTCCGAAATTTACTGTTGCCGCAAAAACCGCGCCTGGCCGGCCACTGGTCCACCGCCCATCGCTCTGGACACCTTTATTGTCCTGTAGCACACTCCGCAGGCGGCGACCACGACGCCGATTAGCCCGGGACGCCCATGAGTTACCGTACGACACTCCTTTCGCTGATCCTATGTACCCTCCCTTCCGCCGCCTGGTCCTCCACCGGCACTGCCACCAAGACCGCCGATCTGGCCGCGCTGTCACTGGAAGAACTGCTCAAGGTCGAAGTCGTCAGCGCCTCGCGCTACCTGCAGTCCATCGATGAAGCGCCGGCTACCGTCACTGTCATCGAGGAAGACGAGTTGCGCCAGCATGGCTACCGCAACGTCGCGGAAGCGCTCGTCACAGTGCCCGGAGTCTATACGAGCAACGACCGCAATTACACCTATCTGGGGGTGCGCGGCTTCAACCGCCCGGGCGACTACGGCACGCGCATCCTGCTGCTGACCGACGGGGCGCGCCGCAACGACCCGCTATTCGACCAGGCCCTGCTGGGCAACGAATCGCCCATTGAAGTCGATTGGGTCAAGCGCATCGAATTCGTTTCCGGGCCAGCTTCCTCCGTGTATGGTCCGAACGCGTTGTTCGGCACGGCCAACACCATCATGCTCGATGGCGCCGACGTCAATGGAACGCGTATCACTGTCGACGCCGGCACGGAAAAAACGAAACGGCTGGGCGTCGTTTCGGGGCAGCGGCTGGAAGGCGACCGCGACTGGTTCGTCGGGTTTGCGGCTTATACCTCCGACGGCGAGAACCTGTATTTCCCAGAGTTCGACAATGGCACCACCAATGGCAAGGCCAACGGCCTCGACGGCGAAAACTACCAGAAGATCTACGCCAAGTATCGCATGGGCAATTGGCGACTGACCGGCAACTACAGTTCGCGCAAGAAGGATCTGGCTACAGCCCCGTGGGGTACCCTGTTCGGCGCCAGCGGTACCTGGACCCGTGACGAGAACAGCCTGATGGAGTTGCGCTACGACGGGGACCTAATCAACGACTGGCAAAGCGGATTCCGGCTTTACAGCGGCAGTTATCGTTACGACGGCAAGTACCGCTACGAAACTGATCCGGATTCCAAGGATCGTGCCTCCGCCACTTGGCATGGCGGCGAATACCGGCTTGCCTACACCGGTATCGCGAACCATCACCTGATCGTCGGCATCGATGCCCAATGGAATACCAAGGTCGAGCAGATCTACTACGAAACGAATCCGAAAAACATCGTCCTCGACAGCAACGAACCTTCCCGCACGGCCAGCGTGTTCCTGCAGGACGAATGGAGTTTCCGACCCGACTGGCGACTCAACGTCAGCCTGCGCCACGACAAGCACAGCGATTTTTCGGGCGTCACCTCACCGCGAGCCGCCCTCATCTGGCAAGCCACGCAGCGCCTGACCCTGAAGGCGATGGCCGGCAGTGCCTACCGTTTCCCCAACGCTTATGAACGCTTTTACTCGGACGGGGATGTCACGCAGTCGGCGAACCCGGATCTGGACCCCGAGCAGATTCGCAGCCGCGAACTGGCAGCCAGTTACAGCATCGGCCAACGCGGACGAATCGGCATCAGCCTGTACGACAACACGATCCATGACATGATCGACACGGTGACGGACAGCAATGGCGTCTCGACCTTCAGGAACGTGGAGAAAGTACACGCCCAAGGTGTCGAGTTTTCCGCCGAAAGCCGCTGGTCGGAAGGCTATCGCCTGCGCGGCAGTGTTGCATGGCAACAGAGCAAACTGGAGGACGACTCAACGCTGGCAGACTCTCCGAAACTCTTGGGGAAATTGATCGCTGACGCGCCACTGGGGCGTGGCTGGACGGCCTCCGGCGAGCTACTGGGCGTTTCGTCCCGCAAGAGTGCCGGAAGCACTGTTTCCGGTTTCGGCATTGTCAACATGAAGATCAGATCGCCCGCCCATCCCAGATTGGGCCAGGTCAGTCTGGCGGCGTACAACCTGACCGATCGCACATACCATGACCCGTCCAACACGGCCCTGATCCAGCGTTCGATCGAACAAAGAGGGCGTCAACTTCTCGCGCGCTGGGAAATCCCCTTCTGACGAGACCGGATCGCTTTCACAAACCTCATGGCCCGCCTACTCACCTCCTGTCTCCTGATGGCTCTTGGCATCGTTGCCTTGCCCGCGCATTCCCTGGCGCAGGTAAAGGCCAGCGAGCAGGACCTCAAGGCCGCCATCATCATCAACATGGCCATGTTCATCGACTGGCCCCGACAGAACACCTTACCGGCCGACACACTGAACATTTGCTTCATCGAGGCCAGTCCGGTTGCGGAGGCACTCGGCAACGCACAAGGAAGGAAAATCGGCAATCGCGCAGTCCGGGTCACCAAAGTGCGAACCGATGCTCTCGGAGACTGCCGCATTGTTTATGTCGCACCGGCCGACAGCCCTCAATTACCCGAAATCATCGCCACGCTACGGAATGCTCCCACGCTGATCGTGGGAGATTCGCCGAATTTCCTTTCGCGCGGAGCCATGCTCAACCTTGAACTGAGCGCCGGGCACATCGTCTTCGACGTTGACCTGCGTTCTGCCCAGAAGGTGGGATTGCAGTTCAGTTCCAAGGCGCTCCGATTGGCACGGCAGGTAATCGAATAACCATGGAAGTTCTTGCCCATACCCGCCACACCAGACGCCTCAGCCTGCTGACCACATTGGTCGCCACACTCACCACGTTCTTTCTGCTCATCACCCATCAATATGTTTCGGGTTATCAGCAACTCAACGAGGAACTTGAAACCCAGGCCGCCATCATCGCCGCCAACAGTGCTGCGGCATTAGCCTTCCGCGACGAAAAAGCCGCTTACGAGACCCTCGGCGCGATCCGCAAGAGTCCGCGCATTCTCGGTGCCGCACTCTATCAGGCCAACGGCCAGTTGTTCATCGCAACGAAAAACAGCCGGGATGTTTTTCCGGATACCATCGATCCGCAAGCCTTGGATGTTCCGCCCCGTCCGCGAACCGACCCGGGCTTGTTTTCGCACCTTCTGCGCGAGGAGGTGATTCAGGATGATGTTCGGACCGGCTCGCTGGTGTTACTCGCGACCCACCGCCCGCTCTACATGAATCTTCTCGTCTACGCCATCGGTCTCGTCTTCACCGGAATGATCGCTCTGTTTCTGGCCAGGCGCTTTACGGCCAGCCTGAGGAAGAAAATGGCGCTGACCGAAGGCCAACTTGAACAGATGGCCTTGTACGACCGCGTCACCGGACTCCCGAACCGGCGCTTCTTTGAATATGAGCTGAAGAAAGCCATCACCCGCATCAAGCGCGAAGAGGAAAATGCCGCCCTGTTGATGATCGACGTGGATGACTTCAAGAAGGTCAACGATCTTTGCGGTCACCAAACGGGGGACGAGGTTTTGATGATGATCGCCAACCGACTCAAGCAGGTCGTTAGGAGCGACGACGTGTTGGCACGTTTTGGCGGAGACGAATTCGCCGCGATCCTCTTCAGAGTCGACACTCCGGAGAACGTGATCAGACTGGCTGACAAAATGATCGATGCCATAAGCCCTCCATTCCCGACGCAGCCGATTCCCAGCCACGTCGGCCTGAGCATCGGTATCACCCTAATGCCCGGCGACAGCGACGATCCGAACACCCTGATCCGCTGGTCGGACATGGCCATGTATGAAGCGAAAAACCAAGGGAAGAATCGGGCGCAATTCTTTTCCGAAGACATCAATCGCAGAATTCGGACGAACCTTCACCTCGAGGCCGAACTTCGCCAGGCGCTCGAGCGATCCGACGGCGGTTTATACGCCGCTTACCAACCGCAAATCTGTACCCGAACCGGCACGATTGTTGGTGTCGAAGCCTTGGCACGCTGGAACCACGCTGACGGAACATCGGTCTCCCCCGGCGAATTCATCCCCATGGCGGAAAAAACCGGTCTCGTCATCAAGCTCGGCGAGTGGATGATCGATCGTGTTTGCCGTGATTTGGCCGCCATGCGCAAAACCGGCGTGGAACTCGACAAAGTTGCCATCAACGTTTCTCCGCGCGAACTCATGCGAGGTAACGCCATCGTCGAAAATGCGTGCGCCAAGATCCAGCAGTTTGGAGAGGACGTCAACCGGTTCCAATTCGAGATCACGGAAAACGCCCTGATGGCGGAAAGAGGGTCAGAGGTTCTCGGCGCCTTCCAGCATGCCGGGTTTTCCCTCGCCATCGACGACTTCGGCACCGGCTATTCATCGCTGGGTTACCTCAAACGCTTCCAGGTGAGCGCCCTCAAGATCGACCAGTCTTTCGTCCAACGCCTTCCATACGATAGCGATGACGCGACGATCGTCTCGGCCGTCATTCAGATGTCCAAAGCCCTCGGCATTAAAATCGTGGCCGAAGGCGTCGAAACCGAGCAGCAAGCTTCGTTTTTATCCTCGCTCGGCTGTGACGTCCTGCAAGGCTATCTGATCAGCCGCCCGTTGCCACCCGAGGCGCTTGTCGAATTCATCCGCGCCTATCGCCCGGCCCGTCGACCATCGATAGGTTGAGCGATGGCACTCAAATTGCTTCGAATTGTCTGTAACAGACAAAAGGAGCAAATCATGGAAGCCGAAGAACTTCTTTCCATCATCACAGCAGGCGCCGTAGCGCCCTATGCACTGGAAGCAACGCTTGGATGGGTGAGGCGCACATTCAGGTGCGCGCGCCGTGCAAACGCACCAGCATGGTTCCGTTTCCAGCGGAACAGTACGCGTTCGGCATGATCACTGAGCGGGCAACACGCTCCAGCGTCAGACAGACGCCTCTCGCATGTCTTATTTTTCCGCAAAGCGTTGACTTGCCTCCGATCCCACGTATAATGCGGGCCTTCTTCGTTGTCGCAGGCAGCTCGGCGACATAGAAGGCGCGTAGCTCAGCTGGTTAGAGCACCACCTTGACATGGTGGGGGTCGTTGGTTCGAGTCCAATCGCGCCTACCAAATTTTTAAAGCCAGAGCGAGTCTCTGGCTTTTTTTATTTCTGGGGTTGCAAGATGCCGGTCATTACACTGCCTGACGGATCACAACGGGAATTTGGTCAGCCGATAACGGTTGCCGAAGTCGCTCAAAGCATTGGCGCCGGCCTGGCCAAAGCCGCCCTGGCTGGCAGGGTCAACGGCCATCTCGTCGACACAACCTTCCTGATCGACGGCGATGTCACCCTTGACATCGTCACCGACAAGGATCCCGAAGGCGTTGATATCATCCGCCACTCGACCGCGCACTTGCTGGCCTACGCGGTGAAGGAGCTGTTTCCGGAGGCCCAGGTCACCATTGGCCCCGTTGTCGAAAACGGCTTCTACTACGATTTCGCGTTCAAGCGCCCGTTTACCCCTGAAGATCTGGCGGCAATCGAGAAGCGCATGGCCGAACTGGCAAAGAAGGACATCCCGGTCCGGCGCGAAGTCTGGAACCGCGATGAAGCCACGGCATTCTTCAAATCGATCGGCGAACACTACAAGGCCGAACTGATCGCCGCCATCCCGGAAGGACAGGAAGTCTCGCTTTACCGTGAAGGCGACTTCATCGACCTCTGCCGCGGACCGCACGTCCCATCCACCGGCAAGCTCAAGGTATTTAAATTGATGAAGGTGGCCGGCGCGTATTGGCGCGGCGATCACCGCAACGAACAACTGCAGCGCATCTACGGCACAGCCTGGGCCAAGAAGGAAGAACAGGACGCCTACCTGACGATGCTCGAGGAGGCCGAGAAGCGCGACCATCGCCGCCTCGGACGCCAACTTGACTTTTTCCACCTACAGGACGAAGCCCCCGGCATGGTGTTCTGGCACCCCAAGGGATGGGTTGTCTGGCAACAGGTCGAACAGTACATGCGCCGCGTTTATCAGGACAACGGCTACCTGGAAGTGAAGTGCCCGCAGATCCTCGACCGCACCCTGTGGGAGAAATCCGGGCACTGGGCGAACTACAAGGACAACATGTTCACCACCGAGTCGGAGAAGCGCGACTACGCGATCAAGCCGATGAACTGTCCGGGCCACATCCAGGTCTTCAACACCGGCTTGCGCAGCTACCGCGACCTGCCCTTGCGCTACGGAGAATTCGGCTCCTGCCATCGCAACGAACCGTCCGGTGCGCTGCACGGCATCATGCGCGTGCGCGGATTCACGCAGGACGACGGCCACATCTTCTGCACCGAAGACCAGATCCAGTCGGAAGTCACGGCATTCAACGCCCTCGTCCGCAAGGTCTACGCGGATTTCGGCTTCCACGACATCGCCGTCAAACTGGCGCTGCGCCCCGAAAAGCGCGTCGGCTCCGATGAAGTCTGGGACAAAGCTGAAGTTGCCCTGCGCGAAGGACTCAAGGCATCCGGTCTGGACTGGGAAGAACTGCCCGGCGAGGGCGCCTTCTATGGCCCGAAGATCGAGTTCCACATCCGCGATGCCATCGGGCGCTCGTGGCAATGCGGGACCATCCAGGTCGATTTCTCGATGCCCTTGCGGCTCGATGCGGAGTACGTCGGAGAAGATAACGCCCGCCACACCCCGGTCATGTTGCACCGCGCAATCCTCGGCTCTTTGGAGCGTTTCATCGGCATCCTCATTGAGAACTGGTCGGGCGCACTGCCGCTTTGGCTCGCGCCTGTGCAGGCCGTCGTGTTGAACATCTCCGAAAAGCAGGCTGCGTACGCGGAAAGTGTTGCAAAAACACTACGCGCCGCAGGTCTGCGCATGGAATGCGATTTGCGGAACGAGAAAATAACCTATAAAATACGCGAACATAGCTTGAACAAGCTGCCTTACCAGATCGTCGTTGGCGACAAGGAAATGGCAGCTAATCTGGTTGCCGTGCGTACACGCGGCGGTCAGGATCTCGGACAAATAACTGTCGAGGCTCTGATCGAGCGGCTTCAAAATGAAGTCGCTGCGCGAAGTGGCACGGCTTAATTTTTGTCAGAACAAGGAGCGAAACCATCGCACTGCAAAAGTCGCATCGCGTCAACGAAGAGATAAACACTCCCGAAATCCGATTGATCGGCGTCGAGGGGGAAGCACTCGGGATCATGAGCGCTCGGCAAGCGCTTCATTTGGCAGAAGAAGCCGGAGTAGATCTGGTCGAGATAGCTCCGTTGGCGCAACCTCCGGTTTGCCGGATCATGGATTACGGCAAATTCAAGTACCAGGAACAAAAGCGTCAGCATGAGCAGAAACTCAAGCAGAAGCAGGTTCAGGTCAAGGAAGTCAAGCTGCGCCCGGGTACGGACGAAAACGACTACCAGATCAAACTGCGCAACATGACACGTTTCCTCCAGGAAGAAGACAAGGTGAAGGTGACCCTGCGCTTCCGGGGCCGCGAGATGGCCCACCAGGAAATCGGCATGCGCCAGATTGAACGTATAAAGACCGATCTGCAGGAATTCGCGATAGTCGAGCAGATGCCAAAGATGGAAGGCCGCCAGATGGTGATGATCCTGGCGCCGAACCGCAAAAAGTAGTTTTAGCAGTTGCAGTACCCACAAGTGGTATCGGGTTAACAAGCGCTTCCGCCGGAAGACACCCGCCGCCATGTTTATAAACAGGAGCATTCAATGCCCAAGATGAAGACCAAAAGCGGCGCCAAAAAGCGCTTCAAGGTCAGTTCGAGTGGCCGCATCAAGCGCAGCCAAGCGTTCAAGCGCCACATCCTGACCAAGAAAACGACCAAAGCCAAGCGTCAATTGCGCGGCATGACCGGAGTGCATGACTCCGACAAGGCCATGGTTCACGCCATGATGCCTTACGCATAAGGAGACGATAAATGCCCCGAGTAAAACGTGGTGTAACGGCGCGCGCGCGCCACAAGAAAGTACTTGCCCAAGCCAAGGGTTACCGCGGTCGCCGCAAGAACGTATATCGCATCGCCAAACAGGCGGTGATGAAGGCCGGCCAATACGCCTACCGTGACCGTCGCCAGAGGAAGCGCCAGTTCCGCGCGTTGTGGATCGCCCGGATCAATGCGGCTGCCCGTGAAGTTGGCCTGAAGTACAGCACCTTCATGAACGGCCTGAAGAAAGCTCAGATTGAAGTCGACCGCAAGGTCTTGGCCGATCTGGCTGTTTTCGACAAGCCGGCCTTTGCAGCTCTGGCCTCGCAAGCCAAGGCACAACTCGGCGTTTAACTTTACGAGAGCAAGAAAAAGGAGGCTCTTGCCTCCTTTTTTTTCTGATAAAGCGTTGAATCCCATGCAGAACCTTGATCAAATCGCCCAAGACGCCGCTGCCGCATTTGCCGCAACGGACGATCCAGACACCCTCGAGCAAATCAAGGCTCGCTACCTCGGTAAGAGCGGACAAATCACCGAACTGCTCAAGGGAATGGCCAAGCTCTCCCCCGAAGAGAAAAAATCTACCGGCGCCGCAATCAACCGCGCCAAGGAAGCCATTGAATCAGCGCTGAATGCCCGTCGGGAAGCCATCCGGAAACAAGCGTTGGAAGCACGCCTGGCGGGCGAATCGCTGGACGTGACCTTGCCTGGAAGGGGAGAAACGCGCGGGGGACTGCACCCTGTCACGCGGACACTGGAACGCATCGAAGCCCTCTTCCGTTCGATCGGTTTCGAGGTTGCCGACGGCCCGGAGATTGAGGCCGACTTTCAGAATTTCACGGCATTGAACACGCCCGAAGATCACCCCGCACGTTCAATGCACGATACGTTCTACCTGCTCGACGAGAACGGCAAGGTCGCCGAGGACATCCTGCTGCGCACCCACACCAGTCCGATCCAAGTACGATACATGCAGGCGCATGTAGCGAAATATGCGCACTTGGAAACCATGCCCGAGATTCGCGTCATCGCCCCGGGCCGGGTCTATCGCGTTGACTCCGACGCCACCCACTCGCCCATGTTCCATCAGGTCGAGGGCTTGTGGATCGGCGAAAATGTCAGCTTTGCCGACCTGAAAGGCGTAGTCGCCGACTTTCTGCGCCGCTTCTTCGAAAGCGACGATCTGCAAGTACGTTTCCGCCCGTCATTTTTCCCCTTTACCGAACCCTCCGCGGAAATCGATGTCGCTTTCATGAGCGGTGCACTGAAAGGAAAATGGCTGGAGATCGCGGGCTGCGGAATGGTGCATCCCAACGTCCTCCGACATGTCGGGATTGACCCGGAAAAACATATCGGCTTCGCCTTTGGCATGGGTCCGGATCGCCTGACGATGCTGCGTTACGGCGTCAATGACCTGCGCCTGTTCTTTGATGGCGACTTGCGCTTCCTGCGTCAATTCGTTTAAGCGTTTTTGGTGATACGGATCATCCATGAAATTCTCTGAATCCTGGCTGCGCAGCTTTGTTGACCCGGCAGTGTCGGGTAACGATTTCTCTCACCTCCTGACCATGGCGGGCCTCGAAGTCGAAGAAGAGGAAACCGTCGCTCCCGCCTTCGACGGCGTTGTTGTCGCCGAGGTGCTGGAAGTCGTCAAACATCCCGATGCCGACCGTCTGAATGTCTGCCGCGTTAACATCGGCCGCGAAGAACCCCAGCAAATCGTCTGCGGTGCGCCCAACGTCGCGCCGGGCCTGCGAGTACCTTGTGCCCTGCCCGGTGCCGTTCTCCCCGGGAATTTCCAGATCAAGGTTGCCAAGGTTCGCGGAATCGAATCTTCGGGCATGCTTTGCTCTGCCAAGGAACTGGGCATTGCCGAGGACGCCTCGGGCCTGCTGGTCCTTCCTGCTGACGCTCCCGTGGGCCTTAACATTCGCAGCTATCTCGATCTCGACGATCGATTGCTGACGCTGAAACTGACGCCTAACCGTGCCGACTGCCTGTCTATCACCGGCATCGCCCGCGAAGTCTCCGCATTGACGGATACCCCTGCTTGCTGCCCACCTGTTTCAGCGACCCCGGTCACCATTGGCGACCGCCGCGACATCGTTCTTGACGCACCCGAAGCGTGCCCGCTCTATTGCGGCCGAGTCATCACCGGAGTCAACGCGCAAGCAGCCACACCGGACTGGATGAAACGCCGTCTCGAGCGTAGCGGTATCCGCTCCATCTCGGCACTCGTCGATATCACAAACTATGTAATGCTCGAACTCGGGCAGCCCCTGCACGCCTTCGACAATACCAAGCTGGAAGGCGCCATCCACGCCCGTCTCGCCAAAGCTGGCGAAAAGATCCTGCTGCTCAACGAGCAGGCGCTCGAACTCCAGGACGACGTCCTGCTGATCGCCGATGACAAACGCCCGGTGGCGATGGCCGGCATCATGGGTGGCGAAGATAGCGGGATCACCCTCGACACGACCGAAATGTTCCTTGAGTCGGCATTCTTTGCCCCCAAGGCCATCGCCGGGCGCGCCCGACGCTATGGTTTCGGCTCCGATGCATCGCACCGTTTCGAGCGCGGCGTGGATTTCGGTAACACCCGTGAAGCCCTCGAACGGGCCAGCCAGCTCATTCTCGACATCTGTGGCGGCCATGCAGGCCCGCTGTGCGAGGCACAGGCAACGCTTCCCGCACGCCAATCTGTCCGCCTGAGGCGCTCGCGCGTTGCCAAGGTTCTTGGGGTTAACTTCACGGCCGAGCAGATCGAAACCATCTTTTCCCGACTCGGCCTTAGTTTTACCCGCGACGACGATGATTTCCTGGTAACGCCCCCGAGTTACCGCTTCGACATAGAGATCGAAGAAGACCTCATCGAAGAGATCGCTCGCCTCCACGGCTACGACGAAATTCCCTCCTCTGCTCCGCGCGCCCGCCTAGCAATGCTGCCGCAAACAGAAGATGCACGTCCCTTGTTCCGCGTGCGTCAGATTCTCGCCGACCGGGGTTTCCAGGAAGTCGTCAACTTCGCCTTCGTCGAAGAAACCTGGGAAAGCGACTTTGCGGCCAACGTTGCGCCGATTCGTTTGGCCAACCCTATTGCCAGCCAGATGAGCGTCATGCGCTCGACGCTGATCGGCGGCTTGGTCGCCAATGTCGTAACCAATTTGAAGCGCAAGCAGAACAGGGTACGCCTTTTTGAAACGGGTCGTTGCTTCTTCCGTGACGTTCAAGGTCAGCCCGTCAAAGGATTCCGCCAGCCATGGAAAATTGCAGGCCTGGCCTACGGTGGTGCGCTGCCCGAGCAATGGGGAACACCGACGCGTCAGGCCGACTTCTACGACATCAAGAGCGAAGTCGAGTCTCTTCTGGCACCGGTTGTAGCGCGTTATGAAAAATCGACGCACCCGGCCCTGCATCCCGGGCGCAGCGCACGCGTGCTCGTCAACGACCAGGAAATAGGTTTTCTGGGCGAATTGCATCCACAATGGCTGCAACAATACGACCTGCCACTGGCGCCGGTGGTCTTCGAACTTGATCTTGACGCATTGACGATCGCTCGTCTTCCAAGGTATGCCGAGGTATCAAAACAGCCCCCGGCCTTTCGGGATTTGGCCATCGTCGTCGATCAAAAACTCGAACTCCAAGCCATTCTTGATGGTCTCTCAGCGAACCGTCCGACCATCGTACAGGACATCCGGCTATTCGATATCTTCACCGGAAAAGGCATTGAGCCAGGGAAGAAAAGTGTTGCTTTTCGTATAGTTATGCAAGATACTCAAAGGACTTTGCAAGACACCGAAGTCGATGCAGCCATCCAACAACTCATCACATATTTGCATCAAGCCTTCTCGGCTCAACTTCGTGTCTGACAGGAATAAGACATGACGCTCACAAAAGCAGAACTTGCGGATCTATTGTTTGAAAAAGTCGGGCTCAACAAGCGTGAAGCCAAAGACATGGTTGAGGCCTTCTTCGAAGAAATCCGGAACGCCTTGGAACGAGGCGACGGGGTCAAGCTTTCAGGCTTCGGTAATTTCCAGTTGCGTGACAAACCGCAACGCCCAGGACGCAACCCCAAAACGGGCGAGGAGATTCCTATCACCGCACGGCGCGTTGTGACCTTCCATGCCAGCCAGAAACTGAAGGGCGAAGTGGAGCTTTCCTACAATGGAACACAATCCTAAAGATATTCCAAAGGAGCCCTTGCCCCCCATCCCGGCCAAGCGCTATTTCACCATTGGAGAAGTCAGCGAGCTGTGCGGCGTAAAGCCCCATGTCCTTCGCTATTGGGAACAGGAATTTGCACAACTCAAACCGGTAAAGCGGCGCGGCAATCGCCGTTATTACCAACACCACGAAGTCCTTCTGGTTAGACGTATCCGTGAACTTCTCTACAGTCAGGGTTTCACGATCAGCGGCGCGCGTAACCGCCTTGAAGAGGCAAAAGACGAACACCCGGTTGCAACAGAATTAACACCCGAACACATTCGAGCCGAGTTGCTAAGTATCGCCGAAACACTCCGAATCTAAGCGCATGACTCGATAAATGCGATATAATAGCGAGCTGTCGGGGCGTAGCGCAGCCTGGTAGCGCACTTGCATGGGGTGCAAGGGGTCGCGAGTTCGAATCCCGCCGCCCCGACCAATTCTTCAAATTGGAGCAGACCACTCCAAACCACTACAGACTGATAAACCCCATATAAATCAGCCTGTTATTGACTAACCCGCTTCCGCAAGGACGCGGGTTTTTCCGTCTACGGTGGTCTGTATTGGTCACCCGTTGGGGACAAAGTGGGGACAAAAATTTTGTACCCGCGAACTAGTCTAGTTCTGGCGATTTATACGATGTTGGTGTACCGAGCAATTCCAGAACTTTAGTTGCACAATTACAACACTCGAAAAATTCACCCACGCCCCGATGATGATGGATGGCATGCCACCGCGTATTGCCTAGAGCCCAGCCTTAGCCATACGGAACCTATATAAGGACGTCCGCAAAATCAGTAAGCGTCACTCGCGGACGGTCACAGGAGGAAAATCATTGGTCAGCCTTAATAGGCGGTCAATCAGACGCACTTAACAAAAGGCTCACTCCGCCTCGAGCCCCGGACTGCCGCTTAGCGCGGCATCCACCGAGCCCTTTGACACCTTGGTCACACGCTTCTTCTCCGCAAGGACGCGCTTTGCCGGGGCAACGGCCCCACTGGAAAGTTTTGTAGCCCCCGACTTCGCAGTAGATTTCTTCGCAGCGGTGCGGAAGTTCTTGGGTCTCGTAGCGTCGATTCCGATAACCCTCAGGTAGCGGCTCCGGTCTCGAGACTCCAACCGCAAGGCTTTCTCGGTTAGCGTTTCCAGAAGCCCCTTGAAATCAACCTTTCCTCCGGTCTTTGGGTCGTTCCAGGTTCGGCCTTCATCTTGCAGCACGATGACGAGGAACCCAGTCGTCGCATTGCGGTGGCGCATGTACTGCCCCACCAGTTGCTTCTCCAAGGCCTCCTCATACTTGTCCAAAGTCCAGCGCCTTGACATCTTCAGTTCGATTGAGGCGAACATATCTCCCTTGCTGCACAGAACGTCTCGTCGCTTGGACTCCGCGGTGTGCGGCTCGACTGTGACCGAGTAGTGCCCCTTGGAGTGGTGGTGCAACTCGCTGGCCAGCAGGGTTTGGAAGTCCACCTCAAGTGCCAACCCTTCCTTCTCTTCTTCGGCTTTGTTCTTTGGGTGCTTCCTCAGCGCCACGTCGGTAAAGAATCTGCGAAGGCTGTGTTCGCCCCGCTCGATATCGTATTTCACTGCCAATAGGTCGTTATGAACTCTCATCGCGAACGACATGGTATCGGTGACATCAGCGGTGAAATCTCGCTCGAAGTCGTTGTACCTTTGCTGAACCAAAGCGGGGTGCGCAAACTGGGCTTCTCGCATCTCGAACTGAACACCCCGAAGGTAAATCTCTCTCGGCCCCGTTGCAGAACTGCGCAACTTGTCGAGGACCTCATACGCCAACTGGGACTTCGCTGAGGCGATTGCCGGGATGAGGGAATTTCGAAGCTGCTCAGCATGGTCTCTTTCGCCGAGAGAGTAGACCTCGCCATCCGGGTGTACGGCGTCCTCTTCGGGCCGGACGGTTGCCATGGTCCATTCATAA
>CAZCJW010000054.1:11820-15380 GCA_964499185.1 uncultured Propionivibrio sp. | reverse complement strand
AGTCCCGTCATCTATATCATCGACGATGATGACATTGTTCTCTGGATGTTCAAGGAGCTTCTCCAGGGAATTGGGGCGGAAATCAGAACGTTCGTTTCGGCACGCAAGTTCCTCGATGCCTACCAGCCGGGATCCTGCGAGTGCCTGGTCTGTGACTTGCGGATGCCGGAAATCGGTGGGCTGGAAGTGCAGCAGCAGTTGCTGGACCAAGGCAGTCATCTGCCGATTATTCTGGTTTCAGGCTTTTCCGAAATTCCCTCGGCCGTCGAGGCGATCAAGAAAGGGGCGTTCGATTTTCTCGAAAAGCCGGTCGATGGCGCGCTTCTCGTAGCGAAAGTGCAGAGTGCGCTGGCGCGCAGTCGGCAATTGCATGCGGAACACCTAGCACGGGTAACGCGCGAGGCACGGCTGGCATTGCTGACCGCCAAGGAACGCGAGATTGCCGAACTCGTTGTCGCCGGAAAATCCAGCCCGAAAATTGCCCAGGAATTAAATATCAGCGTGCGCACGGTTGAAAACCACCGGGCACGGCTGATGGAAAAGCTGCACGTCGAATCCATCGCCGAGTTGGTCCGGTTTTTCCTCTGAGAAACAATGGGGCCGCATTGCTTCCCGATCAGCATCTAAGCGTAAAGCCGGGAATGCGCCATGAAACTCTCCCATAAAGACTTCCGCCCCCGTGTATTGCTGGCGCTGTTGGCCGTGGTGGTGCTTATGGCGGCGGGCGCGGCGGTACTCGACGTGATCTGGTTGGAGTATCGGAGAAACATCTCCGGTCATGTGATCAGCAATCTGGAAACCATGTCGCGCGGCGTCGTCCTGCTGCAGCAGGATTCCGTGGCCCGCGTGCGCAAGATTGCGGACGAACCGACGCACAAGGCGTTCGTCGCGCGCCTCGCTGCTGATTCAGATGATGCGTCGATTCATGATGCATTCGAGGCGTGGATCACGCCTCTTTACCAGAGCCGCGGTTTCGACGATTACTCGCTCATTTCCGCCGATGGTAAGCGCGTCATGACCGCGGGGACCAAACCCTATATCGGCCAGCTGCCGTTGCCGTCCACGCGGGAGACGCTTCGGCGGGCCGAGTTGCTTTGGGGGGGGGCGGTGACCCCGCCGATATCAGCGAAGCATCCATTTTCCACCCTGATGGTCGAGAATCCTTCGGCCTATGCGTATCAGTTGTCGTGTGCGCCAGTAGATCTGGAAGGGCGGCGCCTGGCATTCCTCTGCCTGCACGAAAATCCATCGTTGCGTCTCTATCGCCTCCTTCGTGATGGTCGGGCCGGCGTGACCGGTGAAGCTTATGTCGTCGATCAGGAGGGGAGGATCCTCTCTCCGGTTCGTTTCGAGAAAAGCCTGGCGGCGCCGGAAGGTGCCGAGCCGGGATGGAGTCTCTTCCAGTTGCGGGCTCGGGTCATGCCGAAACGGGAAGACAACGGTTGGCCCGATCCGGAACTGATCAGCACGGAGCCGCTGACGCAGGTCGTCGAACGTCTGCTTCAGTTCGATTCGTTTGACACCGGCTTGCTTGAGGACTATGCCGATTATCGCGGACGCCGGGTCGTCGGCGCGGGGCGCTGGTTGCCGGATGCCGCGCTGGGTCTCATTGTCGAGGAAGACATGGATGAGGCCTTCCGCTCTTACTATTTCGCGCGCCATGCGCTGATTGCGCTGATTGGGCTCGGTACTCTCCTGATCGTCGCGTTGACCTATGTCGATTGGCGCTCTCGGCGCTCGCTGGCGCGCAGCGAGCAGCAACTGGCGGCTTTTCGCGATTACATACCTGCCGGCCTGAACATGAAGAGTGCGGAAGGCCGCTATCTGATGGCCAACCCGGTCTTCGAAGCCAGTTTCCACTTGCCGGCCGGCGGCGTGCTGGGAAAGACCGATGCGGAACTGTTTTCACCGCAGGAAGCCGCCGAAAGGGAGAAGGAACATAACGAGGTGTTGAGTACCGGTCGTCCCCGATCGCGTAATTACACCACGCGCGAGGAAGACGGCGGCGAAAAGACCTACAGTACGGTGCGCTTTCCGGTTAGAGGGGAAGACGACGGATCGGTGGTCGCCGTCGGCATGGTCGCGCTCGATATCACGGAGTTGATCAGAACGCAGCGGGATCTGGAAGAACTGACCCAGACGCTGGAAAACAAGGTCGCCTTGCGCACCGGGCAGCTGGCCGCCGCGCGTGACTTCGCAGAAAAGGCCAGCCGGGCCAAGGCGGAATTCCTGGCCAACATGAGCCACGAAATTCGCACCCCGTTGAATGCCATCATCGGTATGAGCCACCTGGCCGCGCACGTGAATTCCGATCCTCGTGTCGGCCATTACGTCGGGCGCATACAGGCATCGAGCCAGCACCTGCTGGGCATCGTGAACGATATCCTCGATCTGTCGAAGATCGAGGCGGGCAAGCTCCGGATCGATGTTGGCGAGTTTTCGCTCAAAGCCATGCTGGATGATGTGGCTGGTCTGGTTTCGGAGCAGGCGGATGCGAAAGGCCTGGCACTTGCCATCTCCATTGCACCGGGGCTTCCGGACCGTTTGTTCGGCGATGCGAAGCGCATCGGACAGATCCTGATCAATTTTGCGAACAACGCTGTCAAATTCACCGAGAAGGGCAGGGTCGTGCTGCGAGTGCTCGATCGAGGACACAGCGGTGGGCGGACACGATTACGCTTCGAGGTCGAAGATACCGGCATCGGTATCGCCGAAGACAAATTGCCGCTACTGTTTTGCCCCTTCCAGCAGTTGGATGGCTCGATGTCCCGACAGTTTGAAGGTTCCGGTCTTGGGCTGGCGATCAGCAAGAATCTGGCTGAACTGATGGAAGGAACTGTTGGAGTCAGTTCGCATTCCGGACAAGGAAGTATTTTCTCTCTCGAGCTATCGCTACCCATCGAAGCCGGGCTTGCCAGGCCTGGACCGTCGCTCGTTCCACCTGATTCGACAACCACAGGGAAGGAAAAGCAATCGGCCGCGTTGCTGGCAGAGGAGTGTCTTCGCGGTCGTTCCATCCTGTTGATCGAGGACAACAAGATCAATCAGGAGGTCGTGCAGGATCTGCTTGAGATGTTCGGCGCCGAGGTGACGGTTGCCAGCGATGGGTTGCAGGGCATTCAACGGCTGCAAGGCCAGCCGTTCGATCTGGTGCTGATGGACATCCACATGCCGAACATGGACGGCTTCGAGGCCACGGCAGCAATCAGGGCGGACCCAAGGTTTGAGCGATTGCCAATTCTTGCGCTGACGGCCAATGCACTGGAAGGCGACCTCGATCGCTGCATGGCGGCGGGCATGAATGGCTACATCGCCAAGCCCATCCACCCCGACCAGTTGTTCGTTACCTTGGCGCGTCACCTGCCTTCAAGGCTCGCGCCCGATGCCGCGGGGGCGTTTGATGGCATTCCATCCGGCAAGATGACAGCACGTACACCCGGGTTCGGAGGCGATGAAATTCTTCTCGCCAAGCTTGCCGACATCCCCGGGATCGACGTCGCGCAAGCGGTTTCGCGCATGATGGGACGACAGGATCTTTATGCTCAACTTGCGTGTCGTGT
>CAZCJW010000054.1:7456-11720 GCA_964499185.1 uncultured Propionivibrio sp. | reverse complement strand
GATTGACTGAGTAGATTTACTCCCCTTGATTTTTGCTCGCGGGCAGGCGATGTGTAATTCTTCGCCCGTTTTTTCGTAGTGCATTGATCCAATCATCCAAGAGGAGGAGTGAAAATGAAGAAAGTCCTGACCACGATTGCCCTGTCCACTGCCCTAATGTTTGCAGCCGGTGTTGGCCATGCCGCCGATATCAAGGAGCGCAGCGCCAAGTTCCCGATCGTTAATGCCATCGACCATCCGCAGGGGCTGGGGGCGCAGAAATTCGTCGAGGTTGTCGACAAGAAGAGCGGTGGCAAGATCAAGGTCAAAGTGTTCCCGAACGGAACGCTGGGTGGCGAACAGCAGGTGGCCGCGGCCATGCAGGGAGGAACCATCGAAATCTCCATGATGTCGCCGGCGCAACTGGTGGGGACGATCAAGGAATTCGTTGTCCTCGACTTTCCGTTCTCGTTTGCCAATACGGCACAAGCCGACGCGGTGCTCGACGGTCCGTTCGGCAAGAAGCTGATGGACTACATGCCGGCCAAGGGCTGGGTGGGGCTTGGATTCATGGAGCAGGGGTATCGCAGCATCAGCAACAGCAAGCGCCCGATCAACAAGCTCGAGGACATCAAGGGCCTGAAGATCCGCACGATCCTCAACCCGCTCTATGTCGAGATGTTCAATACGCTGGGTGCCAACGCCGTGCCGATGCCTTTCCCCGAGCTTTATACCGCCATGGAAATGAAGACCGTCGATGGACAGGAAAATCCGGAAACCACGGTTGATGCGAGCAAGTTCTACGAAGTGCAGAAGTATTTCAGCGGTACCCGCCACATCTATAACCCGCAGATGATGATGGTCAGCAAGACCTTCTGGGACTCGCTGTCCGCCGACGAAAAGAAGATCTTCGAAGAAGCCGCCATCGAAGCGCGCGATGTCCAGCGCAAGGCCGCTCGCGCCATGACCGAGAAGTCGCGCAAGGTCATGACCGATCATGGCATGCAGCTCAACGAAATCGCTCCTGCTGAACTCGCGCGCATGAAGGAAGCCGTCAAGCCGGTGGTCGACAAGTTCGCTGCCCAACTCGATCCGGCCCTGGTCAAGGCGTTCAATGCGGAACTCGAGCGCGTCAAGAACCTGAAATAAATCGTCAGCAACAGAAGCCGGGATGATCGTTCGCGGTCATCCCGGTTGTCGCAAAGAAACACGGGAATGAGGGGATCAATGAAAACATTGGAAAAGTACGTCCTGAGCCTGTTCAATGGCCTGATTGTGCTGTTTCTGGCGGTCATGCTGGTGCTGGTCTTCGGAAACGTCGTTCTGAGGTATGGCTTCAATTCAGGAATTACGATTTCCGAGGAAGTGTCGCGCATCATGTTCGTGTGGCTGACTTTTCTGGGGGCGGTCGTGGCCATGAAAGAGCACGCCCATCTGGGCATCGATTCGTTCACCAAGCGTTTGTCGCCCGCCGGCAAGAAATTCTGCGTGGTGTTTACCAGCCTCCTGCTGCTCGGCGTCTGCGCGCTGATCTTCAAAGGCAGTTTGAAGCAGACTGTCATCAACATGGGCACCGCTTTTCCCGCGACCGGCTTGCCGGTGGCCATCCAATACGCGGTCGGACTCGTTGCCAGCGTCGGCATCGGCGTCTATCTGATCCGCAATATTTACGTGGTTGTCACCGGCCAGGCCAAAGAGCAGGATCTGGTGACCGTGCAAAGTTCGCTTGATGAAATGGAAACTGTATCGATCGAGGAAAAAGGCGAGAGCAACGATAGCGGCAACAAGGGAGATGCAAAATGACCGTGCTGATTTTTCTTGGCTGCCTGATGGGGTTCATGCTGCTGGGGGTGCCCATCGCTTTCACATTGCTCCTGGCCGGGACGGCCATGATGTGGCATCTGGGGATCTTTGACTCCCAACTGATCGCCCAGAACCTGATCAACGGAGCTGACAATTTCGTTCTTCTGGCCGCACCTTTCTTCATGCTGGCCGGAGAATTCATGAATGCCGGCGGCCTGTCGCGCCGCATCGTCAACATGGCGCTGTGCCTGGTTGGGCACATCCAGGGCGGACTCGGCTACGTGGCCGTGATCGCCGCGATCATCATGGCGAGCCTTTCCGGTTCCGCGTTGGCGGATACGACGGCACTTGCTGCCTTGCTGTTGCCGATGATGCGCGACGCGAAATACGACGTGCCGCGTTGTGCCGGTTTGATCGCTTGCGGCGGGATCATTGCGCCGATCATTCCACCAAGCATTCCCTTCGTCATTTTCGGTGTGGCGGCACAGGTTTCGATTACCAAGCTGTTTCTCGCCGGTATCGTTCCGGGTGTGCTGATGGGACTCTCGATCATCATCGCCTGGCGGCTGGTTTCTCGCCACGACAAGCTGGAGACACGTCCGCGTCCGCCTGTGGCAGAGATTCGCAAGACGTTCGTTGACGGCATCTGGGCGCTGGTCCTGCCGGTCATCATCATCGTCGGTTTGAAATTCGGCGTATTTACCCCCACCGAGGCGGCTGTCGTTGCTGCTGCTTACGCACTGTTCGTCGGGATGTTCGTTTACCGCGAACTCAAGTTCAAGGAGCTGTACCATCTGTTTCTCAGCGCCGGAAAGATGACCGCGGTCGTCATGTTCCTGGTTGGCGGGGCGATGGTCAGCGCCTGGCTGATTACGGTCGCGGATTTGCCGGGGCAACTGGTCGGCATGCTGGGAGGGTTGCTCGAATCACCCAAACTGTTCATGTTCGCCGTTGTATTGATTACATTGATTATCGGCACTTCGATGGACATGACGCCGACGATCCTGATACTGGCGCCTGTATTGATGCCGGTTGTCAAACAGGCGGGAATCAATCCGGTGTACTTCGGCGTGGTTTTCGTCATGGCCAACGCCATCGGCTTGATCACGCCGCCGGTCGGGACGTCGCTGACGGCGGTCTGTGGCGTCGGAAAACTTCCGGTCGGACGCGTGGTGGCGGGGATGTGGCCTTTCCTTTTGGCGGAAGTAAGCGTTCTAATGTTGCTGGTGGTTTTCCCTCAGCTGGTTCTGGTTCCGCTTTCGTTTATGACGCGATGAAGAAGGGTGCTTGCCTGATCAACGAGGGGCGTGGCTGTCTCGTCATCGATAACGGCGTTGTCGAGGTGTGCCGAACGCCCAGTTCTCCTCGGAGCCTTGTTTGAGAATGCCGGCGCTTGAGGCGGCCTTCCGTGCCACCACCTACCATGTGGCAGCCGGCAGGGAGCTGTTCGACCTGCGGATCGGGGAAGCCAACCCTGCCTTTTCGTCCTGGCTGAAGAGGCAGGGGATTTCGAACTGGGCCATAATCACGGCCTGCAACCCCGGCAGCAAGCTGGCACAGGAGCAGAACGCGGCCCAAACCCGGCGTTTGCAGGAAAAAATTGCTCAACACGCCTGGCGCCATGCCCCGGCGCGCAACTGCGCGGATGCCGGCGACTGGCCGGATGAGCCGGGCTTTTGTATCTTCGACGCAGACGAGAACGTGCTACGCATGTTGGCCGTCGCGTTTGGCCAAACGGCCATTGTCTGCGGAAGCGCGGATGACGGTCGAGGAGAGATCGTCTGGCTGAATGCTCTTTGAGAGTGCGCGCCGCGTTTCCCCCGTGAGGTGAATCTCCGCCTGTTAGAATGTGATCAGAACATTCAAGCGGGGTCGGCATGGGCGGTCGGATCGGACGTTTCGAGATAATCCGTGAATTGGGGCGCGGTTCCCAGAGCGTCGTCTATTTGGCGCGAGATCCGCATCTTCAGCGCGAAGTGGCAATCAAGACCTTGCACTTTTCGCATTCCGACCCCCAGAAAAATCAGCAACTGCTGTCCGAAGCGCGCATGGTCAGCCAATTGCGCCATCCGAACATCGTGCCGATATTCGAAGCGGGTGAAGAGGGCGGAGATCTTTATCTCGTTTTCGAGTATGTGCCTGGCACGAATCTGAGCGATTTCCTCAGGAAGGCCGGTCGGCAGTCGCCAGTCAGGGCGATCGGCCTGATCCTGCCGGTGCTTGATGCACTGGCTCACGCCCATGCGGCCGGGATCATTCACCGCGACATCAAGCCGAGCAATATCCTGGTCGATGAGAATGGAACGCCGCGCGTCATGGATTTCGGCATTGCCGCGCGGTCGGAAACGCTTTCAAAAGACGGCGATTCGTTCATGGGAACGCCAGCCTACATGGCGCCCGAGTATATCCAGGCGCGCGAAAGCAGTGAACGATCCGACATCTTTTCGTTGGGCCTGGTCTTCTACGAGTTGTTAACCGGTAG
>CAZCJW010000054.1:0-7356 GCA_964499185.1 uncultured Propionivibrio sp. | reverse complement strand
TCGTCCGACCGGGAGAGCATCGCCAATCTCTCCAATTCGATCCTCAAGGATTTTTCGTTGACCAACAAGATCCTGCGCCTGGTCAACTCCGCGTACTACCGACAGGCAGGAGGCGGAAATATCAGCACGATTTCCCGAGCCGTACTGGTGCTGGGTTTTGACGCCGTGCGAAATATCGCGGTGACCGTGATGCTGTTCGAGCATCTGAAGAACAAAAGCAATGCCAGCCATCTCAAGGAGGAATTCCTGCGCGCTAATCTGGCCGGAATCCTGGCCAAGGATATCGGCGAAAAGACGGCGCCACGGGAGGTTGAACAGGTCTTCATCTGTTCGATGTTCCACAACCTCGGTCGTCTGTTGAGCCAGTATTACTTCCCCGACGAGAGCGACGAATTGAAGCGAGTGATGGAGCAGCGGTCGTGCAGTGAAGAAGCGGCGTCGATCCAGGTGCTCGGGATTACATTTGAGGAGTTGGGTGTCGGCATCGCGCAAAGCTGGGGGTTCCCGAATCTCATCGTCAACAGCATGCGCAAATTGCCGGCGGGGAACGTTCGCAAAGCGGCGACGGCGGAAGACCGCATGCGAATCCTGTCGGCGTTTTCAAATGAATTGTGTGCCTTGATTTCGGAGGTTGAACCCGCCAGCCGGGACAAGGAACTGCGCAAGGTTACGGCACGATTCGGCGATAACGTTGCGCTCAGCGAGCAAGTCTTGCGTGAGACGATGGAAAAGTCATTCCAGGATGTGGCCCACTTTGCCAGCATCATCGGCATCAGCCTTAAACAGTCGGCATTTGGCCGCCAGATCCAGTCCTGGAGCGCTAAGGCCGAGATGCCGTCCGGCATGGGTCACGAACCGCCTGTGTCCGAGGACGGAGCCGGCTCTGACACCATTCTGGCCGAAGCGGTGCCGGTCGGGGCGCCCGGGAGCCTTCCTGGCGGGGGGGAAGAAGATACCATCTCCCGCGTCGGCAGTCCGGAAGCCATCCTGATGGCAGGAATCCAGGACATCAGCAACACGCTGGTCGAGGATTTCAAGTTGAACGATGTGCTGCGCATCATCCTGGAGACGATGTACCGAGCCAAAGGGTTCAAGCGGGTTATCCTGTGTGTCCGTGATGCCCGCAGCAATACGATGCTCGGACGATTCGGGTTCGGGCCGGATGCACCGGATATTTCGAAGCGCTTCAGCTTTTCGCTGGCTTACACGCCGGATATTTTCCATGCCGCTTTGTCGAAGGGTGTGGATATCCTTATTACCGATACCAGTGACACCAAGATTATCGCGCGCATTCCGGAGTGGTATTGCAAGGGGATCAACGCGGGGACTTTTGTCGTGTTCCCTCTCTGTATCAAGACTAATCCAGTGGCGATGATCTATGCCGATAGCGACAAGGCTGGCGACATTGTCATTCCGGAAAAGGAGCTGGCCTTGCTGCGTACGTTGCGCAATCAGGCCGTTTTGGCGATCAAGCAATCGGCCTGAGTCCTCTCGCTATTTCTGGTTGGTGAATACGATTTCGCGCGCTGATTTGCTGATCTCCACGACGGCTGGGTGCGTGAGGCGGCGCTCTGTTGTGATGGCGAAATGCTGTTCTATGACCGAATCGATGCATCCGACCTGGATGACCTTGTACTGTTCGCATATGTGATCGGCGATCGCGCTGGGCGCAACAAAGAAACCGGCGCCGGCTTGTCCGAATGCCTTGATTAGCGCGCTGTCGTCGAATTCGCCAACGATGCGCGGGCGAAGATTGTGCGCCTCGAACCACCGGATGAGTTTCGGACGGATTGCGACATCTTCCCCCGGCATCAGAAAGCGGGCGTTATCGAGCATCGCCGGGAACCCTCCCGAGCGTGTTCCGGCGTACTTGCTCGTAGCGAATACGGTCAGGCTGCTTTCCCCGAGCAAATGACTGAATCCCCGGACATTCAGATTGGCCGGCATCGGGCGGTCGGCGATGATCATGTCCAGCCGGTGGATCGCCAAGTCGGCCAGCAGTGATGCCAAACGGCCATCATGGCAGATGAGATGCACGGTATCTTCGAGTTTGAGTGCCGGTTCAACGAGGCGATAGGTCATCGACTTGGACACCGAATCGGCAATGCCCAGACGGAACGGTATGGGCTTGCGGACATTGTCGTCATGCAATGCTTCGAGCAGTTCATCTCCGAGATTGAAGATTTCCTCTGCCATTCCCAGAATCCGTCTTCCCGCGTCGGTTATCTCCAGGTTGCGGCCGGCACGTCGGAACAGTTCGACGCCCAGTCGTGCCTCGAATTCACCGAGTTGCCCGCTGATCGATTGCGGGGTGAGATGCAGCTGTTCGGAAGCGCGGGCAATGCTTCCGGTTTTCGCTACCATCCAGAAGTAGCGCAAATGTTTGAAGTTCAGGTCTTTCATGGCCGTAAGACATTACGTCGAAAACACATCGTTAAAAACGATGTTTACGGCTAGTGTATTCGATTTATGAGAACTGTTTGTTCCCGGACAACGAGTTTGTTGTCCTGATGAGGGCGCCGGTGTTTCGGCCGTCAGCCGAGTGATCCGGTCATCGGGTCACCAGAGTTTCCACCACGGTTCCTTGCGGTCCAGCCCGCGCGTGTAATACACGCTGTCGGGGAAATTCTTGCGCATGACCCGTTCCGCATCGTCGCGCAGATCGTTCATGCCGAGCTGGTCGTAGGCCTTGACCATGATGAACAAGGCCTCTTCGGTAGCCGGAACGTCCGGATACGATTTCACGGCATACTGGGCGCGGTTGATGGCCGCCACGTAGGCGCCGCGCTTCATGTAATAGCGCGCGACATGGACTTCGAGCTGGGCCAGCGCGTTGACCAGATACTTCATGCGCAACGTGGCGTCCGGCGTATATTTGCTGTCCGGGAAACGCGTGATCAGCTCGCGGAAGGCTTCGAAAGATTCGCGCGCGCCCTTGGGGTCGCGCTCGGTCATGTCCTGCTGACTGATGTGCCCCATCAATCCAATATCCTCATTGAAATTGATCAGCCCGCGCAAGTAATAAACGTAATCGACGTTCGGGTGGTTCGGGTGCAATTTGATGAAGCGGTCGCACGCGGCGAGGGCGGATGCGGGCTCTCCGGACTTCCAGTAGGAATAGGCAACGTCGATCTGCGCCTGTTGCGCAAAGCGGCCATACGGGTACCGCGATTCGAGCTTTTCGTAGTGCTTGATGGCAGTGTCGTAGTTGCCTTCGTTCATGGCTTCCTTGGCCGTCGTGTACAGCTTGTTCGCCGACCAGCCGATGGTTTCGTCCTTGACCTCGGGCAGCAGTCCGCAGCCGGATAGAAGCGTGGCAAGAAAAAGGGCTGCGATTACCGCTAAACTACGCATGATGAAAATTCCACCTAAAAAGACCGACGTCACCCGCTCCGGGAAACCGGAGCACGAAGATCGACACGAAGAGCGCGCAGATTATAGCGCAATAGCCCGGCAGGCTTTGCGGGTTCCGGGAGAGGATAGCGGTCTTCGACTCGACCAGGGATTGGTGCGCCTGTGGCCGAAACATTCGCGCAGCCGGTTGCAGAATTGGATACGGGAAGGCCGTATCCGCCTTGACGGTATCGTCGTCACGGAACCAAAACACAAGCTGTGGGGCGGCGAGGTCGTCGAGCTTGAAGAAGCGCTCGATGAGAAAGCGCTTTCCTCCCTGCCCGAAGCCATTCCGCTGAACGTCGTGCATGAAGATGAGGCGATCATTATCATCGACAAGCCGGCCGGACTGGTCGTGCATCCGGGAAGCGGCAACTGGAGCGGGACCTTGCTCAACGCATTGCTGCACCACGAGCCGGCGCTGGAGCATGTGCCCCGGGCCGGCATCGTGCACCGGCTGGACAAGGAAACGAGCGGGCTGATGGTCGTTGCCCGAACCTTGGAAGCGCAAACCGACTTGGTGCGCCAGTTGCAGGCGCGTACCGTCAAGCGCTATTACCAGGCGCTGGTGCGCGGCTCCGTCGAACGAGGCGGCACGGTCGACGCACCGATCGGACGCCACCCGACGCAGCGCACGAAAATGGCGGTGGTCAAGACCGGGAAGCCGGCACGCACCCATTACCGGGTGGTCGAACGCTTCATTGATTGCACCCTGATTGAATGCGCGCTGGAGACCGGGCGGACGCATCAGATTCGCGTCCATATGACGTCCATCGGCCATCCGCTGGTCGGCGACCCGGTTTACGGCGGTGGTACGAGTCGCGTCCCGATCGGTCCGGAGTTTGCGCGCCAGGCATTGCACGCGCGCCGCCTGGGTCTCGTGCATCCGCTGACCGGCAAGTCGATGCTCTGGAAGTCGAACGTCCCGGAGGATATGGCGGAATTGATCGCCACCGCGCGCATGCTGGCGTTCGAGGCGCGCGCTGTCGAGGAAGAGGACGAGGATTGGGACGAAGAGTTCGAGGACGGACCGGAGATCATCTACGCCTACGGCGACGACATCGAGGAAGATGATGTCGATCTCGAATAGCCCGGAGTTCATCGTTCCCGAATGGCCTGTGCCACCTGGCGTCGCCTGTCTCGCCACCACGCGTCGGGGCGGAGCGAGCCACGGAGTTTTTTGCAGCCTGAACCTCGGCGATCATGTGGGTGACGATCCAGAGGCGGTAGCCGCCAATCGGGACATCGTCAGTCGGAGAATCGGCGCACGTCCGGTATGGCTCAGCCAGGTCCACGGCACGCGAGTGGTCGATGCGGCAACACACTGTATGAGCGATGTGTCGCCTGAGGCCGATTCGGCCTTCTCGCGGCGAACGGGTGTCGCTTGCACTGTCATGACCGCCGATTGCCTGCCCGTATTGTTCTGTGACGATGCCGGAACCGTCGTGGCCGCGGCGCATGCCGGCTGGCGCGGTTTGCTGGCCGGTGTTCTGGAAACCACGGTGACGACGATGGGCGTGCCCAGAAAGAATCTCTTAGCCTGGCTTGGCCCGGCCATCGGACCGGCGGCCTTTGAGGTGGGCGACGAAGTGCGGAGGGCGTTTGTCGACGTGGCGTCGGAGGCCGCGCCGGCATTTCGGCCAAAATCCGACGGCAAGTGGCTTGCAGATATCTACCTGTTGGCGCGGCTGCGTCTTGCAGGACATGGCGTCGAACGCGTGTTTGGCGGCAACTATTGCACGGTAACCGAATCGGAGCGTTTTTTCTCTTATCGACGAGATGGACAGACGGGGCGCATGGCGTCGATGATCTGGCTGAACGAGCGTTGATTCGCGGGGGCGTCCCAGGTTCTACACGGGTTTCAGCACCACCAGTTTGAGGTGTTCGTGCTCGTCCGGTCGAAGCGTGACCTGCTGGTAACTGATCGCACCACACTTCGGGTGCATGAAGCGGCGTTCCCCGCCTTGCCGCTCGAGAACGTCGTGCTGTTTCCAATAACGCGCGAAGTCAGCACTCGCGGCTGACAGTTCGTCAACCAGGCGGATCAGAGCAGGCTCCTCCAATGCGTTTCGGCAGTCGGCGCGAAACTCTGCGGTAATGCGGCGCGCCCGTGCTTCCCAATCCACCAGGAACGAACGGGTCTGCGGTTCGAGAAATACGAAGCGCAGCAGATTGGGGGCGGGTTCATCTACCGTGCGTGGCTGATCCAGCCAGCCCGTGAATAGTTTCGCGGCGGCATCATTCCACCCCAGCAGGTCCCAGTAGCGCCCCATCAGGTAGGCCGGCACGCACACCTCGGAGAGCAGTTCGATGAACAGGGGTGGAACGTCGTCGTTTTCCGACGGGCTGCCTTGCGGGTCACGCCGGTCGGCAATCTCGAACAAGTAGGCACGTTCGCTGCGGGTCAGGCGCAGATTGCGCGCCAGGCGGTCCAAGGCCTCCGCCGAAATATTGACCTCGCGCCCCTGCTCGATCCAGGTGTACCAGGTGGTGCTAATGCCGACGATTTGTGCCATTTCCTCGCGGCGTAATCCGGCAGTGCGTCTCCGGTTGCCGGCAGGAAAGCCGAAATCGGCTGGCTGGCTGCGGTTGCGGATGATTTGCAGAAAAGCGGCGAGTTCTTTTCGGCGTGTACTGGCGGCTTCGCCTTTCATGGAGAACCTTAGGCTATTAGTAGTTATACCAGTATAACTACTCGTCTTGTCAGGGTATAGGTGCCTCGCTAAGATCACCCTGTTCCCGTTCCGGGTTCCAGTCGACGCGCCGAAAGCGGCGCTTTTCAAGGAGAGAAAACGATGGCCGGCAAAACCCTTTACGACAAATTATGGGATAGCCATGTGGTCCGTCAGGAAGAGGACGGCACCTGTCTGCTCTACATCGATCGCCATCTTGTGCATGAGGTGACCAGCCCTCAAGCCTTCGAGGGCCTGCGTCTGGCCGGGCGCAAGCCGTGGCGCAAGGAAACGGTGGTGGCCGTACCCGATCACAACACGCCGACCAACAATTGGGACAAAGGCATTGAAGATCCGGTCTCCAAATTGCAGGTCGATACGCTGGACGCCAACATCAAGGAGTTTGGCGCGCAGATCTATTTCCCGTTCAAGCATGCCAACCAGGGCATCATTCATGTGATCGCTCCGGAGAACGGCGCGACGCTGCCAGGCATGACCGTCGTCTGCGGCGACAGCCACACGGCGACGCACGGTGCCTTCGGTGCGCTGGCGCACGGCATCGGTACCTCGGAAGTCGAACATGTGCTGGCGACGCAGACGCTGGTGCAGAAAAAGTCGAAGGCAATGCTGATCAAGGTCAACGGCCAACTCGGCGCCGGCGTGACCGCCAAAGACATGGCGCTCGCGATCATCGGCCGCATCGGCACCGCCGGTGGCACGGGCTATTGCATCGAGTTCGGCGGCACGGCGGTCGAAGGGCTGTCGATGGAAGGGCGCATGACGCTGTGCAACCTGGCGATTGAAGGCGGCGCGCGTGCCGGCATCGTCGCTGTCGACGACAAGACGATCAGCTATCTCGAAGGCCGGCCGATTGCGCCAAAGGGCGACCATTGGACCCAGGCCGTCGCTTACTGGAAAACGCTGAAGTCCGACCCGGACGCGGTGTTCGACACCGTGATCGAACTCGACGCGGCGGAGATCCAGCCGCAGGTCACCTGGGGCACATCGCCGGAACAGGTGACGTCGGTGGGTGGCAAGGTACCGAATCCGGCGAGCGAAAGCGATCCAATCCGCCGTGCCGGCATCGAACGCGCGCTGCAATACATGGGCTTGAAAGCCGACATGCCGATCAGCGACATCGCCATTGACAAAGTCTTCATCGGCTCGTGCACCAATTCGCGTATCGAGGATCTGCGTGCCGCCGCGGCCGTGGCCAAGGGCAAGAAGGTCGCCGCCAACGTCAAGCTGGCGCTGGTCGTGCCGGGGTCGGGTATCGTCAAGCGCCAGGCCG
>CAZCJW010000053.1:0-15433 GCA_964499185.1 uncultured Propionivibrio sp. | reverse complement strand
ACGCGGGAACTGGAGATGCACAACAGCATCCTGCGCCAGATCCATCAGGGCGTCGAATTATCCGACGTGCTCATGTCATTGGCATCGCAGGCCGAAATGCTTCATCCGGGTATGCTGTGTTCGATTCTCCTCTTCGATACGGCGGCCAATCGACTGCATCATGTCGCCGCGCCCAGTCTGCCTCGCCAATTTGTCAGGGAAATCGACGGCATGCTGGCCAGCGACGAAGCCAGTTCGAGCAGTTATGCAGCGTCAAGCGGAAAACGCGTTATCGTCGAGAACATGGGGCGCAGCCCGGAGTGTTCCATGGCGTATTGCCGGCACGCCGTGGCAGCAGGTTTACAGTCCTGCTGGTCGCAGCCGATCAAGGGGCGCGAGAAACGGGTACTGGGCGTGTTCGCAATCCATCAGCGCTCCCCGGCGCGCCCTGAAGATGAAGACATCCGGCTGATGGAAAATTGCGCCAATCTTGGCGCGCTGGTGATCGAACATTACCTGGCCGAGGAAAAGATCCGCAACCTGGCCTTTTTCGACGTACTGACGCAATTGCCCAACCGGCGCATGCTCGGAGACCGTCTACGCCAGGCCATGGCCAACAGTCGAAGAAGCGGTTGCTACGGCGCGTTGATGTTCCTCGACCTCGACAACTTCAAGCCGCTTAACGACACGTTCGGTCACTACGCTGGCGATCTTTTGCTGATCCAGGTGGCGCAACGGATTGGCAGTTGCGTGCGCGAGACGGATACGGTCGCGCGCTTTGGCGGGGATGAGTTCGTCGTCATGCTCAGTGAGCTCGATGAAAACCGGGATGCGTCGGAAACGCAGGCTCGGGGGGTGGCCGAGAAGATTCGCGGCATCCTGGCTGAACCTTTCGTGCTGACTGTTGAAAGAGAAAACGAGCCGCCGCTGGTCATCGAACACGGCTGCACGGCCAGCATCGGAGTCGTGCTGTTCATCAACCACGAATCGACGCTGGACGAAATCATCAAGTGGGCCGACCTGGCCATGTATCAGGCCAAGGATGCCGGCCGGAACAACATTCGCTTCCACTCGTAATCTGCCTGGCCAGATAACAGCCAGGAGTGACTGACTACTAGGGCTTCAGCAACTCGATCAGCTCTTCCTGCGCGCAACGCGGCTTGCTGCGGGGGCTGCGTCGCGGGCGATAACCGCCTTCGGAATCCATTTCCCACGATTGCTGGTTGTCGGCCAGGTAGATCAGCAGGCCTTCTGCGATAACGCGGCGCTTGAGCTTCTTGTCCAGGATCGGGAAAGCCACTTCGATGCGGCGGAAAAAGTTGCGTTCCATCCAGTCTGCGCTGGAGAGCAGCACTTTTTCCGCCCCGCCGGCGTAGTAATAGAAGACGCGGTGATGCTCGAGGAAACGGCCGACAACCGAGCGGACGCGGATGCGGTCCGAAACTCCCTTGATTCCGGGGCGCAGTGCGCATACGCCGCGCACGATCAAGTCAATCTTGACTCCGGCCTGTGAAGCCTCATACAACGCATTGATAATTCCCGGCTCCAGCAGAGAATTCATCTTGGCGATGATACGGGCTCGCTTGCCGGCGCGGGCGGCCTCGGCTTCGGCACGAATGGCTTCCAGCGTGTTGGCGTGCAGCGTAAAGGGTGCTTGCCAGAGATGGTTCAGGGATTTCGCCAGGCCCAGCCCCGTGAGCTGTTTGAAGACTTCGTTAACATCGTCGCCGATTTCTTCGTTGCAGGTCAGCAGGCCGAAATCCGAATACAGGCGGGCCGTTTTGGGGTGGTAGTTGCCGGTGCCAAGATGCACATAGCGGCGCAGGATGCTGTCCGAACGGTTCTCCTCGCGGCGTACAATCATCAGCATCTTGGTGTGCGTCTTGTAACCGACTACACCGTAAACGACGTGCGCTCCGACCCGTTCCAGTTTGGTTGCCCAGCCGATATTGGCTTCCTCGTCGAAGCGTGCCATCAGTTCGACGACGACGGTGACTTCCTTGCCGTTTTGCGCTGCCCGCAGCAGTGACTGCATCAGAACCGAGTCAGTGCCCGTGCGGTAAACGGTCATCTTGATAGCCACCACCTGTGGGTCTGTCGCCGCCTGATCGAGTAGCTCGATGACCGGCGTGAAGCTCTGGTAAGGATGATGCAGGAGGATGTCTCCGGCACGGATGGAAGCGAAAGCCGAATGGGTCTTCTTGACGGCCTTTGGTGTTCCCGCCTGGAAGGGGGCGAACTTCAGGTCGGTTCGTTGTACGAGGTCCGGGATCTGCATCAGCCGTACCAGGTTGACCGGGCCGGCAAAGCGATACAGGTCATTATTGCCGAGTCCGAACTGTGCGAGGAGAAAGTCGACCATGGCCTGGGAACAGTTGTCGGCAACCTCAAGACGCACCGCGTCACCAAAGTGCCGCTGCGGCAATTCGCCCTGGATGCTGGCGCGCAGGTTCTTGACTTCTTCTTCGTCAACAAAGAGATCGCTGTTGCGTGTTACGCGGAACTGGTAGCAACCGAGAACGTTCATGCCCGAGAACAATTCGCCGACGAACTCATGCAATACCGAGGAAAGAAAGACGAAGCTGTACTCGCAGTTGCATAAATCCTTGGGTAGGCGGATGACTCGCGGGAGCACGCGCGGTGCCTGAACGATGGCCTTGTCGATAGAGCGCCCGAAGGCATCCGTTCCTTCGAGTTCCACACCGAAATTGAGGCTCTTGTTGAGCAGGCGCGGGAAAGGGTGCGACGGATCCAGACCAATCGGGGTCAGGACGGGCATGGCCTCACGGAAAAAATACCCCTTGACCCATTCGAGTTGGGCTTCACTCCACTCGCTTCGACGCAGGAATTCGACGCCCTCAGACCTTAGCTTGGGCAGAATCTCGTTGTTGAAAAGGGCGTATTGTTCTTCAACGATGGCATGCGCGTCGCGGCTGATGTGTTCCAAGGCGGTCTGAGCCGACATGCCATCCGGGGTGGTGGCCAGCGAGTGGAGTTTGACCTGTTCCTTCAGGCCGGCCACGCGGATCTCGAAAAACTCGTCGAGGTTGCTGCTGACGATACAGATGTAGCGCAAGCGCTCAAGTAGTGGAGTTTTCGGATTCTTTGCCTGTGCCAGAACACGACTGTTGAAGGCCAGAATGCCAAGCTCGCGATTCAGGAAATGCTGGGCGGGATACGGAATCGCGCCGTTTTTTTGGGGGGGGGTTCGTGTCGTCATGCCAGCATTGGATCAGGAATGGGAAAGAGGGGCAAGAGCGGGCGCTTTAATCGCAATTGTGTGAATTATGTGTTGCATAAATGTGTCGGTAGAGAGGTCGCCAAGGATGCGTTTTCTGGCCATGCGGCGTCTGACATCCCGCGGGGAAGATTGTTCGTGGCCCGATGGCGTGTGGACCTCGGTGATAGAATCTTCGGGCAACGATTCCTAGATTATGAATTCAGAAAAGGCTGGCCATGGGGTACGAACAGATAGCGGCGGTTGATCTTGGTTCCAACAGTTTTCGACTTGAGGTGGGACGGGTTGTCGATGACCAGATTTACCCCCTGGATTCACTGAAGGAGCCGGTCCGGCTGGCCTCCGGATTGTCGCGGGAGAAGATTCTCGACGATGAGGCCCAGCAACGGGGATTGGAGACGCTGAGCCGGTTCGGCGAGCGGTTGCGGGGGTTCCAGCCGCAAGCGGTACGCGTCGTGGCCACCAATACCTTGCGTGTGGCCAAGAATGCCAAGGTGTTCATTCACAAGGCGGAAGCCGCCCTGGGATTTCCGATTGAAGTGATCGGTGGCCGGGAGGAGGCACGCCTGATCTACATCGGCGTGGCGCATGCCATGCCGCCGGCTCGGCACAAGCGTCTGGTGGTGGATATCGGCGGTGGTTCGACCGAGTTCGTCATTGGCAGGAAGGTTGAGCCGCTGGTCATGGAGTCGCTGTTCATGGGCTGTGTCAGCTTCTCCTTGCGTTTCTTCCCGGACGGCAAGATCGACAAGAAGCGTTTCTTTGAAGCCGAAGTCGCTGCCGCACGCGAGATCGAGATCATTGCGCATGATTACCGGGCTTACGGATGGACCGAATCAGTGGCCTCCTCGGGTACGGCCAAGGCGATCGCCGACATCATGGAAATCAATGGGCTCAACCCTGACGGTGGGCCCGGCATCTCGCGGGAGGGGGTGGAAAAGCTCAAGGCCCAGCTGATCCGCGCCGGATCCGCGGCCGGCCTGAAGTTCTCTGGCTTAAGGCCTGATCGGATACCCGTATTCCCGGGGGGCGTGGCTATCCTCTCGGCCGTTTTTTCGACGCTGGGAATTGCCCGCATGACATATTCGGAAGGAGCCCTGAGGTTGGGGGTGTTGTACGACCTGCTGGGGCGGTTTCATCAGCACGACATGCGTGATACCACGGTCAAGCAATTCATCCGGCGTTACCAGGTCGATGTCAAGCAGGTGGCGCGGGTCGAGGCGACCGCCTTGCAACTGCTTGGCCAACTGATTCCGGTCGACCAACCGGAACATGAGAACGAAGTGCGGTTTTTGCGTTGGGCGGTGGGGTTGCACGAGATCGGCATTTCGATCGCGCACGGAGGGTTTCACAAGCACGGAGCCTATATCGTCAGCAGTGCCGATATGCCGGGTTTCTCCAAGAAAGATCAGGAGAGGCTGTCGTTGCTGGTGCTCGGGCAACGCGGCAAGATGGAGAAGTTGCCGCTGATCCCGTCCCAGGATCCACTCTGGAGGCAGATTTTTTGCATCAGGCTGGCGGCGTTGATGCGTCGTTCGCGGGACGATTCCCCGTTGCCGCCCTTCATGGTCAAGCAGTCTGCTCAGGGCTTCCTGATCGAATTGCCCGGTCAGTGGCTGCAGGATAACCCGCTGACTGCCGGCGCACTGGCTGAAGAATCGGCGAGTTGGCAGCGTGTCGGCTGGCAACTGCGTGTGCGCCGTCGTTCGACTGTCACGACGGAGGCTTAGGTCGATGTCCGTTGCAGCCATCGAGGTTACAGCAACGGACGGAAAGCCCCGGATCGTTCTTTCCGGGGAATGGACGCTGGCGATGTTGCCGACGAGTCTGGATCAACTGCGCGGGCGCCTGCGCGATTGTGCGCAGGGAAATCCCTGCTGGGACCTGTCCGGGCTCTTGCGTCTCGACAGCGTGGGTGCGGTCTTGCTCTGGCAGGCCTGGGGGCGGTGCTGGCCGGCCTCTCTGGTGGCTTCGGATGAGCAGCGCATCATTCTCGAGCGCGCAGCGGCCGTGTCACCGCATCTGCCTACCCAGGTGCCCTGGTCCGCACTGGCCTGGCTGGCGGATTTGGGGAGAGGCGTGCTGTCTGCCGGCAAGCACGTGAGCGACATGATCGCGCTGATCGGGCAATTGGTGCTGGATATTGGCTACCTGTTTTCCCATCCGCGCGACATCCCGTGGCGGGAGTTTTCCGCAACGCTGTACAAGAGCGGCGCGCAGGCGCTGCCCGTCACGGCGCTGGTCGGATTCCTGATCGGCGTTGTGCTGTCCTACCTTTCATCGCTGCAACTCAAGGCATTCGGCGCGGACATCTTCATCGTCAATCTGATCGGCATCAGTGTCATCCGCGAACTCGGTCCGGTTATCGTTGCGGTGCTGGTGGCCGGACGTTCCGGATCGTCGATGACGGCGCAGATCGGCGTGATGCGCGTGACCGAGGAAATCGATGCGCTGGCGACGATGGGTATTTCCCGATCGCTGCGTCTCGTCCTGCCCAAAGTGGCAGCCCTGGCGCTGGCCATGCCGTTGCTGGTCGTCTGGTGCGCGGCTTCCGGCGTCATCGGTGGCATGGTCTCGGCCAATCTGGAGATGGATCTGGCCTACGGATTTTTCATCGACACCCTGCCCAAAGTGGTGCCGCTGGCCAACCTGTGGATCGGCATCGGCAAGGGATTCTGCTTTGGCCTGCTGATTGCGCTTATTGCCTGTCATTTCGGCCTCAAGGTGCGGCCGAACACCGAGAGCTTGTCAGTCCGGACGACGTCGTCGGTCGTCACGGCGATTACTCTGGTGATTATCGTCGACGCCATAATCGCGGTGCTTACCCGCCGTATCGGAATGCCAGGAACCTAGATGGAGATGAACGAGCGAGTGATAGAGCTTCGCGGCGTGACGACACGCTTCGGCAAGTTCGTGATACACGACGATATCGATCTGGATGTCGAGGTCGGCCAGATACTCTGCCTGGTGGGAGGCTCGGGCAGCGGCAAGACCACTCTGCTGCGCGAGATCGTTGGTTTGCTCCCTCCCACGCGCGGGACGGTACGGATGTTCGGGCAACACGTGCTAGACCCCGATCCGCGCGTCCGGCGCGAACTCCGCCGCCGTTTCGGCATGCTCTTTCAGCACGGGGCGTTGTTCTCGGCGTTGACCGTGTTCGACAATATTGCTTTCCCGTTGCGCGAACTGCGTATTCTCGATGAAAGCCTGATCCACGATCTCGTTTTCATGAAACTGGCCATGGTCGAGCTTGAGCCACGGCATGGAGTGTTGATGCCTGCCGAACTCTCCGGCGGTATGATCAAGCGGGTCGCCCTGGCGCGGGCGTTGGCACTCGAGCCGGAATTGCTTGTGCTCGATGAGCCGACGTCGGGACTAGACCCCGATCTGGCCGACAATTTTGTGCAGCTGATCGGCGCACTGCAGAAGCAGTTGGGCTTCACCGTGGTCATGGTGACCCATGACCTGGACACACTGGCCGGACTGGCGACGTGTGTTGCCGTACTGGCCGGGCAGCGTATCATCGCCCATGGCCCACCGTCGGAGATCCTGAAGGTTGATCATCCCTTCATTCAGAGCTTCTTTCGCTCGGAGCATGCTCAGGCGGCCATGCGCATGAAGGTGAACTAGGGACAAACCATGGAAAATCGCTCGCATGCACTGGTGGCCGGTCTTTTTCTGCTGATCCTCGGGACGTCGGCGGTTGCGGCACTCTGGTGGTTCAGCGGCCGGCAGGAAGACATCAACAGTTACGTCGTCGAAACCCGACGCAACGTGACCGGACTTAATCCGCAGGCGCAGGTTCGCTATCGCGGCATCCGGGTGGGCAAGGTTCAATCGATCCGGCTCGATCCCTCCGATGCGCGGACCACGCTGATTGCCATCAGCGTGCGCAGTGATGTCCCGATCACACACGGAACCGTCGCCCGGCTGGGATATCAGGGGGTCACAGGCATCGCCCACATCCTGCTTGAGGATGAGGGTAAAGACCCCAAGGCTCTGGCTTCCGCGGCGCGCATAAGCATGCAGGATTCGCTGGTTCAGGAATTGGCCGATGTCGGTGGCGACACGCTGCGGCAGGCTCGTGAACTCATGTCCGGAATCAACGACATCCTGCGCCCGGAGAACCGTCTGGCGATCTCGAAAACGCTGGCGAATCTCGAGTCGGCCACTACGCATGCCAGTGAGACCACGGCACGCCTGCAGCAGTTGCTCAGCGCGGAAAACGTGCGCCGCATGAATTCCATACTGTCCCATGCCGAGCAGACCGTTGAACAGACCGCATCGTTCTTCTCCGAGGCCCGTGGACTGGTCACACGCCTGCAGTCGGCCAGCGAGAAACTCGAAATGGCGGTTGGCGACCCGTCAGGTAACGGAGTCGGTGCGCTTGCGCCGCGCCTGAACGAGCTTTCCACTGAACTCGCCTCAACGTCGCACCAACTTAATCGTGTGCTGCTGATGCTGGAAGAATCGCCGCAAAGCCTGATTTTCGGCCGTCAGAATGTCCAACCGGGGCCGGGCGAAGCGGGCTTCGTGGCGCCGGTCATTGTTCGGGATAAACCATGAAGAAAAGCCTTCTGTTTCTGCTGACTGTTTTCCTCGCAGGGTGTGCGACAGGTTCGCGCAATACGGCGCGGCCGAATGTCTATGATTTCGGCCTGCCCGCGCCGCGTATTGCCGAAGATGCGGCAGCGAGTATCGGGGCGCGGATGGCGCTCGAGGTCTGGGCGGCGCCTTGGCTGGATACCACGCATATCGATTACCGACTGGACTACGATGATCCTCTCAAGCGCCGGCAATACGCTGACAGCCGCTGGGCCGCATCGCCGCGAACACTGGTTGCTCAGCAGTTACGCCGGCAACTCGGCTTTGCCAGTGTCAATAGCGGTGTGGCTACCGATTGCCTGCTGCGCGTCGAACTGCATGAGTTCTCCCAGGTATTCGGCTCTGTACAGGAGAGCAGGGGGGTGCTGCAGGGGCAGTTTTCTCTAATCGACAGCAAGCGGCGGTCGATCGCTGTTCATCAGGTGAACATCGAGGTGCCTGCATCGGCGGCCAATGCTCAAGGGGGGGTCAGGGCGCTGGTCCAGTCCAGCCTTGCAATGGGACAGAATCTTGCTGTTTGGCTGAAGGAACGTGAGAGGACGGATGGCTTGAGAAACTGCGGCCTCCGATCTTGATAACCCATCGAGATCTGCTTATCACCCGGTGAGCGAACGAAAACAAGAGGCCGGATTGGTGCCCGGCATGGAACGCACTACAGGAATTCGGCATGTTTGGTTTCATACAGCGGTTGATCGGCAATCTGAACGTTAGCCGCAAGCTGGTACTGATTTATGTACTCGACTTGTCGGCTGTTATCTTTGTATCGTCGATATTGATCAATGAGAAATTCATCGCTATCGATTTCGCTCGCAAGGAGATCGCCGGCAACGTCTACATCAGTGTGATTCGCGAGACGATTCTTCCCGAACGGTCTACTACTCCCGTCGCAAGGGCAGAGCGCCTGCTCGAGGCGGAGAGTCGATATGGCGACGTGCTGGGGAGCCGTGAGCAGGCATTGCAACTGGCCGAAAAGCTGCGTCTTGTTGAGAGTATTTCGGCGACTGTTTCAGGCGAGGTGCAGTTGCTGTCTCAAGCAGTACAGGCGCTGGTTACGCGTATCGGCAACCAATCAAACTTGATTCTTGATCCCGACCTGGACAGCTACTACACGATGTCTCTTGTGGTGTTGCGCTTTCCGGAGCTTTATGACGTGGCTACCCGTCTTGGGGAAAAGGCGTTGGCTGTGAGTTTGACTACATCGCCAGAACTTCGCCAGCAGCGGCAGACCGAGTACCTGATCGTTGAAGGTCGGCTCGACTCCTTGACGCGTGCGATTGCGTCGGATTATTCCGAGGCTGCTGCTGCTGGCGATTTACCGTTGCGGATCGCGCTTGATCCATCGCGTGCCCGTTTGGTGGCGGCAATAGAAACATTGCGCTCAGCAACGCGCCGCGCTGCCCTCGATTCGTCGGCGGCTGATAGCGAGCAAGCAATCCGGCTGGGTGAAACCGAACTGGAAGCGAGTCTTCGGTTGGCTTGGAAAGATGCCGGGACAGTACTGGGCACGCTGCTCAATGGGCGCATCGACCGACTGTTCTCGCGTATGTGGTGGCATCTCGGCGCGGCCGTTGTCTTGCTGTTACTCATTCTTTCGGTGGTCTATTTCGTGGCCCGGATGATCGCACTACCCATCCGGAGATTGGCTGGCGTAGCGGGCGAAGTCAGCCGAACCACTGATTATTCGCTGCGGGCATCGTGGAATTCCGGTGATGAACTCGGACGCTTGGTCAATACATTCAATGGAATGCTCGATCAACTCGATCGGTTCCGGCTTGCGCAGCAGGAACTCGCGGCGAGCGCTCGTGCCGCGGAGGCACAGCGCGAACTGCTGGAGGCCATCCCGATGCCTCTAATGGTGACGGCGATTCCGAGGCACGAGATTCTGCACGCCAATGCTCCTGCTTTTGCCTGGCTTTATGACCAGGCGGTGGATCCATGGAAACGCGGCATGGATCGGCCTCTGCGTGCAGAATTCTTCCAGCAACTGGCCGATCGCGGAGGGGTCGATGAGTTCGAAGTGAACTGGAAGGGCAGCGGGGAAGACCGTTGGGCGCTACTCTCGGCGCGGAGGCTGAACTATCAGGGACAGGATGCGGTGCTGACAACCTTTGCCCCTATCGGACGAATCAAGCAGATGGAATCCCGGCTCGAACTCTGGGCCAGGGTATTCGAAGCGTCGTCCGAAAGCATCATGGTTACCAATGCCGAACGGGAGATCGTCACCGTCAATCGTGCATTTTTGCGCGCGACGTCTTACGAGTATTCTGAGGTCGTCGGGCAACGCCCCGATTTTCTGCGCTCCGGACACCATCCAGATGCGTTCTTCGAGCAGCTATGGCAAACGGCGCGAGTACGTGGAACATGGCAAGGGGAACAATGGATACGGCGCAAAAATGGAGACACCTTCCCGATCTGGGCGGTGGTCAACGCTGTGCGCGATTCAGACGGCGACGTCATTCATTTTGTGGCCACCTTCCTCGATATCAGCGAGCGCAAGGACAATGAGCGGCGGATCAGTCACCTCGCCCATCACGACATCCTTACGGATCTGCCCAACCGCGCCTTATGTCTTGATCGGCTGAATATGGCGATCCAGCAGGCTCGGCGCAGCGCACGGCGCGTCGGGGTGCTATTCATGGATCTCGACCGTTTCAAGAGCATCAACGACACCTTGGGTCATCATGTCGGCGATGGTTTGCTGCAGTCGGTTGCCCGGCGCTTGCTGGAGGTGGTGCGTTCTGGAGATACGGTCAGTCGTCTGGGTGGAGACGAATTCGTCGTGGTCTTCAGCGATGTGATGAATGCCCGGGAAGTCGGTAGCATCGTCGAAAATCGCCTGATCCCGCTGATCCGCGCGACGCATCTGGTCAACGGCGTCGAACTCAACGTATCCTGCAGTGTGGGCATTGCACTCTATCCGGAGGATGGCGACAGTGTAGAGACGCTGATGCGTAACGCCGACGCCGCGATGTATCACGCCAAGGATGAGGGGCGCAACAACGCCCAGTTCTTTACCCGGGAGATGGATCGCGCCCAGCGCGAGCGTGTGGAGATTGAGCAGGACTTGCATGGAGCCATCGAGCGCGACGAACTATGCCTGTTCTATCAGCCGCGCGTCGATGCGCTTAGTGGCGAACTTCTTGCGGTTGAGGCGCTGGTGCGCTGGCGCCATCCCGTTCGTGGACTGGTGTCGCCGGCGCATTTCATAGCGATTGCCGAGGAATGCGGCTTGATTGTTCCGCTGGGCTACTGGATCATTGACGAAGCCTGCCGACAGCAGGCCGAATGGCGGGATAAAGGAGTTGGCGACATCGCAGTGTCGATCAATCTTTCGGCGGCGCAATTCCAGGATGAAGCACTTGTCGACAGTGTGCGCTTGATACTGCAGAAGCATGGCAACAACACGGGAACCATCGAATTCGAACTGACCGAGTCATTGCTGATGATCGACCGGGGGCGCACGATCGACCAGTTGCACGGGATCAAGGCGCTGGGGATCGAGCTTTCCGTCGATGATTTCGGTACGGGCTATTCGAGTCTCAACTACCTTTATCGCTTCCCGATTGACAAGCTGAAGATCGACCAGTCGTTTGTCAACGACATGCTGACGGATCCGAAGGACCATGCCATTACACAGGCCATTATCGGGCTCGGGCATACGCTGGGACTGAAAGTCGTGGGCGAGGGTGTGGAAACGATTGAGCAGCGTTTTGCACTGGCTTCCGCCGGATGCGATGAACTGCAGGGTTACTATTTCGCGCGCCCGCTGCCGGTGGCCGAGTTGCTCGCCTGGATAGGGACATGGTCGGCGGCGAACCAAGGAATAGAGCTTGAGGAGTGATACGAATCCTGGATGCGAGAACTAACGCTGTTTCTTGGCTGGCCTGTACTTCTTGAATACGGTTCTAGCATCCTGCTCGGCCCGCTCTTGGGTGCAGATCGATGGATCGTCGTCGTGACCGCTGAAGTAGTCGTCGGCCTGCGCGCGCATGACGATATCGATCGCAACGTCGTCTGCCAGCGTGTAGATTTCCGTCAGCAGCGTGGCGACCTCGTCCAGGTGTTCTTCGTACGTCATGCGCCGTCTCCTGTCGTGTGCTGCCGGTGTACCTTCGCGTAGGCGTCAAGCAGCCGCTGGTGCAGCAAGCATCCGGTGAGTTCGAGCCCAGGGGCGGGAATTCCGAAGAAACGCTCCTCACGCGTAAGCAATGCCCTGGCCCGGTCGAGAGTCGCTGGTCCATAGAGGTTCTCGAGCGCCACTCGGTAGGTCTCGAAGTCACTCGAATCACTTAGGCCGAGGAGACTTTCGATGCAGCGGTAGACCCGCAGGCGTTGCGGATCGATCTGCGCAAAATGCCGAACCCAGTCGCACCCTTCGCGGGTGGCCTCTTCGTCGGCGATGGCCAGCGCCAGCAGCAGTTTGAGTTCGCCCACCCGCAAGTTCTCCCAGAACGACCCCGCATCCGCTGCCAATCCGATCAGTGCGGCAACCGGACGTTGGTCGTCAATGCCCGAATCGTTGAGGGTGTCGAGCAGGCATTCGCATTCTTCTTCGTCAAGGTCGGAAAGGAAGAGGATCGGTTCGCGGATTTCGTTGGCGAAACTGTTGTTCTCGTATTCGAGATCGTCGAACGGGTAGATTTCCGACATACCGGGAATAATGATCCGGCAGGTGTACATGCCGAGATGCGTGTAGTCGGCGACGTAAATGTCGAATCCCTCGTCATGGACCATGTCGACCAGACACACGTAGTCCTCGTGCGTGGACGAACTGAAATTCCAGTCGACGAAATCAAAATCCGGGGCGTTGCCCAGGAAGTCCCAGTGGATGACTCCGCTGGAATCAACGAAGTGGATTTCCAGGTTGGGGGCGCTGGCAACTTCGTCAAGATCGAAGCCCGGTTCCGGGAATCCACCCAGGGCGTCCAGCGCGCGGCCTTGCAAGAGTTCCGTGAGAGCTCGTTCGAGTGCAATCTCGAAGCGGGGATGCGCACCGAAGCTGGCGTAGCACCCCTGGTCTTCGGGATTGAGCAGGGTGACGCAGAGAACGGGATAGCGTCCCCCCAGCGAAGCATCCTTGACCAGGATGCCGAAACCGGCGGCGCGCAGGTCCCGTATGTCGTCTGCCAGTCGCGGGAAGCGGGCGATGACGGCTTCAGGAACGTCGGGCAAGCATAGCCCTTCCCGAATTACGCGGAACTTGACATGGCGCTCGATGATTTCCGACAGCGCCTGCGCGCGCGCTTCCTCCATGCTGTTGCCTGCCGACATCCCGTTGCTGACGTAGAGATTGCCGATGATGTTGACCGGCATCCAGACGTTCTCGTCGTCACTGAGACGGGTGAAGGGGAGAGCGCAGATGCCGCGTTCGATCTTCCCGGAGTTGCAGTCGACCAGCGCTTGCGGCGGGATCGCGTTGTCCGGGTTGTAAAGCTCGTGCAGATCGGGGGTAAGCAACTCCTCGGGCCATCCGCCATGATCGGGGTCGAACGCGAACCACCGCTCTTCCGGATGGTGCGCGAAGCGATGAGCCGCGTACTTCTCGCCAAGGAAGTAGTGGCTCCAGAAATAGTTCGTCGATAGCCGTTCAAAAAATTCACCGAGTGCACTAGCTTGTGCGGCCAACCGTGTGGCGCCCTTGCCGTTTGTGAAAAGGAGGGGGCAGTCGCGATCGGCGACATGCACCGACCAGATGCCATCGACCGGATTCAGCCAGGAACGCTCCTCGACCTCAAAACCGATCTCGGTGAGTTTGTCCTGCATTCGGCTGATGGACGCTTCGAGCGAGGCGTCTTTGCCGGGAATGAAATGTTCTGGCATGAGAAGATCCGGGTAAAGATGGGGGAGTGGCGGAGCATTGTAGCAATGTTGTAGAAATCGAATCTTTTGTAACTATTTTATTTATATTTAACAATATATTATGGTTTAAATCTTATGTGAATTATCAAGTTTTAGGATCGAAGGGATTCGCACGAAGAGGCATGTACGAGAAGCCTGTGACGGAAGCATCCGGCGGTTAATATTGCACCTGCTGTGTTCTGAGATTGTCGGCGTCGACGGTTTCGCGCTGATGCGCGTGGGGAGCGCGCGAAAGATCGGGCGCTCAGGTTCTTCTGGTCTTGGATGCAACGTACGAGCCCAGCGATACGAAAACAATGCCGCTGCCGAGCCAGGGCGTCAGCGGTTCATCAAGCAGCGGCACGGCGAGCACTCCGATAACCACGGGAACCAGGGCCAGAAACGAAGCGGTGCGTTCCGGACCCAATAGTTCAAGAGATTTCAGGTAGGTCAGCATAGCCAGGATGGTGGCGGAAATGCCCTGGAAGGTCCCCTGAATGATGATCATGGAAAGCGGCGCACTGGATAGTTCCTTGGGCAGCCATAGCCAGTAGATGGGGAGATAGACGATCGACGAGCCGAAGGCGATGGCGCGTGTCAGTGTCCAGGCGGAGTATTTCCAGCGTGCGGCAAGTACTCCATAGAAGGCCCAGCAGATCGAACTGAGCAGGATCAGCAAGTCCCCGAATGCGTAATCCGGGGACCATTGCGTCAGGTACGGCATGGCTGCGCAGATAATCCCGGCGCCGATCAGACCGAGGCCGATGGAACGAAGTCGCCCCGGACGGGTGCCGACCAGCAGCCAGGCCACCGCGCTGATCAGGAACGGCTGCATTCCGGACAGCAAGATCGCGCCATGCGCGGCAGGCGCATACTTGAACCCGGTATAAGCCAGCGGACAGTAGATCAGGCTGCACAGGAAGGTCAGCAACCACAATCGTTTGTCCGCCCAGAACCGGGCCGGCATGCTGCCCACGAACGGGAGAAGTATGGTCGAGGCGGTGATCAGTCTCAGCGCGAAGATGTCGTAGGGCGTAAGGACGCTTTTCCCGCCAAGTCTGGAGATCAGGGAAAAGCCTGCCCACATCAGCAGGGTAAAAAAAGCGGCAAGGTATCCCCAGACGAGTTGCTTTTTCTCAGTCAAACGGAAATTCCAATGATTCTTGCATGGGGTTCGTCAGGGTTTCTGCAATTTTTGAAAGAGTCCGCGCAGCGTGTTCTGCAGGTCGGCAGGTAGCAGAACTACCTTGGCGTTGGGTGATTCGGCCATTTTTCCCATGCTGGCAATGTATTTTTCACCGAGCAGATAAAGCATCGGCAATTCGTTTTCGCCGAACGCTGCGGTAACCTTGGTAATCGCTTGGGAGGAGGCGTCGGCCAGCATGATCTGTGCCTCCGCGTCGCGTTTGGCTGATTCGAGGCGCGCTTCGGCCGAAAGTATCATTGACTGCTTTTCGCCCTCTGCCTTGGTAACCATGGCCTTCCGCTCCCGCTCGGCGGCGGCCTGCAACTCCATGGCGCGCTGCATCGATTCCGATGGTTTGATGTCCTGGATCTCGACGGACTTGACCGTGAGCCCCCAATCCAGCGCCTCGTCGGCAACGCCGGCCTTCAGGCGCGCCTTGATCATGTCGCGCTGGGAGAGGGCGTGATCGAGCTCCATTTCGCCAACGATCGAACGCAAGGTGGTCATGATCATGTTGCGGATGGCTTCAGAATAGTCCTCCACGCCATACACGGCTTTGACCGGATCCGTTACCTTGATGAAGGCGA